>DKBH01000033.1 GCA_002451165.1 Nitrospiraceae bacterium UBA6905
GACCCGCCACATATGGCCGCATTCTCCGCCGATGATATATTTCACGCCCAGCCTCTTTGCCTCGGCGTATATCTTGGCATTCAGTCTTTTTGCCATCTCATTTGAGGTAAAGAAACCGAAGTTGCCGCCTTCTGATGCATAGGTCGACCAGGTGTAGTCAATCCCCAGCTCATGGAAGAGCATCATGTACCCCATTGCGGTGAATGTCCCGGGGTCTGCAAAAAGGTCTCCCGAAGGNNAGGTGATTGCCCTTCATGTAGCAGTTTGCCACCGGTCCGGATATCCAGTCCGTGTTCAGACCGAGGAGATTAGTGAACTCTCTGGCCATCATCGTGATTTCCGCTGTGTCGATGCCATAGGGACAGAAGACCGAACAGCGCCTGCATTCCGTACACTGATAAAAGTAGTACCACCATTCCTTGAGCACATTGGTGTTGAGCTCGCGGGCACCAGCCAGCTTGCCGAGGTACTTGCCTGCGGTGGTAAAGTATTTCCGGTAAACCGAACGCAGAAGCTCTGCCCTGAGAACCGGCATATTCTTCGGGTCGCCGCCCCCGATAAAGAAATGGCATTTATCTGCACAGGCGCCGCATCTGACACATATATCCATAAAGACTTTAAATGAGCGGTATTTTGAAAGCCGATCAGCCATAGCCTCAAGAACGGTACCTTCCCAATCTTTCGGTAGCTTCCAGTCTGCCTCGACCGGGGTCCAGTCCCGGGCATTCGGAAACTCTACTGCGGCAAGGTTCTTCCCTTTCGCTCCCCAACAGAAATTACCCTGCTTGAGCTCGACCGGTCTGTCCATCCAATCTTCTGACGGCGGAGGATTGTAGTTTATTTGCAAGAGTTCTTCAGGTTTTGGTAGTTTTGCCATAATTACTCCTTCTCGACCGGCAGCCCGGCCTTTTTCATCTTCTCCCGGAAATCATCTTCATACTCTTCATAGGTGTGCACATGCACAGGATAGTTCCAGGGATTGATGTACCGAACTATTCTGCTGTCGTTAGCCATATTCCTGGTCGGGCTCAAAAAGACCCCGCCCATATGCATCAGCTTACTGAAAGGAAAGTACATCAGGAGCATGCAAATAAGGAAAAGGTGTACATAAAATATGGCCCCGAGGCCCTGCGGAATGGTCGGATTCAGGCTCACCAAACCCATGGCAAACTGCTTGACGCCAACAATATGCACCTTGAAGAAATATCTCATAAGGATGCCCGATATCGCGATAGCCAGGATCAGAAAGAGCGGAAAGAAATCCGCAGCAAGGGATATGTATTTTATTTGCGGAAGATAGACCCTCCGTACGAGGAGGAATGTAACTGCACCCAGGATCACCGCATCGGTCATATAGAAGAGCGGGGCGCCAATCTGGAAGAAGCTGTCCACTCCCTCCATCATCTGAATTACCGTCGGCACATCCTGCACAAAAAAGCGGTAGTGCCGCACAAAAATGAACAGGAAGGACCAGTGAAATGCCAGCCCTGCAAGCCAAAGCAGCTTCTCCGACCCGTAGACTGCCTTTCCTTCTTTCATCTCCGTCTTCATGTTCCTGAAGAGGGACCGGAAGACCAACACTTCAAGAAGCATTCTTCCCACGACCTGCATCGTGGTCACAGGGTTTTCAAGCTTATCCTGCTTAATCCACGGGAGAGATTTCTGCTGCCCGCACGTCGTCGGGATGCAAAATGGCACGGGAGATTTTCCCCAATGCAGGATGCGGTAGATGAAGCCAAACACGAATACCGCCACCGCAGTATAGGGCACGACGACCCCAAAGAAAATCTCTGTCTGATGTGCCACCGTCACCCCAAACAATGGAAGCAGTACGAGGATCACAACTGCAATGAAGGGTAGTACGGTTTTCATGTGTTTACCTCTTTCTTGTGTATTGCGATAAAATTGGTTTCTTTTTCTGCATCCTTACTTTCCGTAACCATATTCGCACGCTGAAGGAGCCGGTATGTCATGTTCTTCATCTCATTAGCCTTTATATCGTACAGTTTTTCCCTGCACTCCATGAAGATATCAAAGGCTATGAGAGCAAGCGAATCGATCTGTGATTCGAGGGTCGCCAGTTCATCGTAAAGCTCCGGCGTTAACGGTGTCTCCGTAAGACCATCTCTGATAACGCTTTTCAGGAAAAAGATAAAGGCTACAGCCTGCGAAGCGGAAAATTCCTGAACAGCTCTTACCCTGATGATGTTATCGAGAAAGCCCGAAAATTTTTCAACATCGCCATCCTGGAGCAGTTCTTGGAAAATATCGCCTATCCCTTTGTGGATGGCTTGTCCAACCGGATTAGCAAACCTGTCTTTCTGGTTTTTCAGGAACTTAGCAGTTTCGGCAGGATAAGTATCAAGGATCCTGTCAAACCAGGCTGCAAGAAGCTCATCTTTTTTTTCCGAAAGGATATTCTTCAGGCTCATCTGTTACAACAATCTCCCCCAAATCCTGTGGCATGAGAACCTGTATAGTGAGAAACTGATACGCCTACTGCAGAAGCATGATAAAAAACAGTACCCCAGAGAATATTCCATGGGGTACTGTTTTGATTCCCCGCATTTACAGCCAAAGGGCTATACGCAGCCCGTAGGTTTCGGAAGCCCTGCGTATTTACAAGCCTGTTTTGCAGGGCCGCCCGGATACAGCTCATACAGGTACTTGGTGTTGCCTTTTTCCGGACCCATTGCCTTTCCTATCTCTTTAACGAGGATCTTGATCATCGGCGCGATCTGGTACTGCTTGTAATAGTCGCGGAGGAAGTTGATAACCTCCCAGTGTGCAGGCGTTAGGGACACGCCGTCCAGGCTTGCAAGATGATCTGCAAGCTCCTTTGTCCAATCATCTAGGTTCAGCAGATAACCATCGTCGTCCACCTCGATTGACTTTCCCGAAAAATCCATTGTTGCCATGTTACTTCCCCCTTTCACAATAGGTTCAAATATACATTCGAAGGGAATTGCTCCCAACATCATGAATGCTTGCTTCACAGACGCAGTTCTAACGAGCTATAAACAGTAATACAGAAAACGGTCTCCGGTCAAATAAAAAAATCTTATTAACAAATCATTGTTCTTTATTTTTTAATGACAGGATTATAAAAAATCGAAACTCCTCACATAACTATATTTGAGAATTTCCTGCGAAAAAACACCAAGACCCTATTTTTTCACTTTTACAAAAAGATAAACCGCTGCGCGCCGCCCTCTCCCAACCGTTTCCGTGCTGAAACGGTTTTTTCTCTGGTCATAGAAAAACTCCTTTACTTCATAGTCGTCCCCGGGCGTCATAGACCATGCCTTGTCCAGATCTCCGTCACAGGCAAGGGTAAGACCATCCACATATGCGTCGCCCACATTGTGGCCAGACCCGTCATACACATAGGCAGCACCGCAATCGCACTTCCCCCCGCTAACAACATTCCCGAACTTTGTCATGATCTCCTCAAGGGCTCCGAGCGGTCGTTCACAGAACGGACATCTGAGGATGTTGTCACTTCTTCCTGCATATATCATAAATCAGCTCTCCCTGCCGGACAACCCGGCATATACCTTGTTTGCGATCGCGGCAACCGTCGTTTGTGTAAACTTTCCCTTGTCATAAAAACTGACAGGACTTTGGTCATTCCTGAGTTCCTGCATAACCGGCAAAAAGTCTTTCAGGCCTAGGGTCCCTACTATCATCAGGGCATAGGCCCGTACGACACCATCCTCATCATAAAGGTATAACTTCTGTTCCATGAGCTCATCTGTAATGCTCAGCAGGTCAGGCCGCTTATCGCAGATCCTCCAAATGGCCCTCATCACTCCTCTCCTGAGCATCTTCTCGTCATGGAATGACGTAAGTACTTGCCCTATATCAGCAAAAGCATCCGGGCTGTTTCTTACTATCTCACCAAGCATCTCGGGAGCACTCCCGGGACCATTACCCGACTCTTCCCTCAGCATCCAGAGGAAGCGCTGGCTCAGGTTCCTGACTACATCGGTATTCGTCTCAGCAATCTCTCCTGAAACAAGACCAATTGACTCTATCGCACGCCAGCTCTGTACATCTTCCTTATCATAGACCAGCGATATCAGCATCCTGATGATGCTGCGGTCTTTCTTCGCTGCCTCGACGACAGGTTGAAGGTTGTAGGAGCTTAATAGTTCTCTGATCTCTGATTTCTGCATCATCTCCTGCCTCTACTGTATTCTTTTGCCATCTGTACCATACCCTCGGCCCATTCAGGGGAACCGAGTGCATGAATGTGGGTATAGGTTGCCAACACATTCTTGAAGCAGATACCATCCCGCTGAGCCGTAATGCCCTCTCCGCGCTCCATTTTAAAGGCGAACTGCATCTTCAAAGGCTTTTTGGAAAGACAGACTGCTGAATAGTGAAACTCATGGCCCTTCAGAACAGTACCCCGTTTATAGAAAGGGTTTGCTCTCTCAATTCTCGCAATTGTATAGCCATGGGCCTGGGGCTTCTTCTCCAGGCTGAACCTGAGAGGGAATATACCTGCCATGGCATAAGTTCTGTTGCCGAGCACCAGCGCCTCTCCGAGGTACATAAGGCCTCCGCACTCTGCATAGACAGGGAGACCCTTATCGACCGCCTCTTTCACTGCGGTTCTGAATATCCTGTTTTTCGCGAGCGCAATTGCATGGGTCTCGGGAAAACCGCCGCCTATATAGAGGGCATCGATATCCGGGAGCTTCGTTGCCTTTAACGCACTGACTTCAATGAGCTTTGCACCCCTCTTTTCCAGTTCCTCGAAATTCTCTGGGTAGTAGAACTGAAATGCTGAGTCGCGGATGATGCCGATCCTTACAGCAGGCAGACGGGAAGGGGTAGCTGGGGAAAAAGCCTTTGTTTTTGGCCATTTGCCGTCAGTTTTTCGCATAGCATGCAATGATGGCGCCGATTTTGCAATTCGCCATAGCGTTACAAGGTCCAGATATTTCTCGGCAATGTGAGCAGTATGGGCAACCGCCTTCTTAACTTCGGGATGCTCCTGAAACGGGGTAAGGCCCATATGTCTCTCCGAAAACTGTTCTCCGCGGAGTTTTGGTATAGCGCCAACAACCGGGATCTTACAGTATTTCCGTATCGCCTCCCTGATTACCTTCTCATGCCTCAGGCCTGCAACCTGGTTCAGAATAACCCCGCATATCTTTACCTTCGGATCGAACTTCATCATGCCAAGGAGCATAGCCGCGGCGGTCCTTGTCACCTTGGTGCAGTCAAGCACAAGGATTACCGGCGCCCGCAGCGTCTTGGCGAGCTCTGCAGTGCTGTATGTGCCTTCTGCATCCATGCCGTCATAGAGCCCGCGGTTGCCCTCAATGACCGCACACTCAGCATTACCAAAATGCCCGATAAAGGAAGAAAGAATCTTTTCTTTCGTTACAAGGAAAGGGTCAAGGTTATAGCAGGGATGCCCTGAAGCAGACGAAAGCCAACCAGCATCAATATAATCAGGCCCCTTTTTGTAAGGAACGATTGAACGACCCCGTTTCTTTAAGGCGGAGATGACACCAAGCGAAACAGTGGTCTTTCCTGCTCCCCCTCTCTCACCTGCAATGATTATCCTTGGATAGTTCGATCTCATCAAGAAGTTAAAAAACTCTGTAACTACTTTTTATATTTTACCTGTTTTAGCAGGCAACACACAACCTAAAGAAACAGGTACTTCTGTGACTTAGTCGCATACTTCATGCAGCTATTTCCCTTAACTATACTCACAGGACAACGTAAGGAGGAGAAGCACATGAAGAGGAATATCGGCAAGACTGAAAGAATCATCAGGGCTATCGCCGGCATTGGGATAATGTGTCTAGTATTCGAGGGATCGAAGACGCCGTGGGCATAGTGCTGGCTTTGGGGCTTATTGCCGTGGCATATGCAGACCTGAAATCAAAGATGAAACTCAAGGCAGGTGATGAGATATATGCCTGCAACTGCGGCGAAACCTGTAATTGTGGCACGATGTCAAGGAGCGCCGGAAATGCACCTGTGTTCCCGATATACAGAAAGTGAATTAAGGATCGGATAGTCCCGAAGGGCAGGACTATGATCCTGCCCTTTTTCGTCTTGCCGCCCGCTTCATCCACTGATACAATCAAGCTATGATTATCGTTGAACCCTTGAGAGGAGAGTCAGTCTCAGCCCACCGAGTTGAGATTGTAGAGAGAAAGGGCATTGGACACCCGGACACAATCTGTGACTCAATCATGGAAGCGATTTCCTGTGCCCTTTCCCGCGAATACAAGAAGCATTGTGGTGTCGTGCTCCACCACAACATCGATAAGGGTCTGCTCTCAGCAGGAAGCGCAGTCACCCGGTTTGGTGGCGGGAGGATGACAAAGCCCATGGAACTGTTTGTCGGTGACCGTGCAACGTTTCAAGCAGGGGGAAAGACAATCCCCGTCAACAGCATTGCCATAAAGACAGCCAAACAATGGCTCAGCGAAAACCTTCGCTTTGTCGATCCTGAAAAACATGTCAGATATCATTCCGTTCTTGCTCCCGGCTCAGAAGAACTCACTGACATCTTTCAGAGATCCGGCAAGGCAAGGGAGGCAAATGATACCTCTGCGCTTATTGGCTATTACCCCCTGTCTTCGACTGAAAAGATCGTCCTGGGGCTTGAACGCTATTTGAATTCTCCCCGATTCAAAAGCAGATTCCCGGAAACCGGCGAAGATATTAAGGTCATGGGTCTGCGAACAGGCAGGACAGTCTCTCTTACCGTCGCCATGCCGCTCATCTCGCAGTTCATTCAATCAGAGAAAGAATATTTTGCGCGGAAAAAAGATATCCAAAAGGAGATCAGAAAGTTTCTGACAAGAAAAGGGGACTTTAGTGCTGTTGACCTGCATATTAATGCTCTTGATAAGGAAGGACGAGGTCTTGGCGGCACCTACCTCAGTCTTCTCGGCACCTCTGCGGATAGCGCAGACTCGGGTCAGGTAGGAAGGGGAAACCGTGTCAACGGGCTGATATCGCTGAACAGGCCGTTAGGCACAGAAGCTGCTGCAGGTAAGAATCCCGTAAGCCATGTGGGCAAAATATATAACGTTCTTGCGCATAAAACTGCAGAAAAAATCTACAGGAATATTGGAGGCATAGAGGAGGTCTATGTTCTTTTGTTAAGCAGAATAGGCTCGCCGGTCAGCACGCCCCAGATGGCATCTGCACAGGTGCTCCTGAGCAAAGGCCTGAAGCTGAAGGACAGGTCAGTCGAGATCTCCCGCATTATCGAAAAGGAATTTTCTCATATTGCTGATTTCTGCCGTAAGCTTTCCGAAGGAAAATTCCCCGTCTGCTGAATACCATAAGCGTTCGCTGGGTCATCGCTCATCAACATATCATGTCCTTTGCTGAAAGTCTCTATGGTCATTCACAGGGGAACTTCATCAACGATGTCCGCGGCTCCGTCAATCATATTATCTGCGGAATTTCCGACAACAGGCACAACCGATATAACAGCCCCGGTCACCCTCATGGGAACAGTTGCAACCTTAGTTAAGAGGCAGCCATGAAGGTTTACCAGCAATATAAAAAACAGTGCTATTGTTATCTTCCTCATGTCCTCATCCTTAATACTGCTGAGCTGAATTTCATCCTGCTATACATTAACTAAGAGCAAAAGAAGGCTTTGCCCATAACCCTCGCCGTAATTTGTTGAGGTGCGTTCATGCCATTGCTGCGCTGCCGATTATCTCTGTCACAAGTAATATAATTTCCACAACAGAACCTATGCGGTTGCCAGAGAAGGCGTGCTGTCACTATCATCTGTGTTCAGCATGCGATCAGAAGCTGAACCTTTCAAAAGAGCGTTTTCGAGAATTCTATTCCTGTTTTGCCTTTGCAGATGTTCCGCGCTCGACTGCGCAGAGTTCTTTAGATATACGTAAACGTCGTTTTCAAAGTCGTGCACCAGGTTGATATCTTTCGTTTTCGCTAATGCTATCACGTTACTCATAAATGCCGCATAGCGGGAAGCGGTAACCTCCGGAGAAGTCAGACGATCTTGGTTGAGTGCAACAAAAGACCATAAGGTGTAAAAATCCGAGAAGCCCCTGACATATTTTGTAACAGCGGAATTGTGATACTGCATTTGAATAATGAAACCTTTGGTAAGGTCGAGCTTGTGCTGAAAATCGCTGTCATTGAAATCCGGAAACGTTTCTGAGGGCAGATCATATTCTGCATACATAGCATCAAGCGCATCTTGATTGTATCCGGAAATCTCATTTTTCAGAAGGACCATAAGGAGCTCGGATATGCATTGCACATCCTTCATCCGCCTCATCCTTGCCTTCGTGACCACGCCGAGTCGTTCCCACTCTTCTTTTTCAGCCTCTGTTTCCGCAACGGAGATGAACCAGCCATCATACTTCGCATGCCTGAGTTCCTGCCGTTCCAGTTTTCTCGAGGTTCTGTTCAGACGGTCGAATATTTCATTAATAAAATGCTTGTCATTGCTTTCAATGTATTCGACCGTCAGGGGATAGTTGAGAAATTGTTCCTTGAGATCCATCTCGCCTTCGATCGCCTTCCATTTCTTGCCATCCAGGCGCGGATGCCCATAGGCAGGATCGATGGCAAATGCGTTCTGGTTGAACAGAATGATGGACTCGATGCGCTGCTTGCCGTCAATGACACGGTAGATCATCTTCCCGGCATCGTGATCTGCCTCTTTATGAAGAAAAACCGCAGGGCAGGGATAGTTTCGAAAAATGGAATCGAGAAAAAATTTTCTGTCCTTTAGTGTCCAGACGCTTCTCCTCTGGTAGGGAGGATCCAGGTCCAGTTGTCCATTATGATAGAGATCAAGAAACCAACCAATGTGTTTTTTCATAATATTCTCCTTAAAATATATTACCGTTCACGCAGTCGCTTGCAGGGAATGCACAGGAAACCATTCACGTCTTTATTTTATCGATTTCTCCCGCCAATTTCACCTGAAATGAACATTATGGTGTCATGCCCTGCATCTGCGAGCCTCCCTACCTCTTGTGCACAACGCAATACCGCGGTATCAATCCCAGATATAGTCAGCGATAAGCTTATCCGGGGTTCTCCCGATCATACGCCTACCCGTTCCAGGCATAAGCACCGTAGAGCTAGCTGCACTATGACGCTGGAGCATGCGCGGCACTGCTATCTTCATGGCATGCGTTGCCCCTAGCAGAACGACGATGGTGATATTATTGCCTCTTACGGCATGTGCAATGTTGAATGCCATAACGGCATCACGGAGACGCTGTCCATCGCAAAGAAAAGGGAACTGCGATGCATGATAGGTCCTGTCGATAATCTCTTTATACTGGGCATCAGTCGCGCATGCAGTAAATTTGATTTCATGCAGAAACTCTTGGGAGATTTCACGCAGGCCGTATTTCGAAACGGCTCCTATCAGCGCGTTCTCCGCATTGATGGCAACAAGAGGAATGTGCTCCTCGCGCGCATATTCCAGTATTTCTTTATAATACTCATAGGGAATAGCCCACGTCTCTTTATATATTCTCTCAAAAGCGTATTCGTCAAGTATTCTCCCGATCCATTTGTTGAATATCTCCTGCTTACTTTCGGGAAATGCCTCAAGCGCGACAGCTACCTGCTTACCCCTTTTATGCAGATACTTTATAATTTCTAACTGAAGAAGATGGATACTCGGCGTCCCGTGTATTTCACCGATAAATATGACCCGCTCATTTTCAATCTTCCTGAGGACTGCCTCAAGATCTGCAGATGTCTGTTGATCAAGAGAAATAAAATGCGTCGGCAGTGAAGCGCAACCAGCAAGAAAAAATAACGTTACTGCGATAATAGGTCCTTTCATGATTAAGTATATCATGAGCGTATTTCCCTGAAGTTTTTGGGGTATTGCCGCTGGCTATTTAGCTTTCTTGCAGGTGCAATCCTCAATCAAGCCTGCGCAGTAAAGAATAGCCATCGGGGAAAACGTCTTTATGACGCCAGAAGCTCTGTGAGGATCTTTACTATCATTGCCGGCAGCAGATCCCTGTTGTCCGGGGTGACTTCATGTATCTGGATGTCATCCCTGCTTTTTATCCTCATGATAAATTCGTCGCCGCCTAACGTAATAGTGCCGATAACCGGATTGCATGAATCGAGCGCTGTTAGTGCTGCCCGTTTAAATGATTCGGAAAAACATTCCATCTTGCCGATCTCGTCAAGAATTATGACGTTCTCGCCGACAGGCGTAATTGATGGCACCGCAATTGTCTCAATATTCTCTATGCTTACCCCATACCGCCTTATGCGAAAGTCGGAAGAATGGTCCTGATGGGCAAGATAGCCTTT
>DKBH01000108.1 GCA_002451165.1 Nitrospiraceae bacterium UBA6905
TCAGCTGCTGCACATCGGGAAGTACTGCTGCCCGCACCTGCGCAGGCCCTGCTGAACCGAGCATGCCGATGAAGACCGCCACCCCCAACACCTTTCTTATCATGCCTTTCACTGCCATAATTGTTGCCCCCTTGCTGAACATATTAGACCTTTCTGCATCATTAGGTTCGATGGCTTCTGGACCTCACTTTAGAAAAATCCAACTTTTTTTAAGCAAATCTCATGCCTCATTTGCAGCAACTCTTCAATTATTATGACTTTTTTATTCATGCTTGTTTTATAAAGAAAAATTTAAAAAAACATGCCCGAAACCTTTTTCACGGATGCGCACGAATCGATATTCCTGTTCTTTCGATACAGGCAGCCAAGAAACGGCCTGAGGATTTCTGCACAAACTGTGTTGTTTGACACAAGCGCCGATTCTTACTTAACTTAATTTATATAATAACAGATTATTTATATTATAACAGCTAAAAAAGATGTATATTTTTGCCAAGATTCTGCTCAAATGTCAAGAATATTTTATTTTATATATATAATTTTTAAAATAGCCAAACAGAGACGGGAAGGCACGGAACTACCATTCAGAAAGAATGCGCCCGTTTACGGTATAAACGAGATTCCTGTTGAGCTTGTGCTCGTACATAACGCCATTAACGTGGCAGGAAAGAGCGCATCTCGGACGACCCTGAACCGTCGGCAGCATGATAAGTTCACCCAGGGAATTCGGAAAAACCGCTGCCCTGTCAAAATTGATGAGCGCAGGCTCATATTTGCTCCCATGTGCGTCATGACATTGGGCACAGGATATCTGGCGGTAGACTATATGGACCTTGTGCGCCTTGAAGCTCTCATCACCGATGATACTCCTCCGCTCGTGACAGGCATAGCAGAGCTCGTAGGCCCTCGGACTTTCCGCCCCCTGCGTGCGGACATAGTGATACCTCAGGATCGGCTCATAGATCGATCCATGAGGCCCTTTGGGGCCTGACGGATCATCATTGCCGTGACAGTCTGAACAGTCGATCAGGCTGGACTTCCTGTATTCTCTGCGGAGACTCGGGACAAAGGAGTTCCTTCCGTACGTCTCGATGGGATGGTAGGAAGGATTTGCAGGATCAAAATCACGCGATACATCCAGCTCGTCACTCCCGAGGTTGGCACTGTCTGCGTGGCAGTTATAGCAGACTTCGTACTCCTTGGTCATCTTTCGGGGCTTTGCTCCCTTTCCTGCGTAACCCCGTATTCCTTTAAGTTGAGCATCCTTCTCCGATTTATGGACATTGTGACAGTCATAGCACGATGCATGTCTCGGTGCTGCCACGTCTTTCGCGGGCAATTGCTCTCCCGGCACGTGGTAACGGGATGTTTCAAGAATCCGGTGATTTGACCGCTTGGACAGCTGACTGTATATATCGCTCGCTTTTCCCGACATGCTGTGGCACTGGAAACAGAATTCATCCTTTGTCTTGGCAAGCATGGTCGTGCCCCTTTTGCCGTGACCCTTGTGGCATTCGCTGCATTCCATCTTGACTTTCGTCTTATCAAGGTGCGTTGGCACGCCGGCAGATGAGGACGAAGCCGCCAGCCAAAAGCAACAGGTCCACGAGAAACAGATAAGAGAAATAAGCAGGAGGTATGCCCTATCAAGAGCGAACCTCTCTGCAGGGCGTTCTTGGGTCACGGCAACGAGGTCCCCGAAATGGATCATGGGCAGGCTGCCGCGCAATCAGCTATATGACAGGCATTGCACAGCTCGTCATGATTCGTCCTGTCCCCGGCCCTGAGGAAGACTGTTACGCCGGGGACGGGGTCTTCGTGCGGGTCGTGGCAGGAGCCGCACTGCACACCCATACCCGTAGCAGCACCGGCGCCATACCTGTTGTTCGTCTTTTCGAGATGCACCGGCGACCCGGCAGGGGGGCTGCAGACCTTGAATGATACCAGGCCGCTGTCGCACTGCTGCGCTTTATCGTCGATCAGGGCGCTGTTCAGCTCTATGGATATCGGGTGGTCACCGCTCAGGTCAGTGCCGACATTATTGATACCCTCCGGCATGACGCCGCCAGGAGCGGTGTTGATCAAGGTGAGGGAGCTTAAGGTAGTTCCGGTGTTGACCACCGAGCCGATGGCGACCGTCCCATCGTGGCAGCTCAGACAAAGCCGCGAGCTCCCGTCAGGCTGGATAATGGGGCTCGTCGGGCTTAAGAGCGTTGCGCTGCTGAAGAGTTGGTATGATGCCACGCTCAGGGTATGATTCCAGAGCGGGACACCGATCCCCGCCACATCTGCTATGGCACGATGCGGCGTATGGCAGAATACACAGACCCGCTGCTCTGTCGCCGCCTTGATCGGACCAGGGCCGGACGTGGACAGGTTATGCTTTGTCGTGGCGATCCCTGCTTGCACTGCAGATACGCTGATTATGACCGTGATGCAGATGATACACCCTGTAATGGACAATCTTCGACTCATGCGTGCTTATCCCTGCAGAGAACAATCACTTCCGGAAGAAGGCACATCTACTTATTCCCAAGGTACCTGAACACCTGTACCCTGCTGTTGTAAGTGTCAGCGACATATATCTGATCCTTCTCATCTATAAAAATACCAGAAGGGAGCCAGAATTGTCCAAAATCGCGCCCCTGCTGGCCAAAAAAAAGCAACAACTTTCCCTCCCTGCTGAATATCTTCACCATATCCTTTATCGCATCCACAACATAGACATTCCCGTCGCTGTCAACGGCTACCCCTTTTGGCTTCTCGAGGTCTCCATAGGCATCGCCGAGCATGCCGATACTTCCCTCGTATACACCGGCAGGTGAGAATATCTGTATCCTGAAGTTCATGGCATCCGTGACGTAGAGCTTACCTGCTCTGTCGATCCAGATATGCGTCGGGAAGTTGAATTCACCTGCTTCAGAGCCGTTCCTGCCCAGTGCATTAAGCCGCCTCCCCTCAGGATCATACTGGTATATGACATGGGCAAGGGTATCGGTCACGTAGATCCTGCCGCGCGCCCTGTCGAGCGCAAGTGAGGTCGGCCGTTTGAATTCTCCCTGCAACTCCCCCACGAGCCTGCCTTCTGCGTCGAAGATAAAGACTTTGTTCAGCAATGAATCACTCACATATACCTTCCCCTGAAATGCAACGATGCCTATCGGTGAAAGGAATTCCTGCGTTCCGGCATCGAGGATGTTCCGGGCATCATTGCTCTTCAGGTCAATGATCGTTATCCGGTACGCCCCCGGATCGGTGATATACAGCACCCCCTGCTCATCAACGAAGATGCTGTAGGGCCTCAGCAATCTCTCGGAAGTTCGTGGGTCGGTGGCGTCATCTTCGCCGGCAAGAAAACTCGCAGCCCGACTCCCCTCACTGCCGGAAAGCAGCGAGACATTCCAGAGATACGAGATGCGCGGTTTTTCCGGCGGTCCCGGCCAGAGTATCTTTTCCATGGCAGACCGGTCTATCACTGCCCTTTGCGACGTGCAAGAGATGAGAACGACCGTCACGAGACAAAAAGATAGGCAATACCCTGTTCTCATGCAGAAGAGACGGGTCAGCAAAGGGCCAAATTTATCTCCCGCCGCATGGACCTGTTCCGTCACCCTTTCCCGATCATCGGATGAATATGTACCGTGGTTGATCGTCAGCATTTCGGCATCCTTCTCCCCTTTACCAAAAGGGCCGGAATATGCTGTCGAACCTCCGGGTCAGACGGAGGAAAAGCCGGTGATCGTTGCGGGAATCGCCGCGGCTGTTGAAAATATAGCGGGCGGTGAGCGTGATTTGGCGCCACTGCCAGGTAAGGGTCGGCGAGATGGATTTCAGGGCAGGCGCGTCCTTTTCCTTCTGATAGTAGGCATATACGTTCAGCATCGTTCCTCTCGCCAGGTACGTTGAGAGGTTCGCGTTAATGGTCGTGAGAGTGATTTTCCCATCGCCGCGGTGTACGGTCCCGGTCAGGATATCTCCCGTCTCATCGCCGCTGAAGGTTGTGCGTATATGCGAGGCACCAACCGAGATCGTATACCGGGAAATCGTCCAATAGAGGTTGCCCTGGAGATTGAGCGTCTTTTCCTTTGATGACGCGGCATTGTCCGTGGTATCAATGATCCGGTAATAATTTTGCGAAAAAAAGCTCATGCGCCGGAAGAGTGGGGCAGAGAGATTGAGATAGAACGTATTGACCGTCGTCTTTTCCGACTCAAAATCACCGTGCCGGTATTCATAGGCAGGGTTGATCGAGATCAACTTGCGGGAGAGGAGCCCCACATTGAACCCATAGAACGTGCCGTCATCCCTGTTGCCGGCATTAGCCTGGCCCGTGAGGGTGAAGATATTGGAAAGGCGGTATTGCATGTTGAACTGGGCCTGTTCGCCGACCTGGGTATCTTCGTCGTTCTTGAGATAATCGGCGCCCGCAGTCGTATAGGTATTGAACCGCTCGGAAAAGAATTTGCCATAGGAAGCGCTCAGATCCAGCCCATATTCCTTGTTGGTTTCATTATCAAAATACCGCCCCCCCCCGCTCACCACTGCCGAATCCCTCAGGTCCAGGCCGAAATTCTTAACCCAGTATGTCCGGTCCATGAATGATACGGTCTTTCGATCCAAGGTCTTCTCAAAATATAAGATGTTGGTGCTGTCCAGACGGGTGGCGGTCTCTTTCCAGTACTGGTGATAATTCGCCTGGAACTCAAGGTACTGGGTTTTCGCACTCACATCGCCGTTCAGGGTATTCTTGTAATAGAGGTATTCAGCAGAGAGGTCCATGTGTTCACGGAATGCCTCTGCCCTGAGGTCGAGTCGGTCATTCACGTATTTGTTCGATTCTGTCGTGGTCTCATACCTGTTGTAGTCAAGATAGAGGTTCGGCAGGCTGATCCAGGTGAATTTCTTCTCTTTTCCGTTGCCGTTGCCATTACCATTCCCGTTGTTGAGAAGCCTGCCGTTTCCATTTTTCGGCTTGGCAAGCCGGTATGACATGCTGATCCCGTATTCCTGACTGTCTCCCTGCTCGTAGGAATAATAGGCATACCGCAGTTCTATGGGCTGGGGGAAAAATCTCAGGACCCCCTTCCGGGGGGGCTCAGTCAAGAAACGGACTATCGCGCCGAACCCGTCCATGGTGCTGGTTCCTTCTTCCCTGAAATCCTGGGTAAAATTGCCGTGCAGGTTGACCTGGATGAGCCGCGGATCGACCACAAAGCCTTGGAAGTTCATGTTGAGGCTATAGGCAAAACGGTCAATAGCGTCACGTTCTGAACCCCAGAAACGGTCGTAGAAAAGCGTCAAATCGCCATTAAGTCGAAAGGTTCTCGGCAGATGTGAGGAAACCAGGGCCTCTGCAGTCCCGGAGCGCATAAGAGGCGCCAGGAGCAGCAGCGCAAGTGCGGGGAAGCAGACGCGGGACAGACAGATCGCAATCCTTGTGGTGATACAATGCTCCCTTGAGGAGAAGGACGTCATACACGCATACCCATCATCGGCACGCTGGACTGATGACGAGACGGCAGGACTTACCTGCCGTTATTGCCCTGAGGAAGCTCCAGTATAATCTCCACGGGGTATTCTTTCTTGAGTCTTTCAACAAGCACCTTCTTGTTTTCTTCATAACGGGTCTTCTCAAGCTCTTTTCTGAGCCTGCTCTTTACTTCCTCAAACGACTTGGTCCCCCCCATCTCCTTCCTCCCGGCCTTCAGGATGTGAAACCCGTGTATCGTCCTGATCACGCCGCTCACCTCTCCCTCTTTGAGGCTGAAGGCTGCCTCCTCGAGCTCCTGGGGGGAAAGCCTTCCGCGATGGACAAGGCCGAGGTCTCCGCTCTTGAATTTGTAAGGGTCTTCAGAGTATTGATAGGCGATGATGCCGAAATCCTCACCTGCCCGTATCTTCTCGAGGAGCTGCTCTGCAAGCTTCTTCTTCTCCTGCCATACCTCCTCTGACGCGCCGGGGTCAACTTTTATAAGGATATGGTACAGATGCACGCTATCCGGCCTCCGGTATTTAGCACGGTTCTCCTCATAATATTTCTGCAGTTCCTCGTCCGTGCAGGTGCTCTGGGCAGCAAGCTCCTTCAGGAGTGTGGCTGCCATGTCATGCTTCCGGATCTTGTCCCGGAGAATATCGAGGGTAAAGCCCCTCTGTTCCATCGCCTTGTTCATCTTCTCTTCAGAGCCGAACTGCTTGATGTTCTGCTGTATCACCGCCTCGATTGCCTCTTCGGACGGCTTGATGCCCCGTTTGAGGGCCTCCCGGTAAAGCAGTTCAGTCTCAATGAGATCATTCAGGGCAGCGACACGGTATTCGTCCTTCTGGGAGCGGTCTATGCTTCCGTGAAATGCGCCGCTCGGGACGTAGCGGTCGAGGGCGTCCCTCAGGTCTGCCTCGGTGATGGCCGTATCACCAACCCGTGCGACCGTCTTTTCGGCTGCAGATGCCACAGATGTAACTACTAGAAAGACCATGATCAGGAATGCAGCAGACCACAGGCTGCAGGCACGAATCTTCGTGATTACTTGCATTATTTATATTTCTCCCTATCTCTGTCCTGCGAGGGCTTTGCTGCCTCTTCTGCGGAAAAATTTATAAATTATACACTATGCAAAGCATTTTTCACTACATTACCTGACGATCACGACAAAGAAATTTCGCCTGCCAAATATCACTATGTGTTTCTACATACCCCGGCTTGCTGCAGTTAGGGTCAGGATGCTTGCCCCAAAGCACTGAATGCTGCTTCCCTGCCCTCAAATAATTTTCTTGCCGGCGGATGACCTTCCAGAGGGACGAGCCCGAAAATTCCTAATATAGAAACCGAGAGAGCCGCATATTATGCTCTGCCCTGCACCTTTCCCCGTTGCACTGCATAATCTAAAAGCGATAAAAAAAGGGTGGGGGCATCCCCCCACCCTTTGTGCTGCATATACCGTCAATACTACTTCGTGTCGTGGCAGTCCTGGCAGAGTGTCGCGTTCGCAGCTCTGAGGAACTTGGTCTGGGTGGAACCGGTGTCCTCAAGGTGCGGATCATGGCAGGTTGCGCACTCAAAGGCATCCACAGCAGTGGCATACTGGAACACGGGGTATGAAGCGCCGGAAACTGAACCGACAAGTTCAGCAGCGCCTTGTAGTCCGGAATTGTTAACCAAGAGGCTGATGCCCGGGACGCCGCCGTTTACACCATAACCGGCAAGCGGGAACTCAAAACCGACCGGGTGGTCGTTCTGGAGGTCAGTGCCGATGTAAGGTGAATAGCCGTTTGTCGGGTCAATGTTGGTGGCCTGGAATGCGCCGCCAGCGGTAAGACCGCCCGGCAGGGTGGTCGTCATGGCAAAGCTCGAGGTCACACCGTTCTTCACGATGGTGCCGAGACCGATGGTGCCGTCATGGCAGCTCAGGCAGGTGAGGGAGTAGGTGCCGGGCTGACCGACGATCGTGCCGTTGAGTGTTGAGCCGGCGCCGTACGGAGTATAATTAAGTGCCGGCGTGGAACGAGCCCAAAGGGGCAGTGCTGCAATGGAGGTGTTGCCGCCGTGCGGGAGATGGCAGAAGCCGCAAAGCGTTGCCGAAGGATCGGACGTCTGGGTGAAACCGCTGCCTGCGGTAAGGTTATGCTTCGTGTTTGCGATCGTTGCAAAGGCTGAGGTTGCGAAGACTACAAACGTTAAGGCAACTACGAGAATTAAGACTTTCTTCATGATCTTCCCTTCCTTAAAATGAGATTTTTTAAAATGTTTACTTTACCTAAAGATACTGCATGCTATAAAACCTGATATTTTTCTTATCCTCTCTAAAAGCCCCCTTGAATTTCTCCTCCTTTCCCACCTCGATTCAACCTTAATTCTTAAGGTCCTGCATATATATAGGCAATTCGCGTGCCAACTGCGCTGAATTCCGGAAATGCTGTCAACCTATTGTTTTCAAATCTTTTGTCTTGTTGTGACTGGGTCTCAGGCAGCCTGAACCGATCTTGAAGCATGTTATTTGCCTCACTTCTGATGAGAAGGTGAGAGAATTCACGCAGTTGATTATCAGAAGACTTAAAAAAATAGTGCAAAGTAATCATGATAACCTCAATTTGATAACCTGCATGCACCCGGCTGACAATCAGGACAGAATATGCTTTATTTTCAATGAGCCGCATGTCACAATGTCTATGTCATTAAATCTGTGGCAAGATGTCGGTGTCTGTTCGCGTAATGACGCATCACGGCCTTTTTTACACAATATCGAGAAAAAACGACTTTATTTTCCCTGCTGCCTCGATTTCCACTTTTCTCCCAGGTACTGGAATATCTGGAACGACCCGGGAACCTGGTCCACGACATAGATCCGGTCATCCTGGTCAATGGTGAGGCCGGCAGGCAGGTTGAATTTCCCCGGGCCAAAACCGCTCTCACCCACAAAAAGGAGGATATTCCCTTCCTGGTCGAAGATCTGGAAGTTCTGAAATGCAGCATCAGCAACATAGATATGCCCCTCGGCATCCAGGCCTATACCCTTCGGCCGTGCAAGCGAACCAGGCGTATCACCGAGTTTCCCAAAGGCCCGCTTGAAGTTCCCCTCGGCATCAAAGACCTGCACCCTGAAATTTCCGGTGTCCACAACATAGATGTTCCCCGCCGCATCAACGGCAATATTCGTGGGAAAATTGAATTTGCCGTCCCCGTCACCCCGGGAGCCGATCGTCCTGACCAGTTTGTACTGACTGAGAGAATATGCGTTGACAAGGTGCTTTCGCGAATCGACAACATAGAGCAGCTCGTTCTTTTTGTCGATGCACAAGCCGCTCGGGCTCTCCAGTTCGCCGGACTCACCAATGGCGTTGATATATCTTCCGTTCTGATAAATGAATACCCTGTCGGCGGCGACATCCGTCACGAACAGTCTGCCGTCGGGTGCAACAGCCACGCCGATCGGCACCCGCAGCTGCCCCACCCCCGGTTCTATGCCGATGGAGAAGAAATTCTTGTTCGGCAGGTCAAAGACCATGACCCTCCCGACATCCGTAACATAGACTCTGCTCTGATGGTCAACAGCAATGCCATAGGGCTTGGTGAAACCTTCCACCTTTTCTGCGCCGAAGATCGTCTCTGCGACGCCCGGCTGCTTCTTGAGGTCGAGACTGCTCCAGAAGATGTCCACAAACTTCACCCGCGGCTCGTCAGGGGGGAGGGGCCAGACCACATTGACCTCGGGTTTCTGCTGTGCCGGCGCACAGGATATGATGAAAGACAGGACAAGGCAGACCACCAAGGACCACGCCGCATGTTTTCTGGTCATCGCTCTCTCCTTTTCCCTGGCTGTCCTATATCTCGCCTTCTCCATGATCTTTTCTTGCCCTCCGCAATAGACACCAATACTTAATATCCGGAATAACCGAGAATGATGCCTTCTTGAATTTTCTTAAGTCAGCTAGCCACAGTCTGCTGCCGCACCGTGCTACTTCTTATGACAGTTAATGCAGAGATCGAACTTCATCCTCATCGGATACCTCATCAACCCCTGGGAGTCCGAACTGTGCGGATTATGACAGCTCCCGCAGTAGAACTCCTTGCCGGGCCGTGCAGGGTCCATAAGCACCCGCTCCTTCTTCTCCTTACCCTTCCCAGGCTCAATTCCCAAGGCAACGCCTGAAGCAAGCGGATGAGAAGTGCCGCCCAGCGCATGCGGACGTTTCAGCACATCGGGATGGCACTCGAGGCATACATCCACCGGCCGTTTCTGGAGCAGCGCTGTTTCTCCGGTAGCATGCGGCGCGTGGCAGGAGAGGCACATGCCGCCGGCAACGGGGGCATGCACGACCTTTTTCG
>DKBH01000112.1 GCA_002451165.1 Nitrospiraceae bacterium UBA6905
CAGGAGGCTTGCCCTGTCATACTTGATCAACTTCCTGATCTCGGCAACCATGATTCTGAAGATCGTACCTATGCTCAGGCTCGAGTTGACAATACCGCTCAGTTCATTGATCAGCTCGATCTGCTTCATCTTCAGGTGCAGTTGTTCTATGAGGCGGATATTCTCCATGGCAACGCCGAGCATATTGCCGATCGGCACGAGGAGCTGCGTGTCCATAGAGGTAAAAAAGGACTCCCGTCTCGTTCCGAGGCCCAGTACGCCCAGGAACATGCCCTTTGAGCGTATCGGGATGGCGACCACGCTTTCAACCCCGTCTGCGCCGGCCTGCAGACTGGTGACACGCGGATCCTGGGAGGCCTTTTCGACGAGCAACGGCATTCCCGAGGCAAAGACCTTGCCGAAAATACATTCTCCCTCCTTCAATGCCCGTTCTGCTGACCGATCCTCCACGAGGCTCGTCTTCACCCTCAGCTGCAGCATATGCGCGTCAGGATCGAGGAGGTATATCCAACCCTTCTCCACCTCCATGATGTTGAGAAGCATGTCAACGGTCTTCTGCATGATCGCTTCGATGGCCTCATGCTGGACCAGGATATCTGCGAATGCCTTCAGGATCGAAAGCTCTTTGGTCCTCTGGAAGGCTTTTCTCTGCAATTTTCGCTGTTCTGATATGTCATGCAGAACGACCAGCTTCTGAAAAGAAGTGATCTCCTGACAGGGAATGATCGAAACCCGCACTTCGTTGAAATCGCCGTTCTTCCTGATGGCTGAGGTGATTACCGCACCTTCCGGAAAGGCTCCTGCCATATCACGGGACGTATTTCTCAAAAGTGAAGAGCTCCTGAGCGCATGTCGCCGGTCAGGAAGCACGAACATATCCAGAGGCTTCCCATGCATCTCATCCTGCTCATAGTGGAAGAACATGCGGGCGCTATCGTTGCAGGAAATGATCGTACATGCTTCATCGATAAGAAGGACCGGGGTATTGAGATAGTCAAATGTCCTGAGAATGCCTTCGGTCTCTTTCTGAACAGCGGATTTCATGAAGTATTATATCACTAATAGAAAGCCGGGCGCTCAGAAGGACTACATACACCGAGAGAAAAGCCGGGAGAGCTGACCGCATAACATTCTTGCCGCTCTCCCGATCTGCAAGCGCTACGGAGCGATGGTGAAGAAGCTATCGCTCTGATCTTTTCCGACAATCCTGCCGTTTTCATCCGTCAGCACTACCTTCATTTTGCAGCTGTTCCTGACCCCGCGGATTCTGGGAATTTTCCAGGAGTATGAGCCGGGATTACCCTTCAGCTTTGCCACGGTGGTCCATGTTGCCCCGCCGTCTGAGGTATATTTCAGAAGTGATTTCTTAACCTCTTTTTTTGTAACATTGGTCTTCCAGGTCACGGCCTTCTGATTCCCCCAGCTGAAACGCTCTCCGCCGTTCGGCGTCTCCAGTTTTACCACCTCTATGGTCAGATAGTAATCATTGCTGTCAGCGCCGATCATATTCCCCAGCTCGTCATATCCTGTCACCCGCAGCATCACTTTCTTCTTGTTGCGCGCTTTGACAGGAATATTCCAGTCAAAGACGTTTCCCTGAAAATCTATGGCCAGGGTCTTCATGGTCAGCCCGCCGTTCAGAGAATACTGTATCTTGAATTTCTCTGCGGTATCCGGCCCCCACCATACAATGCTGGCAATACCTCCGGTAGGCAGAACCTCTCCGTTGTTCGGTGAAATGAGCGTCACACAGAGATTAGCCTCATAGGCGCCGATGTCGCATTTCAGAATACCGTCATCGTTGCCGTGCAGAGGCCGCGGAAGTCCTCTCTGGTCCGTAAGCGGGCAAAGCGCTGGGTCACCGACAGCATCAATGGCAGGACTCCCGGGAAGAAGCGCATGCGTGAAAGTAGGCCCGCCATTATCCCGGAGGGGACCGATAAGGGGATTTGTTCCCTTCATGTCTGTGGGCGCGATAAGAGAACAGGTATCCGCGTCTTCTATGTTATATCCCGCAGATGTGATAAGAGCCGCCGTATTGCAGCTCCCGCCGGTGCAGCCGCAGTTGGTCACCGTTCCCCCTTTTACGTTTTTTGCCAGAATAGTGTTAGCGATCGTGTAAAGACCGCCGCCACTGCCCTCTGCAGTCTGCTTCATGCAGGCAAATGAATTCAGGGCAGCCCCGCCGAACGGGGCATCTCCACCTGACTCATTATAGACAATGGTCGAGTTTGTTATATGCACGGTCCCATTGCTATGTATGCCGCCGCCCAGATCCTTAGCACTATTCCCGCTGATGGTGCTGTTGGTAATGTTCAGTATGATCTTTCTCCGTATGGAGATGGCGCCACCGCCAATCCCGTAATTGCCCGAAATCATGCTGCCGCTTATGTGAGAGGTATGGTTGCCGGTGTCAAAAAAGCCGCCGCCGCCTGAACCGGTGTTGGAACTGATAGTACTGTCAATGATCGTGATCGGTGCGGAACTGTAGATTCCGCCGCCATTTGCACCCGACAGGTTATTGGAAATGACCGATTCCCTAACGACCAGGGGGGCGTTATTGTGGATACCGCCGCCATCAGCACCGCTCATGTTATTTTCTATTACCACACCGTTTAATACGGCACTTTCGATCGCAACAGCTCCTTCTTCTCCGCCGCCATGGCCGCCTTTACCGCCACCCATACCGCCTTCCATGCCGCCTTCCTCTCCGCCGCCTTCTTCTGCTGTTTCATCATACAGCGTGACGGAACAGCCAGCCCCAAATTCAACTGCCCCGCCGAATCTCCTGAATTGCCAGATCTTCACAGAACCCGGCGTGGCATCATCAACCTGGAGATCGTAAGGGTTATTGATACCGGGGTCTTTGTTCGGAATAACGCCGACACTCCCATTTTTCAGCGTGAGGTTTTCTATGGTTACGGCAACATTCGTCGCTGTTGCCTGCACATGAAAGATCCGGTCGCCGACACCAAGATCCTCCAGCGAGGCATTCTCCCACTGTATTATCGTAGGTCCGGCCCCTGCACCGGTGACGGTGATGCTGTCGGTAATATCGAGGTCCCCTTTCCTGGCATCAGGGGCTCCGGCAGGCTTGAAGGGGGACTTTGTCGGATCAGTCGCATAGGCCGGGTTAGGAGCCCAGCTTTCGTCGATCCCTGCAAGGGTTAGTGTATATTCGCCCTGCGGTATCATGACCGTATCGGCCCCCGTCAGTGCATTCGCCTCCATGATAGCAGCACGGAGCGTGCAGATATTGTTACCTGTAGCCGTTTCACAGATCCCGTCTCCCGGAGAGCTGTCTATGGCATCAGTGTTATCATTGACAGCAAAAGTAGCTGCGTTTGCTGAGATCGGTAGAGATAAAAGTATCGCTGCGGACAAACCCATGATCAGCGATACTGACAGCCTTTTCCGTTTACCCCTCATATGTCCGGTCATCGTGAGCATATTTCCCCCTTGCCTCGATGAGGCGGATACACCGGGATAGACCCCGGCATATCCATACATGGTCCCATCCATACCCTGACGTTCTCCCATATTTCATCCCTCTGCTAAGGATACAGGGTGAAAGCTACGTCACTTTTGTCAACTCCGACCTTTTTCCCCGAGGAATCCTTTAGGACAATCTTTACACGGCAGTTGTTCTTCACCTTTTTTACGGAAGGAATTGTCCAGACGAATCTTCCGGGGTTGTCGCCTTTAATTCTCTTGATCAATTTCCAGGTCAAACCATTGTTCTTTGTGTACAAGATCTTTACCTTTGCAACAGGGTTTATGGTTGCATTGGTCGTCCACGTTATGGGATGTTGCGTGCCGGACTGAAGTGCCTCTCCTCCATTGGGTGAATCCAGCCGCAATACCTCGATAGCAAATGGCGCGTCAGATGTATCCTGGCCAACCTCGAAACCGAGCGCATTGTACCCGATGACCTTTATGAGGCATTGCGGCTCATTCTTGGCAGGCACGGGCACTGTTGTCCATGCATAGCTGCTTCCGAGCGGATTACCAGGTACATTAGGCTCGATCAGGACCCAGGTAAGGCCATTATCCACGGAGTACTGAAGACTGTACGCCACGACGTCCGAAGGACCCAACCACGTTATGTTGTAAGAAGGGTAACCAGAGGGGATGGATTCCCCGCCATTCGGTGTTACGAGCGATACCCATGCCACGAGTTCAAAAGCACCGATATCACAGATTGCTATCTTGTCTCCATTACCATCGAGTGGCCGGTACATGCCTCTCTGATCAACACTGCAGTTGACGTTGCTTCCGGCATCAATTGCAGGGCTTCCGGTAAGGAGGGAATGGGTGAGTGTAGGACCGCCGTTGTCCTGCAGCGGGCCGATCAGCGGATCAGTATTTACAAAGTCAGAGGCCTCTGTGAAGAGGCAGGTATCAGCGTCTTCCAGGTTATTGCCGAAGGATACCATTTTCTGACCCTGGCACCCTATGCCCCCGCTGCATCCGCAATTTGACGCCCTAATGGTCGATCCCTGGATGATATTGCCGGCCAGGAGGGTATTCATCATATTATAGGTTCCGCTTCCAAATGAATTGAGCCCAGCGCCTCCTCCAGGGGCATCTGTAGTAGCAATGTTATTCACGACAGTAGCACTGTTCAGGTTCACCGTACCATTGGTAGTGATGCCGCCTCCCACATCGGACGCAAGATTCCCGCTGATGGTGCTGTTGGTGATATCAAAGGTTATGATGGCTCGTCCCGCAATTGCACCCCCTGCCGTAGCAGTATTCCCGCTGAATGTGCTCGCAGTTATTGTGGTCACATGACTGCCGGTGTCGAAGAGGCCGCCGCCGTTCTCACCAGTATTCGGGCTGGCTATGGCGCCAATCGTGGTATTCAGCATCGTCATCGCAGCATCATTATAGATGCCGCCGCCATTGGCTCCGGCGAAGTTTCCGGTCAGTATTGAGTTCTGGATGCTCAGGGGAGCTGCATTATGGATGCCCCCGCCGTCAGCACCGCTCTTGTTATTGTCAATAATCAAACCGCTCAATGCTGCGCTTTCGACGATAAAGCCTCCTTCATCTCCTCCTGTTCCGCCCGGGAAGGGCCCCATATTGTCTCCGCCATCGCCTCCGGACGAGCCTGGCCCATGGGCCGTCTCCTCATAGAGCACGACTGCACAGCCTAACCCGAATGCCAGCGCGCCACCGAGCCTCCTGAACTGCCAGATCTTTACCGTCCCAGGATTAGCATTCACAATTTCTATGTCATAGGGGTTGCTGACTGCCGGGTCGGTATTGGGAATAATGCCGACGCTCCCGTTGGTTAACGTGAGATCAGAGATTGCCACCGTCACATTCGCAGTCGTTGCCTGCACATGGAATATCCTGTCACCGTCAGCAATATCTGCATTCGATACGTCGGAGGCAGCCCAGGTGATAATTGTAAGCCCGGCCCCTGCCCCCTTAATGGTAAGGCTGTCACTAATGTCCAGATCACCCTCAGCTGCATTTGCAGTGACCGAGACAATATAAGGATCAGGCGATGTGTCAGGATAGGCTGGATTGGCCGCCCATGTCTCATCCACGCCAAGAATCGTCAGTGTGAATGTCCCCTCCGGCACGGTGATGTCATCCGCTCCTGCCCATGCATTCGCCTCCATGACAGCAGCACGAAGCGTGCAGATACCATTGCCGGTTGCAGTCTCACAGATTCCATCTCCCGGTGTGCTGTCTACTGCGTCTGTGGTGTCGTTGACGGCAAATGTTGCTGCATCTACGAGAGCAGGAAGTAACAGCATGCCGACAGAAAGGGCTATAAGGAGCAGTAGTTGCAGATGTCTTATTCCATTGCTCTTATGTGATATACTCGCTTTCATTGTGTCCCCCCTCTTAAGTAACAATGTTGTTAAACTCATTAACTTTCCTGGAAAATTGTATCAGCCGAATTGTCGACCCGCAGCAATTCTGTTAAACACCTCTGAGAAAAGTTTGTTAGGGATTAGGAAACAGGGGGGGAACTGCCGGAATATAAAGGATGAACACGGTTAAAATCCTGTGTGTGGTTTTTGTGATAATAGTTTTCACGGGACACATGCATCCTGTCAAGGCCAGCGTCCTGCGGGGCAGTTCCTATCATACTTGCATTGATTTGATAGCTCTGCCTGTTGATATTATTTTTTATAACTATAGCATGCAACTGCTTCATAAGAAGGACGTTTAATGTATCCGAATATTCTTCCGGGTGGAGTATCTTATTCTCTACTCGTGGCGCGAAAGTCGTAGCAGCGGGGGAGATAAAAAAGACATTTGCTCCGTTAACAATGCTACGATCCTTGCAGAATATGCTCTGATATTGCCCATCCTGCAGGCAGCAAAAGGGCAGCAACACATTAACAATCAGCATACTCATCGCAGGTACTGTATATATCGATTGCCGTCTCATAGACTTTTCTTTTCACACCTTTTGTTCTGTCTGAAAACACACCCTTTCTGGCTCAAAAAAATCGGCCGAGCATGCCTTCGGTTTCTTCCTTCGGCAGCTCGGCCGTCTTTTCCTATAAAAGACCCGCCGCTTTCTGTCCCCTCCTCACGGGGGGTTTGGCTTTATCGGGAACCCTCTTCTTATCTTAATTCACTTATATCACGTTAAGGCGCAACTGTCAAGTTCCAGCTTTAGGCTCTCTCCAGATAGGCATAGACA
>DKBH01000029.1 GCA_002451165.1 Nitrospiraceae bacterium UBA6905
CCGGTTTCCTCATAGATGCCGAGTGCAAGGACCGTTGCTTCCATCGGCGTAGGAGGAAGCTTCTTTTCCCGAAGCACTTCTGTCATGATGGTCGCCGTTGCCCCAACCATATCAGCCTTTTCGTGCTTGCCGCGGATATCACCCACTTCAAAGGGATGATGATCGTAGATATGGACATCGATATCCCGGTGTCGAAGAAGATCGGCAAGGGGGCCGATCCTATCCGGCTGTTTTGTGTCCACAATGATGAGCCTTTTTACCTGAGTACGATCAATATCTTTGATTCGTGACATTTCAAGAGGGCTGAATATTTCTATAAAATCGCGGACCTTTCGCTCCTGTGAGCCAGGAAAGATTATCGATGCATCGGGATACAGTTTCTTTGCTGCTATCATGGATGCAAGGGCATCAAAGTCGGCATTCAAATGAGAGGTTATGATGTCCATGTTCTCTGCCAAAACTCTTGCAGGGATGCCATATCCGCAGAATTAAGTGAAGACGACGACACGGTCGCGGCCGCTCTTTTTTGCTTCATAAAGCGAATCATCTGCAGCAGAAATCAGCTCATCATAGGTCTTGATCCGCGCATTCGGATAGGATGAGATACCTATGCTTACGGTCAGGCGCATCCCGCTTTCCAGCCCCTTAAAAGCATGCGACGCAATAGCATTCCGAATTCGCTCGGCTTCTGCAACAGCTCCTGCAATCGTGGTCTGGGGCAGCATTATGATGAACTCCTCTCCGCCGTAGCGTGCTAGCACGTCGCTTTTACGCGAAAGCTGCCTGAGCTGCTGAGCAAACTCCTTGAGCACAAGGTCACCGGTCTTATGACCATACGAGTCATTGATTTTCTTGAAGCGATCGATATCGAGCATGAGACAGCAGATGGGCAATTTGTACCGTTCCGCACGGGTAAACTCCTCGATGATCCTGTGCTGAAAGTAGCGAACGTTATAGATGCCGGTAAGATAGTCGGTTATGGCGA
This sequence comes from Nitrospiraceae bacterium UBA6905, assembly GCA_002451165.1. Lineage (GTDB taxonomy): Bacteria > Nitrospirota > Thermodesulfovibrionia > Thermodesulfovibrionales > UBA6898 > UBA6898. Next base: position 986 of record DKBH01000029.1, read on the forward strand.
GCTTTTCGAGACGTGTCCTTTCATCCTCAACCTGTGCGAACCGAAAGGCGTTATAGAGCGTGTTGGCCGAAACTTCGGCGATACCCTGCAGAAGCCTGACCTCGTCCTTTTTGAATGTGTGCTGTTTCCGCGATGTCCGCAGGAACAGCGTGCCAATGACTTTTTTCTCAAAGATAATCGGCATGACCAGGATAGAGCGGATTCCAAGCGGAGAGATGATATTCCGGACGGACTTCATGATAGGGTTTGTGTTGATATCACTAACAACGACCGGTTTTTTTCTGAAAAGCGCCTCGACGATCTCCGGGTATTTTTTTAGGCTCAACTTTATCATGCTGACGTTCGGCGTCTCGAAGCTTGCTACGACATAGGCGAATTTGTGGAGCCAATCGACCTGGATGATGGAACACCGTGTGACCGGCATGAGGTCTGATATTCGCTTTACGATCATGAAGAGAATCTGTTTTGGGTCAAGTGTCGAGGAGATAAGCTGCGCAAACTCATGAAGCGTCCGAAGGTCTCGTATCTCTTTCTTCTGGATACGTATCATTTCATGATCTCTTATTACGGTACTGAGCATAAAATCCAGGTCTTCCTTGACGAAAGGTCTCGTAATGTATCCGTCGACGGAATAAGCTACTGCTGTTTCAATGCCTTTTTTCTTGTCGCCTCCTATCAGAGCGATGCAGGGGATAGTATGGTCAGTCAAGGATATTAATGGCAGCAGAGATATTTCGGCAATTAACGCGCTGGCGCCTCTTTCTTTCTCAAGCGGCGCGCAAGGCGACGGAGGGGTGCTGCAGAATACGGGACGATAGATACCGGAAGTCCTGAAAAAAGCTTCCAGAAAAGTTGCCGCAGCCTTACTTTTTACAATAATAAAAAGTGTCTTCTTTTTCATAACGGTCGAATACCATGCCTTTTTGGGATGTATTATCTCAGGTTTTTCCTTTTCTGTCAAAGGCTTATGACGATGCAACAGAACTTTCAAATGGTATTCTGCACTACAGGAGATATGCAAAGCCGAATGAGAGATCAGCGAAAGTGGAAGGCTTTACGCGGGAAAGAATGTGATTATTGTTCCATAGCTTGCTCAACTGCCTTTCGTATGGCGGATTCCGGCACTGAGCTGTGTACAGCAACGCTCCCTATACGGTCCGGGAGTATAAAGCGGATCGTACCGGAAACAGCTTTCTTGTCAAGCTTCATAGCGGCAAAGAAGATTTCCAGGTCAATGTCGCGGGGTATAGCTGTGGGCAGGCCATAGGCATGGAGAAGGCGCCGGATCCCGAGGACCTCTTCATGATGTAACAGTCCCATGAGATTTGCAATCTCGGCCTCGACAAGCATCCCGATTGCTACCGCCTCGCCATGAAGGAAGACTTTATAGCCGGTTGCTGTTTCAAGTGCATGGCCAATAGTATGACCGAAATTCAGAATCGTCCTGATCCCTCCCTCCCGTTCATCACGGCTGACTATATCAGCCTTGATCTGACATGACCTACGGATAATGTGCCTGAGCGTATCGCCCTCAAGTCCCAGTATGTTGCGGGCGGTCCGTTCAAGATAATCAAAAAGGTCACGGTCCCCAATTATGCCGTACTTGATGATCTCTGATATGCCGGCCAATAACTCGCGGCGAGGAAGGCTGGCAAGGGTATCAATATCTATCCATACCAGCCGGGGCTGCCAGAACGTGCCTATCATGTTTTTGCCGCGGGGATGGTTTACGCCAGTTTTTCCCCCAACGGAACTGTCGACTTGAGCGAGTAGGGTGGTAGGGATCTGAATGAAATCGATACCCCGCTTGTAAATGGATGCGGCAAAGCCGGCTCCATCCCCGATTACGCCACCGCCAAGAGCAATAATCGCTGATTTGCGGTCAAGCCTAGCCTGAAGCAAGGCATCGACAATCTTTTCTGCGGACGCCAAAGTCTTGTATTCCTCACCATCGGGCAGAATGATTTCCTTGCAGGAGAATCCCGAAAGAGATAGCGATCGGGAAACCGTAGCCCCATAAAGAGGGAAAACCGTAGTATTGCTCACAAGGGCGAGGGGACTGCTGAAGCCGAACCGGCTGAGAGAACTGCCAATATCCTCCAGTATCCCCTTACTTATGGTTATCGGATAGGTTCTATTTCCCAGTTCAACCTGTACCGTTTTCATCTCTGTACAATCCCCCTGATCTCCTCTGCAATCTGTAGCGGTGTCTTGTTTTCCGTGTCTATAATGATACCAGCATGCTCATAAAGCGGGCCTCTGCTGCTGAGAAGGCTTCGAATCTTTTCCATGCGGTCGTTCCCCTGCAGCAGCGGTCTGCTGTCGTTTCTGCTCGTCCGGGCGAGGATGGTTTCAGGACGGGCAGTGAGACAGAAAATGGTGCCATGTTTTCTTAATGCGACAAGATTTTCCTCTCTTAGAACGGCTCCCCCGCCAGTTGCGATAATCAGTTTTCTTTCTGCTGCGTACTTCCGTATGAACTCCATCTCACGTTCGCGGAAGTATGATTCTCCTTTTTTCATAAAAATATCCGTGATAGACATGGCCTCGGACTGCTCAATCTCATGGTCGATATCAATCAGCTGCATGCTCAGGAGTCGCGAAAGTTCTCTTCCCACTGCGGTCTTTCCCGAACCCATAAAACCCATGAGAACAATGTTCTTCATAATCTCCTCTATTGGGTTCCCCTCTCCTATGGCGTGATCGGTCGAGTCTTATTTTAGACGGTGAGTAGAGAGAATTGCAAAACGTCGCAAAAAACGCTGTACAAAGAAATGTAGCAGGACGCACTTCAGAACGATTTCAGATATGATCGATAACCCAGGACATTCCGCTTGACTTCTTTCTTGCTGTCTCCCCCGAACTTCTCAAGAAAGGTGTCTGCAAGTATAAGAGCGGTCATGGCTTCAGCCACGACTGCCGCAGCAGGGACTGCACAGGTATCAGACCGCTCATAGGCCGCTGAAAATGACTGTTTGGTGATTATATCAACGGACTGGAGCGGTTTTTTGAGCGTCGGAATCGGTTTCATGACCGCGGAGATCAGTATCGGCATCCCATTGGATATGCCGCCTTCAATGCCGCCTGCATGATTTGTTTTTCTATAGAATGTCTTTTCTCCTGATTTTGAAGAAGCAGTAAAGAAGATCTCGTCCATGGCTGCCGATCCGGATGTGGATGCCATTGCAAAACCATCTCCGATCGATGTGCCCTTGATTGCTTGAATGCTCATGATCGCCTGTGCAAGCCTGCCATCCAATTTTCTATCCCAATTGCTATGGCTGCCGAGTCCCACAGGGACGCCGGTAGCGAATGCAGTGAATGTACCTCCCAGAGATGTCTTTCCTTTTATGGCACGGTCGATTTGACGCACCATGTGTTGAGAAGCTCTTTCGTCCGGACAACGCACCGGTGACTTTTCCGCGGCCATGAAGAGACCGTGAAGTTCAGCGTCTGTCACCGGGATGCCTGCCGGGAAGGAAACATTTCCTATCTGGGTTACATAGCTTCCGATGGCGATTCCGAAGTCTGCAAGAACTTTCTTCGCTATGGCACCGAGTGCTACTCGCATTGCCGTCTCCCGGGCACTCGAACGTTCCAGGATGTCCCGGACATCCTTTGTAGCATATTTGAGCGCTCCTGCGAGGTCGGCATGTCCTGGACGCGGACGCGTAACAGGAGGGATAGCCCCCCGGTCTTCAATGAGGACTGACATTCCTGCGCGCCAATTCTGCCAATCCTTATTTTCAATACTGACCGCAATAGGTGAACCTATAGTCTTTCCCCACCGCACGCCGGAAATGATCTCCGCCCTATCAGTTTCGATGCTCATCCTGCCGCCTCTGCCGTATCCCCCTTGGCGTCGCTTCAGATCACCGTTAATGTCTTCAGGGGCCAGAGAAAATCCGGAGGGGATTCCCTCAATGATTCCGATTAGGGCCCTACCGTGCGATTCTCCTGATGTAAAAAATCTTATGGTCTGCATGGTGAAGTGTTATGAAGTATGCAAAAAAAAAGAGGGGATGTCAATAAAGACATCCCCTCTTCTTTTTGACCCCGCCAGTTCAACAATGAAGTGCGGCACTTGGGGCAGCGGAAAGGTTGCTATCCTAAGCAGTTATGGGAAAACATTACAGTCAGCTTACCATGGATGAACGAGAAGTCATAGCCAAGTTGTATTATGAGGGGAAGCGGCCCAGCGAGATCGGCCGGACTATTGGTCGGGACAAGAGCACGATCCAGCGGGAACTTTCCCGCAATTCGACCTCGTCATATGACTGCTATACCCCCTGCCGGGCGAACCGGCGGTCTGTCGAGCGGCGCAAACGGGCAAGCAGAAGACCACGCCTAAAGAACCGGATCATACGGAGCTACGT
>DKBH01000094.1 GCA_002451165.1 Nitrospiraceae bacterium UBA6905
ACCCCGGATAAGGGATGTCCAGCGGGACTGCTTTTCCGCTGTTATCAAACCTCAGACCATTCAGGACAATAAACCCTCCGCCATTGTATGGATCGCCTGCCATAAATGATTCAGCGAGATAGTCGAGGGCAGTGCCGTTTATAACAACTCTCGGCTTTCCTACCGCATTGATTAAGGGTCTTCCGGCAGCGTTTCCGAGCACATAAACCTCTCCGCCTTTTGCTCCATACATGAACGTCTGACCAACATCACCGTAGACCACAAGTTTTCCTGATTTCATGATCTGCCCGAGCTGGTCCTGGGCGTTCCCGTGTACATGAAGTTCAAGTCCGTCGATACCTGATGCGAGATAATCGCCGGTAGAGCCAAAGGCGTCAATTCGGACCCCCTTTGTGTCGGGTCCCAACCCGCAGCCAAGAAAGCGCTGACCGCGATGGCCGAAACAAATGAACTGTTTCCAACCGAGTGCATGCGCATCAGAGACAATACGGGAAAAGGCATCCTCCCCTTCAGGCTGGAACATCCCCGCATCTGCTACGAGCACCTGCTCAGATCTCTTTGGTCCGCGAAGAGAAGGACGGGACGTAAAATCGATTCTGCGAAAAACAGTGTCACGGTTCCCATCATTCATGCCGGGTATTTTTCTCAAGATGGCATCAAGAGCACCCGATATTTGCTGGAGAATCGAGCGCCGTCTCTTATTGCCGGTTGGATAGCGCCTGTCGAGAAGGATCGAGATAAGCGAAACAGCAGACATTTTCATTTCATCTTTTTCAGCAATAGAGACGAGCTGATCAAGAAAATAAGAGAACTCTGAATAGTCCCATTTAACCAGGTTTTCTTTCATCCCGGCAAAGACTTTTTCTATGGTATGTTCAGACAGGTTTTTTAATATATCTTTTACGTGTTCCCTATGAGAGGCCCCGACAGTCGGCAGCGTGGTCCTGCTATCATGGGGAGGCTGGCCGGTTGGAACATCAACAGGCTTTCCGAATTTGTCGGCGCAGGAGAGGGACATCCTGCCTGCTGCCGATTCCTTTAAATTAAAGATGAATGCGCCGCCGTCAGTATAGCTTCCGCCGCGGGCATTCCAGTAATGGTCAGCAACTGTGCCAAAGCGGGAGTCTTCTTTTGCAAGGCTTTCAAGTGTTGCATCAATGGCCTGCTTTTCCGAACAGACCAGGCCTATCTCTACTTCACCCTTCTGCAGCGCAAAGACCTGCGGCCGGAGCATTGCCGTATCAGTAATGCCGATGAGCTGGAACTGATTTTTCTGGACATCGTTCCTGGCTATTATGAAGAACCACGGCCCGTCAGGGGAGCCATGGATGTGGGCAGTCTGGATCTGCCTGTATATGCGCTGCTTTTCCTCTGGCAAATGATCGAAATCCATTTCCCCCGTTGGCGCAAGCGCTTCAATTATGTATTCAAGAGGATAGCCATAGACCCTGTTCAGGAGATCGAAAACATGGACTGACACCTCCGTATCAGTCAGGAAGAGGGGATAAATATTCCGCTGGCGGAGATAGTCTGATACGGAATAATAATTGGCAAAGTCACCATTGTGCACAAGGGCCTCATTAAGGCCGATGAAGGGGTGGGCGCCTCCGGGATGCCAGACACGTCCCTTGGTGGGATAGCGCTGATGGGCTATCCATATATGCGAGTTGAAATTTTCGAGTTTATAGTACTGGGCAACTTTTTCAGCATAGCCCACGATCTTGAGTATCATCATGTTTTTGCCATGTGACAGGACAAAGGCCCTTTTGTCACCAAGAGAACTGTACAGTGCGAGGTTTAACTGATAGGTGTTCTGGAAGATAAACTCTTCTTCAGCCTTGTCGTACGGCAGCATCTCCAGGCCGCGTTCCTTCTGGAAAATCGCAAGGACTTCAGGCTTTACCCTCACGAAATAGCGTTTCACTGCCGGGGGTTTCACATCGAGACCGGCAATGTCCCTGTAATCATCAATCGTCTCGAGGAACGCCTCATGGGCTACCCGAAAATGAGGACGGATAAAGCGCGCTTCCATCTCAGGGACTACCGTCTCATCAAGAATTGCAACCTGCAGAAGAAAATCATTGTCGAGGGTATCCCGGTCCACTCCCAGCTGGGCCGGACTTAAGCCGACGGCAGCAAGACCTCCGCCTTTCCCGTTACCCCTGTTGTGCATCTGCACGGATGGTTCAAAGATGTGACGGCCGCTCACGGGAATGCTGCAGGCAAATCCGGTAACCCCGCACCCTCCCTCTTCAGCTTCTATACCGGTCTGTTTTACCAGTCTGTCAGCCTCGCGGAAGTAATGTCTTGAACCTATAATTGCTTCTGCAATGTTTTTCTTTTTCATAAATCCAGGTCGCCCTCCAGATCTTTCTGCTTTATATAATCGAGATGGCCGATCACATCAAAGCGTCCCACAAGCTCTGTAACGCTTCTCATGCCGAGACGCTTAAGAATGGAAATGAGCTGCCGCTGCCATGTCAGATACATATTTATGATGCGCTGCGTTGCCCAATCGAGTTCCATGAGGCTTGTAAGTTCTTCATCTGTTGTGGCGATACCGCGTGCACAGCCGCGGCCTGACTCGCAGTGATGGCAGCGGATGCACTCAAGGGCCACAAGATCGGCAGTGCCGAGACATACTCCGTCAGCGCCTAAAGCAATAGCCTTGGCCATATCGTACGCGGATCGTATGCCGCCGCTCGCGATAATCGTTACCTTGTCCCTTATTCCCTCTTCAGAAAGAAATTTATGCACCTTGGGCACAGCGTATTCGATCGGCATCGCAATATTCTTTTTCGCTATATCGGGCGCGGCGCCGGTCCCGCCGTAACTTCCGTCAAGCTGGACAATATGCGCCCCGGCGTAGTAGGAGCCGACGGCGACCATGTCCACGTCGGTCGGCGTGGAGACCTTGACCGACATGAGCGCCTCGGGATTGATCTGCTTGAACCAGTCGAGGTGCTTCTTGTGGTCCTCGACCGAATAGACGGAGTGGAAGGGGAAGGGCGAGAACAGCGACACCCACGGAACCGACTCGCGCATCGCCGCAACGCT
>DKBH01000034.1 GCA_002451165.1 Nitrospiraceae bacterium UBA6905
TGTACGTGAACTCGAAAACATGGTAGAGAGAGTTATTCTCCTCACCGACCGGAAAGTCATCCTTCCCGAAGATCTCCCTGAGGAAGTCTTTGCTGCGGTCCGCCCAGCTACGGCACTCCCCGACATCGATGATGATGGTGTTGACCTCGAAGCGATCGTTGAGGAGATCGAGAGAAATTATCTCTGCAAGGCATTGGCGAAGGCTAATGGCAGTAAGACCGATGCTGCGAAGCTGTTAAACCTTTCGTTTCGCTCATTCAGGCACCGGCTGCATAAATACGGGATAAAGTGGTAGAATGCACGGTATGAAGCTCGGTGAAGCCATGGTGAAGAGCGGACTGATAACCAGGGATCAGCTCAGGCAGGCCCTTGAGCGGCAGGTAATCTTCGGCGGAAGGATAGGGACGAACATACTGGAGCTGCGGATAATCACGGAGGGCGATATGCTCTCATTCCTGAGCAGTTATCTCAAAGTGCCCGCGGCGAAAGAGTCAGACCTGAACGACATTGCTGCAGAGGTGATCGGAATTATCAGTCATGAACTCGCAGAAAAATACAAGGCCCTGCCATTCAGAAAGGATAGGAACAGGCTGCACGTTGCCATGCTCAACCCGCGTGAAATTGCCAGCATTGATGAAATGCGCTTCCTGNNTAGTATTACGGCATCAAACGGGACCTACGCTATATCAGTATTTTTGGTAACGAAGTGGCAGCAGAAGAGAAGCAGCCGGATGATGACCAAGAACAGCTAGTGAAAATCAAGGAACAGTTCGCTGCGGTACACGATCGGGAGGAGGTCATCGACATTCTTCTGAGCGAAATAAATCCGCTCGCGTCGCGAGCAGCGGTATTTCTCATCAAGGGGGACGTCATTCACGGCTGGAAATCACGAAACATTCCGATTGATCAGCTTGAGATTCCGATTGATGGCCCGTCCATATTTACTGAAGTGCTCAGCAGAAAGAACTATTACCGGGGGCCGCTCCTGAAGTTGCCCGGCAATGAGCCGCTTATTGGGCGATTAGGCGGTATGCCGCAGGACTGTTGCATGATCCCGATTNNCAACGGCAATAACGCTGTGCTTGACGCAGGCGTCAGTTATATCAACAGTCTTGTTGCCATGGCAGCAATCAGCTTCGAGATTGTGATCCTCAGGAAGAAACTTGTTGACTCATAACAGGACCCGCTCTCGTCCCGTATAGATGTTCATTCTGTCACCCCGCGCAAACCCTATCAGGGTGAGACCTGATGCCTCAGCGATGTGGACCGAAAGGCTTGTTGGTGCCGCTCTGCTGATGATCACCGGTATGCTGCAGCGGGCGCATTTTGAGACGATTTCGGAAGAGAGCCTTCCACTGGCGAGCATGACCTTTCCCGAAAAAGAAATATCCTCAAGGAGGGCATACCCTATGACCTTGTCGACAGCATTGTGCCGTCCGATATCTTCAGCGAAGACGATTGTCCTATGGGCATCTGCAAGTGCTGCGCTGTGGACTCCGCCCGTCGCCCGGTATCCTTCTGATCGTTTCTGGAAGTCACGGTACAGACTTCGTATGTCCTGAAGGCTGAAGACTGCCGGATCTAGGATCTTTTCCCCTGGCAGGTTATTGCCCATACTAATCCCCCCGGCACAACCCGAGGTGATGGTCCGTTCCCGTTCGGCAATGGCTCCCGTTGACGGGATGTCGACGCTGATCACCTCATCATAGGTAATGGATAGCCGTTCAGCACACCATTCCCCGGAAATAATATTTTCACTGTAGATTACGCCCACAACGAATTCGCGTATCATTTGGGGGCTGCAAAAGAGGCTGAGGGCATGTATTCCGTTAACGGCTATGCGTACTTTTTTTTCGACCGCGACGACATCCTCGACCTCTTCGCCCGAGGAATCCCTGATCTTAAGTACCGAGATTTTGTGGAATGCATCCATATTCTATTATACCTGCAGAACCTTTTCGCTCGCCGCGGAGACTCACTTGACAACAGGCATAGGGGCTTCTTATTATGTCATGTTCGGGGCGTAGCGCAGTCCGGTAGCGCACACGGTTCGGGACCGTGGGGTCGAAGGTTCAAATCCTTTCGCCCCGACCATTTTCTCCCGCCGGCCTTGATGCGGCTTTCGGCCTTTATTGGGCAAGTGTTTCTTGTATTCCCGTTACGTTTTAGATACTGTGGACGGCGTTATATGTACGGCACAGACTTTGAGTTCGGGAATCTTCACGTGGGGGTCGAGTGCATCGTTCGTAATAACATTGGCAGCGGCCTCGCGGTAGTGCATGGGGATGAATACCGTCCCTGCTGTTACGCGCTGTGTTAACCGGGCCTTGATGGATATCTCTCCACGGCGCGAGCGGACTGTAATCATATCTCCATCCCGTATGCCAAGATGGTCGCAGTCTTGGGGATTGATCTCGACATAGGGTTCTCCAGCGTGTGCTTCGATGGGCTCTACACGACGCGTCATGGAGCCCGAATGATACTGGAACAGGTTCCTTCCGGT
>DKBH01000077.1 GCA_002451165.1 Nitrospiraceae bacterium UBA6905
TCAACACAATTCGTGACTCGTGCAGCATTACATATTTAATAATAATAACTGCGTTGACATCCTCAACCTGCTGGTTTAAAGTTATGGTGTATGTCTGAGAGCTACGAAGAAAATAAGAACACCGTAATACACGAAGTACGCAAGAAGGTAGCTTCCCTGAATGCTATTGTGACGGTTGTTATTCTGTCTCTCTTTCTTGTTTTTGTTCGGTATACGATGTCTCCCCTTATTCCTTTATTAAATTTCATTCCCGAATTTTCAATCTCTATCATCGTCGGCATAGTTTTCTTCCTGGCTGTTTTAGGTCTTTATCTTTCCGTCATTCTTTCTCGCAAGACCGTGCGGATCATCTCCGATTACAGCAAAAGACTTGAGCGAATGCTTAATATCACGAAAGACCTGAGAGAAGAGGTCTATGGGGATATATTGCTCGAAAAGATCATGGATTATGCCCTCGACATTACACAATCTGGGGCTGGATCCTTATTGCTGATGAATGAAAACAACGACTTAGAGTTTAAAATCGTGCGAGGAGGAAAGGCCTCCCAGCTGATCGGTACAACCATTCCGATGGGAAAGGGAATTACGGGCTGGGTAGCGCAGGAAGGGAAAGCCGTTCGCTGCAGTAACGTGAAGACGGAGAGCCGCTTCGATCCGGAGGCAGACGGCTTGACAGGCTTTGAGACGAAGTCGATGCTCTGCGTTCCTCTCGAAACAAAAAATGGTGTTATCGGTGTGCTTGAACTCATGAACAAGACGGGAGGTTTTTCCTATCGAGTGCGGGACGAGGAGATCCTCCGGTATCTTGCAGCACAGGCGGCTATTTCCATTCTTAAAACACAGTTCGCCGAGGACCAGAAGAACTATGAGATACATCTGACAGACATGCTCCTCGAGACGATTGACCACCAGCAGCCCGAAAAGCGCGGACATGCGCGAAGAGTCGCCCATTACAGTAACATTATCGCAAAGGCTCTTATAATGACAGAGCAAGAGAAAAAGCAACTCTATATGGCAAGCCTTCTTCACGACGTCGGTTTTTTACGAATCGACCTTGATGAGGCATATAACAAGGACGTCTATATGCAGCACCCGATCATCGGATATGAGATGATTAAGCCGATCACCTTTTATGCCGGGATTGCGCCGTTCATACTTCATCACCATAGACGCTTCGATGGCTACGGTTACCCGCCTTCAGATGTCAAGGGCGAAGAGATTCCGATTCAGGCTCGTATCATAGCAGTAGCCGAGGCCTTTGATGCAATGACAAGCCCCCTTTCATACAAGGTGCCTGTGAGCCTGGATGCTGCGATTGAAGAGCTGAGGGATAAGTCCGGAACCCAATTCGACCCCCGCCTGGTGGAGGTATTTCTCAGCGAAATAGCTCCCGAGCATATTAAATGACTTGATGGGAAGATTGCGCCTGAGATTTCGTTGCTGGACCTAGTCCATGATGATATTAGTCATGCGGGTGATACTGGCATGAGGTCTATAAGGCTCCTCCTGGAATATGATGGTACCGCTTATCAGGGCTGGCAGACACAACGTTCAGGCATCACGATTCAGGATATTGTGCGTGAGACAATCGAAAGCATCACCGGCGAACGCATACGGCTTATCGGCGCAAGCAGGACGGATGCGGGTGTCCATGCGTGCGGTCAAGTAGCCGTATTTACTACGAGATCGATTCTCTCTGCAGATGTGCTGAAGAGAGCTCTCAATGCTAGGCTTCCACAGGACATCCGGATACTTAGTGCATGTGATAACCATGGCACATTTCACCCCCGCTTCGATGCGTTAAGAAAAAGGTATGTGTATCTACTTAGGTTATCTGGAAACGGTTCGGCATTTTTTTCACGTTATACCTGGCATATACGGACTACGTTGAACACTGATGCCATGACTAAGGCTGCAGCATATTTTTCGGGGGAGCAAGATTTTGCTGCGTTCAGGGGGGCTGGGTGCAGTGCAAAGACAACCATCAGGACTATCAGCACGATCAGTTTGAGTGTTCTCGATGTCCTTGATTTTATGTCCATGTCCATGCCGGGCAGTTATATCAAAATATCCATGGAAGCCAATGCTTTTCTCAGACATATGGCAAGGAACATCGTCGGCACGCTCGTCGAGGTGGGAAGGGGACGGCTGTCAGCAGAGGCAATCCCGGCCATCCTCGCCTCAAAGGACAGAACGATAGCAGGTCCTACAGCTCCTCCCGCGGGTCTTTTTCTGGAGCAGGTCTATTACTGAAAAGGACATGCAGCTTCTCGAATGACTTCAGCTTCTCTAGCCCAAACTTTTCTATCTCTATTCTCACATCAGAAATGGACTTTTCATTACATAACCACCCTTTTCTTTTTGAGAAGAACTTATCTGCGTAGCAAATGATCTTTTCCTCGATTGAGAGGGGTTGCATATCACGCCTCGGGAGGGGAAGGTTATGGGTATCTATGTCTCTGACCGTAATGCCTGTGCCGATATGCCGTTCACATACCAGTGCGTGTCGAGGGTATCCTTCCCGTTCAAGCAGCTGGCGGCCGAGATATCCATGGCAGATATATGGTTTGTTCCCACTGCAGCCAAGCCGCGGTTCATGAACCATAACAATCCCAATGTCGTGGAGCAGTGCAGCCTCTCTGATAAAAATAAGGTCCGGATGAAGGCCTTTGGCGCTTTCCGCAACTGATAGAGCTTTTTCCATAACCGCGAAGCTGTGATCCACCAGCATGTCATAGGCAAGAGAGCCGAAGGGAACGTATTTTTTTATGATCTGAAGCGGGTTCATAACGATTAGAAAGATGCGCAATAATATTCTACCTGAAAGTGCGGCATGAGGTGGCTTTTTATTTATGGAGAAAGATTTTATAGAATATAGAAAGAAATATCGTAGCAATTATCTTGACATGAATCGACTAAAGATATATTATATGATATGAGGAGATAGTATGGGCAACACTACCAAGGATTATTATGAAGTTCTCGGCGTCGACCGCAAAGCCTCACAGGATGATATAAAGAAGGCATTTCGGAAGCTTGCGCGAAAATACCACCCTGACCTCAATCCCGGCGACAAGACTGCTGAACATAAATTTAAAGAGATCAATGAAGCCTATGAAGTCCTTGGTGACGCAAAAAAGCGAGCTGATTATGATCAGTTTGGCCGGTCGCCTTTTGATAGTGGCGGCCCTGGATTTGACTATAGGACTTATGCCTCGGGCGATAGATTCGATTTTGATGGGTTCGGAGATATCTTTTCAGATATTTTTGGTGCAGGTAGGGGATTTGAAGAGGCAGACCTTCGAGGTCCTGATCTTGTGATGGGAATCGAGCTGACCATGGAAGAGGCGTTTCATGGTGCCACGAAGCCAATAAGCTTCAACCGCGAAATTAATTGTACGGCATGTGGCGGGTCCGGCGCAGAGACATATCAGCAGTGTTCTGCCTGTAAGGGCACGGGAAAGGTAACATCTGCGAAAGGCTTCTTCAAAATGTCCCAGCAATGCAGCGCATGCGGCGGCAGCGGCATGAAGGTGACGAAGCAGTGCCATTCCTGCAATGGTCAAGGAAGGTTCTTGCATACGGAATCTCTTAAGGTAAAGATCCCTGCAGGTGCAGATACCGGCTCACGTGTCAGGCTGCGAGGAATGGGCGGGTCAGGCAAAGGAAAAGGTAGTCCCGGCGACCTTCAGATAGAGATCACAGTACGTCCGCACCATCATTTCACGCGGAAAGATGATGATCTCTATCTTGATCTTCCTGTTACCTTCGGAGAGGCAGCGCTCGGCGCCAAGATCGAGGTGCCAATCATGGAGGGTACCACTGTTATGACCCTTCCTGCCGGGTCCCAGAGCGGGCAGAAGTTTAAACTCTCGGGTAAAGGCTTTCCCTCATCACGAACGGGGAAACGCGGCAGCCAGTTTGTCACTATCAAGATAGCTGTACCTAAGATGGTTTCCGAAAGAGAAAAGGAAGCGATACGGGAGATAGAAAAGCTCTACAAAGAGTCGCCGAGAAAGGGTATGGTTACATCATGAGAAGACACAAGGACGAACCAGTATACCTAATCAGCATTGTTTCAAAACTGCTGGATGTTCATCCGCAGACTTTGCGAATCTACGAACGAGAAGGTTTTGTGCGGCCGAAAAGAGCAAATCGACAGAGGGTATACTCGGAAAGTGATATCGAAAAACTGAACCTGGTCCTCCAGCTCACGCGGGAGATGGGGGTGAACAGGGCAGGCGTTGACATCATACTGCGAATGCGCCACCGCATGGAAGTACTCCAGCAGGAGATAGAAGAGATGATGGATCATCTCGAAGATGAGGTAAGAAAGGATTTTAGAGAAAAATTACGCAGAGCGCTGCGTGAAGATTAATGGGGAGACATGATGGATAATTTTACGATAAAAAGCCAGGAAGTAGTACAAAACGCTCACCGGCTTGCTGAGAGCAAGGGTCATCAGCAGATCGACACCGAGCATCTCTTCTGGGCCCTGCTTAACGACGATGAAGGTGTTGCCGCTCAGATCATAAAACGGATCGGCGTTAGCGTAAAACTCCTGAAGAAGGATGTCGAGGAGGTGCTCGACCGACTGCCGAAGATTATCGGCTCAACGCCAGTAGGGCAAATCTATATCACGCAGAAATTGAAGGACGTGCTCGAGGCTGCCCGGAAAGAGGCTGAGCATCTGAAGGATGAGTATGTAAGCGTTGAACATCTCTTGATGGGCATTCTTCAGGTAGACTGTCCGTCATCTGACATCCTGAAACGATATAGCGTTGATCAGGGCAAGCTCCTTGCAGCAATGAGGGATATTAGGGGGACTCAGCGAGTTACTGATCAGAGCCCAGAAGAGAAGTATCAGGCACTGAAGAAGTTCAGCAAGGATCTTACGGAACTAGCTGCAAAGGGAAAGCTCGATCCGGTGATCGGACGTGACGATGAGATCCGGAGAATCATCCAGGTACTTTCGAGAAGAACAAAGAACAACCCTGTACTGATTGGCGATCCCGGCGTAGGTAAGACGGCAATCGCAGAGGGCCTAGCCCAGAGGATCGTTGCCGGAGATGTACCTGAGACCCTAAAAGACAAGAAAGTAGTGTCGCTCGACATGGGGGCGCTCGTTGCCGGTTCAAAATTCAGGGGAGAGTTCGAAGACCGGCTCAAAGCAGTACTGAAGGAGATCGAGGAGTCCGAGGGAAAGATCATCCTCTTTATTGACGAGTTGCATACGCTGGTCGGCGCAGGAGCTGCGGAGGGTGCAATTGATGCCTCGAACATGCTCAAGCCTGCGCTTGCACGCGGCGAACTCCGGTGCGTCGGTGCCACAACGCTCGGCGAGTATCGTAAACACATAGAAAAGGATCCGGCGCTCGAACGGCGCTTCCAACCGGTGCTGATTAAGGAACCCTCGGTCGAAGACACCATCTCGATCCTGCGGGGACTGAAAGGCAGATACGAGGTGCACCACGGTGTCAAAATCAAGGATGCTGCTCTTATTTCGGCAGCAGTGCTTTCGCACCGCTATATCACGGACCGGTACCTGCCTGACAAGGCAATCGACCTGATTGACGAATCCGCATCGAAAATCAGGATGGAGATCGACAGTATGCCCGTTGAGCTTGACGAGATCGAGCGCAAGCTCAGGCAGTTCGAGATCGAAAAACAGGCAGTGATGAAAGAAGATGCAAAGGAATCAAAGGAGAAGCTGATAAAGATCAGGAAGGAGATGGCGGACCTTCAGTCGAGAAGAGACGAGCTCAGGGCACAGTGGCTTAGTGAAAAGGAAGTTATCGGCAGAATCCGCAGTCTAAAGGAGGAGATTGAGCAGACGAAGATAGAATCTGAAAAGGCAGAGCGCGAAGGGGACCTTACCAAAGCGGCCGAGTTCAAATATGGAAAGCTGCTTGAACTGCAGAAGGCTCTCGAGAAAGAAAATGCACGACTCCTAGATGCGCAGGAAAAGCGGAAGATGCTAAAAGAGGAGGTTGATGAAGAGGACATCGCAGAGGTTGTATCTAAATGGACCGGCATCCCCGTATCAAAAATGCTTGAGGGAGAGGTGCAGAAGCTGCTCCGCATGGATGAACGGCTCAAGCTGCGGGTAGTAGGACAGGATGAGGCTATCGAAGCGGTTTCAAATGCTGTCCGGAGGGCTCGAGCGGGCATTCAGGATCCGAATAGGCCGATTGGATCGTTTATGTTCCTCGGTCCTACGGGAGTGGGTAAGACAGAGCTGGCCAAAGCGTTGGCAGAATTCCTTTTCGATGACGAGAACGCGATGATAAGAATCGATATGTCCGAATATCAGGAGCGGCACACGGTCTCGAGACTTATCGGAGCGCCCCCGGGTTATGTTGGATACGAGGAAGGCGGCCAGCTTACCGAAGCGGTGCGACGGAGACCGTATGCTGTCGTGCTATTTGACGAGGTCGAGAAGGCGCATCCTGAAGTTTTTAACTTATTGTTGCAGCTCCTCGACGATGGCAGGCTGACTGACAGCCACGGCAAGACCGTTGACTTCAGGAATACCGTAGTGATAATGACGTCAAACATCGGCAGCGCACACATCCAGGAAATGCTCATGGAGAGGGAAAAAAAACCTTCTGCCTATTGGGTCGACAGCTCCGGCAAAGAGTTTAAGGAAAAAGTCATGGAGGACCTGAAAGCGTTCTTCAGGCCGGAATTCCTGAATCGTGTGGATGAGATCATTATATTCAATCCGCTTACCAAAACCCTGCTCACCAGAATTGTCGAAATCCAGGTCGAGAGGATGAAAAAGTTCATCAGGGAAAAGAACATTGATCTGAAGCTCACGGAGCGGGCAAAGGAGTATTTTGCAGAGACGGGGTTCGATCCCATTTATGGCGCCCGGCGGCTCAAGAGGATGCTCCAGAAGATGATCCTGAACGATCTGGCGAAAAAGATTCTTGACAGGACCTTCCGTGAGGGCGACACCGTTGAGGTGGATGTGGAAAACGAGCAGGTTGTATTCAGCAGGGAGGTGCCTGCTGAGATCGTATCATAAATGAATCATGCAGCGCAGGAGGTGATGCATTTTTCTACCCCCTGTTTTTAAAGGCTAACCAAATCACAGTGTAATACACGAAGGAGATAAGATTATGGCAATTATTAGATGGAGTCCCTTGCGCGAGCTTGAAGAGATGAGAAGAAACCTAGATAAACTGTTCGGGGAGTATGGCGAGCCGACGGTCCGGCAACACCTTATGTCAAAAGGTGCGCCGGCAAGTCTCACGCCGAGTATCGATATCTTCGAGCGTAAAGGCGAGATTGTAATAAAAACAGATCTGCCGGGGATTGAGAAGGACCAGATTGACCTCTCGATCACCAAGGACACCCTAACCCTCAGGGCAGAGACTCGAAAAGAAGAGGATATTAGACAAGAGGACTATTATGTGCAGGAGCGGAGTTGCGGCACCTACATACGTACAGTCCAACTACCTCAGGATATAGACTCTGCAAAGGCGAAAGCCTCCTTCAAGAACGGCGTGCTGGAGATAATATTTCCGAAGAAGGAAGAGGCAAAGGCGGCCGAGATCAAAGTAGATATTTCCTGAGCAGGAAAGACAGGCAGGGGGATACCCCTGCCTGTCTTATGCATTTTATGTTGTTCGTTCCTTACCTATCAGTACTGAGCAAGGTGCACGTCCAAGCACGCGGCGCGAGATGCTTCCCAGCATTCCTTTTACTCCTTTCAGTCCCCTGCTGCCGATAGCGATAAGGTCAGTCTTCGTTTCGTCCGCAGTCTTCAGTACCTCCATGGTCGGGTCTCCGCCTTTAATCAGTCCATGCACTAACGAGAATTTTCCGGCGACCTGCATCTTTGCACGTTCAATTATTTTTTCGGCATCCTCGTTTTCGGCAGTGCGTATTTTTGCCAGCTCCAGTTTCATAGCATCGTTAATCTCCATGGCATACCGGTCAGGGATATCTGCTACTGCGGACCATGCCATAGTCAGGATTGTAAGTTCAGATCCCGGGGGAAAGGGGAGCGAGGCAAGCACTGCCGCTACAGCCCCTGCAGATGCTGACCCATCAGTTGCGAAGAGCACCTTGAGGGGTCTGCCAGCTGCCTCTGAAAGAGGCTTCGTCACAAGGAGCGGTCGGTCCGTCAACGCGGCAACTGCACGGGTCACACTGCCCAGGAACAGGGACTCAATCCCTTTTACGCCGCGCGCACCCATTACAATAAGGTCAGCATTAATTTTGGTAGCCTTCAGCACAATCTCTTCCTCAGGCACTCCCTTACTTTCTTCTTGCACGATCGTTGCCTTCGATGGTTTCAAGCATTCTGCGCAGGCAGTCAGGATCTTTGGAGAGATCTTCCCAATAGCCTGAAGTACCTGCTGCCGGAAATCGTCTTCATAGGGCACGCTAGAGACAACATGGAACACGTGAATGGCGTCTTGCTGGGTTAAATCAAAACGGGCAAGAAATGCGGCAGCCGCTTCAGAAAATGCTGAACCGTCTGTAGCGAGTAGGATATTCATGGCAGCCTCCCAGAGATTTGTTCTTACCCCATCCTATCATAGAATGCGTGCTCACGATCAGCGAACCATTGCTGACTTTCTGTTTCTTGTTTTTTTGTGCATCCAGTAGCGACGTTTTGACGCAGCGAAACGTTCTATTGCATATCTCAGCATGGTGCGGGGCATGGTGTCAGCATGGTCCTTCAGGAAGCGTTCCAGGGAAATCAAGTCTCTCTTGCCGACCTCGCGCAGCATCCACCCAACTGCCTTATGAATGAGGTCGTGTCGGTCATAAAGCAGGGACTCAGCGATCTGAAGCGTCTCCTTGAACCGGTTCTTTCTGATAAAGGCGAAGGTTGCAACGATGGAGATCCGCCGCTCCCAAAGATTTTCCGATGCAGCCAGCCGGTGAAGAACTGCGGCATCATTATCGTAAAGGTGGTCGCCCAGAATATATGGGGCTGAAAGATCGACGAGGTCCCAGTTGTTAATGCGTGTGGAGTTATCCAGATAAAAGGCTGCTAAGGTCTCTTTTCCCTGTTTATCGGTTTTCTGATATCGATCGACTAGAACGAGCAGGGCAACAAGCCTGTGTTCATGGATGTTGCTGCAAAGAAGGTGCCTGATATCCTTGAGTGAGAGCGAGGCGTATCTCTTTGCAATTCGTCTCAGCTGGGGCACGTTGATGCCGAAAAAGATATCTCCTTCCCCGTACTGACCCTTACCTATTTTAAAGAAGCTGGCGAGAATCTTTGCATTTTCAGGATTAGCGAGGCTCCTAAGGTCGGCTTTTAATTGCCGCAGCGAATGCATGCCGAGGGGAGCGAGAATCAGGGAAGATCTCTGTGGAGTTCTGTACCGAACTTGGCATTCAGGTCTCGGACTGCTAGAATGAACTTTTTCTTACCCTCGTGCGTCCCAAGATCAATGCCCTGCGCAATCATATCTTCCTTTAAGGCATCGAGAGCCTTAAGATACGCCTCATCAGGCGCAAGATAATCATCTATCAGTTTTGCCTTTTCTTTTGCATCCTTTACCTGTATCTTTATGCCTGACATTAATCCTCCTCGTTGTTCTTATTTTCTGATATCCAGTGCAACATTTGCAAGTACGCCGCTTTCAGCTGATAGGCTTTTCGCTCTATAGCGCACATAATTAAAAGTGTGTTTCCCTTCCGGCACGCTCTCCCTAAATCTCATCCCGTTTCTGCGTCTGAACAAAGCAGTTGAGTGCTCTCTCGATCTGCATGTCCACTCGCGGCGCAACGAAATGTCCAAGAACATAAAAGTCAGGCATGGATTGATATCTCCTTGTCAAGACTCTGCAGTTTTCTCTTTTTCTTCAGCGCCCTGATGATCGCCTAACTTGTCTTCCCGTTGAGGATCACTTTGTACAGCTCGAGCCCTGACAAAAATTCTATGCCGCAGCAATGATTCTTCATTTTTTAACCATGAAGAAAGTTTTCGGGCACTTGATCCCCCTATTGATGACGCAAGCAACTGGCTCGCGTAACGTCACATGCTACTCGAAAAGCCCGCAAGTTGTGGGCAGGAGTGACTTTTCCCAACCGCCCTTACTGTCTATCCCTGCAGATGGCTGCTACCTTCTTCTTACATCGTACGTACGGGAGTGGTGACCATGCGTCAGCCAGTGGCACGGGACATAAAGATCTGTTAAAGACTATCCTTACCGTAAGACGGCCGAAGGATCATATTTCAGTATGGCGTAATTTTTTTGCTTCGATCCTTTGGAACTATTTATAATAACGGCCAGAAAACCCCATGGCTTTTAAGCCTGGGGATGAATGGCCGCCCGGAGCAACGCGGAGGCTGTTCATCACTTGTCTGACGTGGCCATGGGTCAAGTCGGACATGTGGAGACCTGAAACCCCGGACTTCAGTCCGGGGAGTGGGTTCATTTTCTAAAAGAATTCCAAAGGGGTAAATATCATGCCATTGTTGGGTTGTTCCCAGCTTTATGCAGTATTGCGCTATAATGGAAAGTAAGATGGAGAGCAGGAGGAAAAAAGGGGAGGCCGAGCATTCGTGAGTTCGTCGCCAATCCTTCCGGACCGCCGTCATACGGGAAGAAGATGGTGCTTCTCCTCGGGAACAATGCAATAAAGATTAGAACCGGGAATACTGCTGCGGCCATCGGGGAGCACTGGGATGCGGACAGCCGGAGGACTCGCAGACTGGCGGATAAACACCCCCATGAATCTGGCGTTAGGAGCCTGGAGACTTCCAAGGAGGATATGGTATGAATACATTAGAGATAGCTGCGAAGATGGAGAAGGAGGCAGTTGCGTTTTACCAGCAGTGTGCCGAGAGGACCACGAATCCCATCGGCAAGAAGATGTTTCTGAGCATCGTCGAAGACGAGCAGTACCATTTTGAATGCGCTATCAGTATGAACGAGAGTGCCCGGAAGTTTACCCCTTCGGCTACGACTCCGCTCGAAGACATGAAGAAGATTTTTGACGAGCATAAGCAGGAAATGTTAGCCGAGGTGCCTTCAACAGCCGATGAACTTGATGCTCTGAAGATTGCAATGAAGATGGAGGAGGAGGCTATCGCCTTCTATAAAAAGGCTGCTACTCTTGCGGCGAACGATGAGGAAAAACATTTCTTTGACTGCGTGATCAAGGACGAGGAAGAACACTTTCATATATTTCAGAATACCTATTCCTTTCTTGAAGACTCTGGCAATTGGTTCATGTGGGAAGAGAAGGGAATCGTTGAAGGATAGGTGCCGCACCAAGTTTTTTTGTATCTGCATTAAATTGGTTCTCGATTGGGAGAGGTAATAGGGAAATAGTGTACATGCTGTCATTAGATCATGATGCTGTTGAGTGCATATAGCGAGGTTCTGCTGCTATCCTTTCTGACATGAAGAGCCATGATGGCCATCGTGTAATCCATGCTCAGTCCGCAGTAATGAAGCAATCCGAAAGCGGCCGCATCCTTCTTAGGGATGATGAACAGATGGTGAGCGAGGTTACCGCTGAGATGCTTCGTTTTCTGGGCTATGAATGGACCGGCGCTTGTGATGGTGCCGAGGCTATGAGCTCTATTAACAGGTAAGGCTCCCGTCAGTTCGCTATGATACCGTGATCGTCGACCGCACTATGGTTGGTGGTATGGGGAAAGTAATGTTATGCATCGGCTTACGGCAGTCGAACCCACGGTCAGGGCGACCGTGATAAACGTTCATTCGCGTGATTCCCGTCCTCTAACACTTCCGTGACTAAGGAAGCAGCGAATGCGTTGCTAAGTCCTATCGCTACAAGGAACTGGTAGCCCTCCAGCACAGGCCGCTTGTCAAGAAACGCTGAACGCTGTAGGGAGTTAGCTTCCACCTGAATCCTTATGGGGCAGCGTATGTGGCTGATACTTCTGTTTGGTCATGAGCCTCAATAAATAATCTGCTTGCTCAGAAGTTTACGGGCTCCGGTTCTTTTTTCACCATGAGGATCGAACATGGCATGGCACGAAATATCTCGTCATTGCTTCGTCCAAAAAGGAAATGTTCGAGCCTGCCTTCTTCGTGTGCAAGCATGATCATGAGATCGATATGTTCGTCTTTTACCGTCTGCAGAATTTCCCGCGTCGGCTCTCCTTGCTTTATCAGCTGTGTCACACGTACACCCTTCTCTTTTTCCAGGCGAATAAGCTCTGTCAGTTCTTCCTTTGTTTTCTGGAGGACCCTTTGATATTCTTCTGCAAGAGATGGTATGGGCAGATTCCATCCCTGAATGCTGAAGGGGTTATGAACCACATGGATGACAAATAACTCGGCCTTGTAACACCCTGCCAGAAACATTCCGTAGTGTAAAGCTTTCCTGCAGTATTTCGTATCTCTGCTCACCACAAGGATTCGTTTCACATCATTCATTGCTTGCCTCCTTGATGCCTGTGGATATAAACCTGTATTTCACTTTGTAGTTATGCTATCCTTTGCACCTACCCATGCCCCGGCGTCAGCAAAATCTCTCCATATCCCCGGCCGCTATGCCATCTCTTTTTCTTTTAGGATAAGCTCCACATCTGGTCGTTCAAGCATTTCTTCTCTGATCAGAGCCTCTGCAAGGGCATCCAGAAGTTCCCGTTTTTTCTGTAGGAGTTCGGTTGCCCGGGATTCAGCCTCGATGATCATTTTCTGTATTTCCTGATCCATAAGCCAGGCCATCTCTTCGCTGTAGCGTTTTGGAAGGGAAAGCTCCCTACCCAGAAAGGGGTGTTCCTCTCCCCTCCCGAGATTAAGAGGGCCGACCTTGTCGCTCATACCCCATTGTGCAACCATTTTTTCCGCGAGGGAAGTGGCCTCCTTCAGGTCGTTCTGCGCTCCGCTGCTGATATCGCCAAATACGAGTTTTTCAGCTACTCGCCCGGCCAGTGCCACGCTCAAGCGGTTCATCAGATAGGATCGCGGGTAGTAATGCCGGTCTTCTGCCGGGAGGAGTTGGGTAACGCCCATTGCCATGCCCCGAGGGATTATACTCACTTTGTAAATAGGGTCAGTACCGGGAAGGCCCCAGGCAACGAGGGTATGGCCTGCCTCGTGGTAAGCCGTGATCTTCTTCTCCGCATCGCTTATGGTCATCTCTTTGACCGCACCCATCAGGATGATGTCCTTAGCCTCGTCAAAATCCTTCATATCTATCCTGTCCTTGTTTCTCCTCATTGCGACGAGCGCAGCTTCGTTAGCAAGGTTTTCGAGATCAGCGCCGGTCATACCCGGCGTGCCCCGCGCAAGGACTTCGAAGTCAACATTGTCTGCCAACACCTTGCCCCGTGCATGAATTTCGAGAATGGCCTTCCGCTCTTTCCATCCAGGCCGGTCGATCACGATATGCCGGTCAAACCGTCCGGGCCGCAGCAGCGCCGGATCCAGC
>DKBH01000062.1 GCA_002451165.1 Nitrospiraceae bacterium UBA6905
CCCTTGGCTATCACCCTGAAAAGCTCAGCAACCCCCTCGCTCAGATGCTCGCGTGGAACAGATAGATTATCATAAATACCATGCCGACTGATACTTGGTGTCCTCGACCGCACGAATCGATCTCCGCAGAGCCGTGCGGCCCTTGTACCACGCTATCGTCTTGGTGAAGATTATCTCCGCCCTGCGCCTCCTATGCCCCCTTGGAAAGGAATATCGAATGTATTCATCCCGCGATGAGCAACGGGGAATCTTTCATCGTTGCTAAAGCAGGAGGTCTCATTCAAAGTCCCACAGACATCTCATATAATTTTCTCATGGTCAATCCCTTTCGTCTTGACACTAATAGTAACTGCATGGTAGCCTAACAAACGTAGCAACGATTCCCTGTTCACCGCACCAGTATTGGGCTTCCTATGCATTTGGCAAGCAGTGGAAATCGATGATTGCTTACGTTGCTACCACGTTCTTCATATTTTGTGTGCGGCTGCCCTTTAAGGCAGGATTCGCATGGGTACACAACACTTGGTTCGCAACTAACTAGATTTCTCGACAAGTCGCCGCGTCTCGCCCCATAAAGATAGCATTGACCATCCCAACGCCTCTTTACCTGGGAACCTCATGGCACGCAACGTTTCATCACATCACCTTGCACCGAAGGTTTCAATTATCACAGTGGCCCTGAATGCGGGCGATCATATCGAAGAGACGATCCTTAGCATCTTAAATCAAACATACAAGAACATTGAATTAATCATAATCGACGGGGGATCAACAGACGATACAGTCGCGATTATAAAGAAATATGCTCATTCTCTAGCATATTGGGTCAGCGAGTCCGACAGCGGTATTTATGACGCCATGAACAAAGGGATCCGCGCATCTACTGGGGAATGGATTCTTTTCCTTGGTAGCGATGACAAGCTCGTGGATCACGGAACAATTGCACATGTTGCTGATTCTCTCCGCGACGATCTCAGTGTTCTTTTTGGCAACATCATTTATGACGATGGGAAAATCATCCGCTCCAGGCTCAGCTTACTCACGCTTCTTCACAATACAGTTCATCATCAAAGCGCCTTTTACAGGAAAACACTTTTTGCTGCATGGAAATATGACAGCACGTTCAAACTCATAGGCGACTATGAGTTGAATCTGATAATATATTTACAGAAAATGAAGCATCGCTATATCAATACGACTGTTGCCCTCTGCGATCAATATGGACAAAGCAGACGGGATTATTCACTTGCATATAAGGAAACCAATGCGGTCAGGAGCAAACACATTTCAGGTATATACGGCAGATTCTTAGCGTTACTGTATACGATGAAGTTCCTGTTCAATAAAGGGTAACGATACATAACCTATGGCAATGATCTCTATCTGCATGGCTACAAGAAATGGCGAGAAATACATCGAGGCACAACTATCTTCGATCCTTAATCAAATAAGCGATACTGATGAAATTATCATTTCCGATGACTCGTCGTCGGACCTTACCCTCGATAAGATAAAGGCATTCAATGACCCGAGAATACACCTCTTGGAGAACAACACCTTTTTTAACCCAATTTTCAACATCGAAAATGCCCTGAGACACGCCTCGGGAGAGATTATCGTTCTATCGGATCAGGATGACATCTGGTTAAACAATAAGATCTCACTAATCAGGAGGACGCTTGGCACAGATCCTCGGGAGATACATCTCATCGTTATGAATGGAATTATCATTGATGAGAAGGAAAACGTACTATATCGATCAATATTTGACAGGATGAACTCTGGAAAGGGGATATGCAAGAATATATATGCGAACACCTATATGGGCTGCTGTATGGCATTCACGCGCTCTCTGCTAAACGTTGCCCTGCCGTTCCCACAGAAGATACCGATGCACGATATGTGGCTTGGCCTTCTCGCTGAGCTTTTCGGCTCAGTCAATTTCCACGGAGATCTTACGATCAAGTATCGTAGGCATGGCGATACAGCAACGACCCTTCAAAGGCATTTTCAGATCGGCACACAGCTTAAATGGCGATATCATATCGTTCGTTGCCTCGCAGCTAAATATTCCTCGATACGGTTCCGAGGGAATCGGCCCAGCTAGGGCTTTCCGAGCGTTCGTCGTTGCGGTTGTTCTACCTTCCGCCTACCCTGCAACCAATCAAAAATCCCCTCATACAAGACCACAAACACGATAAAGAAACCGATCGACGGCATATATACCCTGTGCTCAAAGATCACATCTATAATGGGAACGAAGCTTTGCACAGGTGAAATACCTATGTAGAACCATGCGATGCCAAATGGCACGAGCAGCATTCTTTTCTTCTTATAGAGCCAGAAGGCAACGATCGCTAGGATGACATGACCGAGAAATGAGAATATCGTGGGGACCTCAAAAAGTACCTTTGCAACAGGATAATCATAGTCAAGGTTCTGGTGTATAGGAAGGACCAGCAGTCGAACATATGTCCAGAGAACATTAAATGACGTAAGCAAATAGGTCAACGGCGTAATTCCTGTCGCCGTCGTAATGTTAAAACCAATACCAGCTTGACCTCCCTTGGCAGTCAAATTCAAGGTGCTCAAGACCTGAACCCATGGAAGAGCCGTCAGTACGTATACATACCACCGAGACAGGATGGATTTTACTTTTCCCTCTGCAATGAAGAAGAAATCATACAGCATGAGCATCGCCGGCAAGGTCACAGCCCACTCTTTTGACCCCACGGCAAGAATTGAGGTGACTAACATGGCGGCGGCGTATGGGACACTTCCTGAAGCCCCCCCTTTTATAAAGAGCAGAAACGTCGCCAAGTAGAAACAGGTAGCCAAGAGCTCGGTTCGGCTAATAATGTAGGTTACCGATTCCGTTTGCACCGGATGGACAGCGAATAGCAGAGCACCAAACAGAGCCATTCGCATCGCCTTTTCTTGATACTTCTTGCCAAACACAGGCAGTGAGAGCGTCCAGAGAATGAGCAGGTATGTGAAGATGCTATTGATTATATGTATGCTAATATTAAAGACATGCCACCCGATGACATTCAGGCCGCTCACCGCGTAGTTCAGCATTATCGAAAGATAGACAACTGGCCTTACGCCCCGAAGGATCTGTTCAATATTATCCGCAGTAATATGCCTAATCGTGGCATTTTCAATTATCGATGGGTTATCGTCAAAATGGAAGCTTGCCGTGAACGTGTTCGAATAAGCGATAAGGACCATTGCAGCTATCACCCCAAAAGCAACCAGGTTGAAACGCTTTAAGCTGAAGAACTTGTCGATATAGCTGGCCATACTGCTCATGCTCTGAGGCTCCTCCCAACATAATTTTTCGTAAATCTACCACGGCAAGTCCCGATTGTAAAGTAAGGCTTATCGGATACCATACGAAAGATTATCCATGACCGGCGCGCTGCCGACGGACCTCTTCTACTGACTGCTGGAGTAACGCTACTTCTTGAGCAAGCTTCTTGTTTTTTTCTGATAGACCAGAGATAACCGCCGAAAAATGCAGGGTGATGAGAAGGAGGAACACGAAGGCCACAAGAAAAAGGAGAGACGGAGGATAATAGATACCGATCCACTTTGAGATCGTTTCGAGCACCCCCCTGGACAACGAAAGGAAAAGCAGTACGACGCTGGAGAACAGCCACAAGAGCGAATATCGCTCCTTCAACCTACCCCGCCGTATCAGTTCAAGGACCGCGATAAGCAGCAGTGCACTGCCGGTTATGGATATGATCTTGATGATGTCCATATTCCACCTCACTTCCTCTTCAACAGGTCGATGAATACCGCCAGGAGGACCTTTACCATATAATATACCGAGCGAACAGGGGTTATGGAGGACCGTCCGCCGGTACGATTACGCATGTCAACAGCGACTTCCTCGGTCCGCATACCGGCCCGGTGCAAAAGCACGATGCTCTCCACCTCGGGGTAGTCTTCAGGATACATGTGTGCAAAGAACGTTAGGACATTGTAATTTACAGCGCGAAAACCTGATGTCGGATCAGTTACCTTCATCCCCAGAACAGCTGAGAGCACTTTCGAAAATATCCATATACCTAGCTGCCGGAAAAAAGATGGTCGATAGGTACTTAACCGTAGGAACCGAGATCCAACGACCATGTCGGCTCGACCAGATTCAAGGGTACCGATCAGCGATCCGATCTCTTCAGCCTTATGCTGCCCATCGCCATCGAATTGAATCGCAATATCATAGCCATTTTTCCAGGCGTAAAGGTAGCCCGTTTGCATCGCTCCCCCAATGCCGAGATTAAATGGGAGGCTAACGACCAACACATCTCTCTTCTTGGCTGCCAGAGCTGTGTGGTCTCTCGAACCATCATCGACAACGAGGATATCCGCATCGGGCATATGATCACGAAGGTCCTGAATGACCCCCGGCAGGCTTTCCTCCTCATTATAGGCAGGAACGATAATGAGTGTCTTCATAATTTCAGTCTTTAAGTGCTAACTCTGACGCTGATATGCCGAACTGGCTGAGTAGTCGGGTGAATTCCGCATTGTCAATCCGACGATTCCTGCGCAAGTCCCGGCGTTGGCTTATTATGGCGGGTGCCAGCGAAAGCGCGGAAAGCCATGCTTTGACCAGCACCACAGCCGCCCTTGCCAGAGAATGTTCTTCAATGAACTTTCCGCTTGCTCCTCTTTTGAACAGTGCACTATACATCTGTACGAGCAACCGTTTCAGGGTAAAATAGGGGCTTATCAATATTCTCATTACCGGAAAGCACTTTACCAGGACGAGGATCCTGTTTCGCTCGACCAAAAAGGCCTTGAGCGGCGAATATGCCGATGACGATGATGAATATTTATGATAGACGATCGCTGCGGGAACGAACACGCACGTCCACCCAGCAAGTCGGCCACGAAGACCGAGATCTACATCGTCGGCATATGCAAAGAACACCTCATCGAAGAGGCCCGTCTCATCGAGCATTGATCTCCGGTACAATCCTGCGCAGCCGCTGGGAAACAATGCTTCCCTCAGACCATCAAACTGCCCTGTATCTTGTTCCAACCTCCCCTTCCCCCTTGCTAAGCCGTCAGGATAAAGGAGGAGTCCCACGTTGTCAATAACCGTTCGATTGTCGTAATTCAAGATCTTCGACGCCCACATCCCGACGTCAGCCTGACCTTGTGTCGCTTTGGCGAGAGCCGATAGCCATGCAGCATCGGCCGTGGCATCATTGTTCAGACATGCGATATAGGTACCAGATGCACGAACGATTCCTGCATTATTCCCGCCCGCAAACCCCTGGTTTTGCTGAAGGACGACGAGTTTTACTTCAGGAAACTGCTCCTTGACCAGTGCAACTGATCCATCTTGCGAAGCATTGTCGACAACAATAATTTCGAAATCTTTAAAGGTCTGGGTTCTAAGCGAATTCAGACACTCTTCCAGATGCTGACGTCCGTTCCAGTTAACGATGATTACCGAAATAAGCGGTGAGGGCAAAGGCGTATCTCCCAGCAGATCGAAGGGCGCGAGACGAGACGCTTGGGTTATGATAAGCTATACGCACGAACCAGTCAATAGAAACGGGTTCGTTGAATGATGGCAAGGTTTATTCTTCGCTAACTACGTATAACTATTGACATAAACCATTTTTTTATGTATTTTTTAGCTAATGCTGCTCTGCACCGTAATGGTGCAGGAGAGGACGTCTTTCGTGAAAATATGGATCTGTCTGTGTCTTGCGATAACAGGGATACTGTATACGATACTGCCTACAGGGCTTCCTGCTATTGCCTACGCAGAGATCTACCAGTATGTAGACGAGAACGGAGTCGTTCATTTCACCAATGTGCCGTCCAACAAGGTGAGCAGTACTACGAAAGTGCACGCCGAACATCGCCCACTCCCTTCTGAATCGCTGACCTCCGCACAGGCAAACGGTCCCCTCCGATCGTCCGAAAGGAGCGATGAGGTGCCCGTCTCCTATCTGAAGAGTATCAACTCGGCGTGCGAGAAGTACGGGGTTGACCCCTCGCTTGTCCGCGCCATCGTCAAGGTTGAATCTGACTACAATCCTTTCGCCATTTCGAGCAAGGGGGCCATGGGGCTCATGCAGCTCATGCCGCAGACCGCCATCGACCTGGACGTCAAGAACTCCTTCGATCCCCATGAGAACATCCACGGTGGCGTGCGATATCTCCGGTACCTCCTTGACCGGTATGAAGGGAACCTGCAACTGGCCCTGGCAGCCTATAACTCAGGAGAGACCGCTGTGAAACGCTGGGGCACCGTCCCTCCCTTCAAAGAGACAAAGGACTATGTCAAGAAAGTGCTGGGACTCTATAAAGGGATGGGGACGACGCCCTTCGCCCCGCGCTTTACCATCTATGTGGGACATGCGGCCGACGGCACGCTCATCCTGACCGACAATCCCTCCAACCATCAGGACAAGAAGCTCCACCGGAAAATGGAACGTAGCCTGTGACCGTCCCCCTCGCATTCCTACCCTTAGACCTTCCGCATCACTCCAATGACCTTGCCAAGAACCCTGAGCTCTCCGTGAGAGATAAAGATCGGCTTCATGGAACTGTTCTCCGGCTGCAGTCGCACCCTCCCCTCTTCCAGAAAGAACCTCTTGACGGTAGCTTCACCATCGACCATGACGACAACAATCTCCCCGTTCCGTGCTGTTGCCCCCTCGCTTACCAGGACCGTATCCCCTTCTACAATGTGAGCGTCGATCATGCTGTCGCCCCGCACCTTAAGAGCAAAGATCCTCTGCTCCGGCCGGAGATTGAACAGAGATCCGTCCAGGACAAACTCTCCTTCGCGGTTCTCCGGAGAGAGGACCGGCAGGCCCGCCGCCACCTGCCCCAGCAGCGGGACAGAAGTCACGAACTTCCTTGATAAGGCAAGTGCGATCCCCCGCGATGATCCACGCTGCCGCGTGATCTGACCAGACCTCTCAAGAGACCGAAGATGCTTGTCCACCGCGTTCGTCGACCGGATGCCAAACTGCGCACCAATCTCCCTGATCGTTGGCGGGATCCCCCGCGATTCGATCGTCATCAGGATGAACTCGTAGATCTCCCGCTGTCGTTCCGTTATCTCCTGTCCCATCGTTCCTCCATGACTATCCTCGCTCACGACTGTTGCGCTGCACGAGACCTGCCTACCGGCCACCGGCTCCCGACGTCTGGTTTCAATATTCTCTCGCCCCACCTGGACGCCATGCAGGAGATATGACCCGTCCATGCTCAAAGCGCTGCGCCAGGGTCCCCCAGGTAACGGTGAACTCTCCATATCGGTCATTGATCCGGTCCATCGCCAGGGAGGTGATCGACCGTTTTCTCTCAAGGTCGAAGAGCGGGACCTGATCTTCCTTCTGCTCCAACGCCGAGACGCTCACGCCGAGAAGTCTGACAGGCCTCTCCAATCTGACCTTGCGGAAGATCTCTATCGCGGCTGCGAAGACATCCGGACCATGACACAAGGCCCGCGGCATCCTACGCTGGCGAGAAAAGGTCGTGAAATCAGAATACCGGAGCGTGATGCTCACGGACCTGCCGCGGTACCCTCCGCGACGCATCCTCCTCCCGACCTTCTCAGCAAGCTGCAGGATATGACGCTCGAGCAGCTCACGGTCAGCACAATCCTCGTTGAGGGTCATGCTATGACCAACGGATCGGGCCGTTTCTTCCTCCTGCCTGGTCACGGTCGACACCGGTACGTCATCGAGCCCCCGGCCCATGTTTCGGAGCCGAGACCCCATGACGCCAAAGCGCGCCGTAAGCTCGCCGACCGAAGCATTTCCCAACTCTCCGCATGTCCGGATGCCCATGGCGGCAAGCGCATCGCTCGTGCTCGGCCCGATGCCGCAGAGCTCCTTTACCGGCAGGTCTGCCATGACCTCCGGGACGTCCTCTGCAGAAATAAGAACGAGGCCGTCCGGTTTTACCATGTCGCTGCCGAGCTTTGCTAGCAGTTTGTTCGGCGCGATACCGATGGAACAGGTCAGCCGCTCCTCCTCCCATACGAGCTCTTTAATTTTAAGCGCGATCTGGACGGCATCTCCAAAGATCGCATCGCACCCAGTAACGTCAAGAAAGGCCTCATCGATCGAAAAGAGCTCGACGAGCGGAGTGAACCGCTCCCAGATCCGGATCAGCCGCTTGCAAGCGTATGCGTACTTCCCTGGATCAGCCGGAACGAGCGTGATCGCCGGACAAAGAGCACGCGCCTCATGGTACTGCATGCCCGTCCGCACGCCGAAAGCGCGGGCCTCGTAGGACGGCGATAAAACGACACCACGCCTCTTCGAGCCCACCACGGCTATTGGTCTGCTCTGAAGGAACGGATCCGCCCGTTGCTCTACCGACGCAAAGAAGGCATTCATGTCAATATGCAGGATAGCCCTCATATCACCTCCGTAAAGGTCAACGACCACGACATTGACCATCGATCAAAGCTGATCTCGTACAGATTGATCCCATCAGTAACCGAAAAATGTATGATCTCCGCGCTTCCCTGGCGGGTCGTCCAGGTGAAAGCCGTTTCTTTCACCCGAACCTGACGGCCTTTCCAGTCGAACCAGACGGGCTTCAGTTCCCCTCCACCGAAGACGACAGCCACACGAATAGGATCGTTTATTGAAATCTGCATGGAGATCATTATAGTGAACATATGTTCACCTGTCAAGGCAAATCATGCGGTAAGCGAGCCGCCTGCAATCTATTGCATGCTTTATTTGACTAATGTACAATGAATCACGAGGTTTTAATGGAACCTATCGCTCCCCAGGAAGTCCAGATCATTCTAGACTCTATCCATGATGGCATTATTGCTGTTGATGCCAATGGCTTCGTGAACCTGTTCAACAAGGCCGCAGAGCGCATAACCGGACTTTCTGCAGCTTCGGTACTCAAACGGTCTGCGGTCGAAGCCATACCGAACACCCGCCTGCACCTGGTCCTTGTCCAGGGGATGGACGAGATCAATCAGGAGCAAGCGATCGGAGACACAAAGATCATTACGAGCCGCGTGCCGGTGCGGGATGAGCACGGCCGTATCGTTGGAGCGGTGGCCGTATTCCGTGACATCACCGAGCTTCGGTCTCTCACCGACAAGGTCGCGGGGCTCTGGAACGTGCGCAGCCTCCTCGAAGCTGTGATCGAATCCACTGCCGACGCCATTTCTGTCGCAGACGAGCATGGAAACAACATCATCGTGAATCCTGCGTACACGCGCATCACCGGTCTTCCCAGGGCTGCTGTCCTGAATAAACCCGTGACCATCGACATTGCCGAGGGCGAGAGCATGCACCTCCAGGTACTCAAGACCGGCAAAGCGGTCAAGAACGTCCGCATGAAAGTGGGGCCGGCCCGCAAAGAAGTGATCGTAAACGTTGCGCCTATCATCATCGACGGGGCGGTTCGCGGCTCGGTCGGCGTGATCCATGACATCTCCGAGATCATCGGACTGACGGAGGAACTGGCGACGGTAAAGAAACTGATCCGCCACCTGAGGGCGGACTACACCTGGGACGATATCGTCGGCCGCAGCGCGGCACTTCTCGCGGCAAAGGAGTTAGCGCGGCGGGCGGCAGGGACACCGGCAACGGTCCTCCTGCTCGGGGAGAGCGGCACGGGCAAG
>DKBH01000053.1 GCA_002451165.1 Nitrospiraceae bacterium UBA6905
GGTTTGACGCCTCACTGCATCCTACACCCCCAGGGGACAAACACCTCCAGGCTATTGTCGAGAACTCTCATCGCGCCGACGATGAGTGCTTCCTGATTATCCATGTCGGACGGTGCTCGTCAACCGATCAGTTCCTCATAAAGGCACAGCAGTGGCAGGATACCTGGAACTGCTCTCGGCCCAGCTACGGGATTGCCATGCATGGCCGCTCTCCGCAGGAAAAACTTAATGCCTCTCACGCAGGGATCAACGACCATCTCCTTCAGTTCCCCGCGATGCTTATGGAAAATGTGCTAAAATCTCTCGGGATATTTACTGCGGCGCTAAAATTCCTCAGATCTGGAAAGTATGTCCCTACCAAGTGCCAAACATCCCCGAGATTATCTGTGTCAATCACAGCGCATGGTATGGTGTCTCATCGGGTTTGCTGGCTTCACACATTACTGAATTAGGTCTGCTGCTAATTAATCGGAACTTTCAAGAGTTGCTGTATGGCATCCTATGCCGAATATCGGGAGTGGACGATAGTCGATAGTATTCGAAACTATTGTGATTTACGGGAAGTATTCAAGCTCCCCGGCTTATTATGGACATATAAATGAAAAAGGGAAGAATCAAAAATAAATACCATATCCTTATTCTTCTCTGAAATTTTTCGAAAACCTCAAGATCATCAGCTGAAACATTCATCTTCCATGAAGTGCCGAATGGTCTTTGAGACGAAATAATTACTCGCTTCGAATATTTCGCTGTCCTGCCTGATTCAGGTTTAGCCATATACATCCACCTTGAAATAAATATCAGTGCGATACCCCAAATAGGAATACCAACATAGAGGACGATATCATTCAAGCTAGCTTCCATGACAGAAAGACGGTAAATACTTGCAGGGTAAAGAAGCTTCCTTTAGTGTTTATAAAAACGGCCAGAAAACCNNAACCCCATGGCTTTTAAGCCTGGGGATGAATGGCCGCCCGGAGCGAAGCGGAGGCCATTCTTGCATCGTGTGGCGAGGCCATCGGTCTAGGCCACAGATGCAGAAGCCCTGAAATCCCGGACTTTAGTCCAAGGAGGGGGTTTATTTCCACTTCAACTCCACTCCCTTATTGCATGGCATCAGTACGTTGATATCAGGAAGGAAGTCTCGTACTAAAGTCCGTGTACCGGTATTCAGCTTGTGAGTACTCGCCTGAAACATGATCTCCGCTTCTCCTAAAGGATTTTAATAGTGGGCATGCTTCTTCTTGGAAAAATGCTCACGCAGAGAAGCTGCAGCAGCAAGGACAGTCAATGACCTCTTCGCCTCCAACGTCAGCAGTTCAGCGGCGTTTATGAAAAAAACTTAAGTGGATATCCTGTTCGACTGCCGGTATACTGACCTTGTAGCACAGAACGAGCAGTTGCAGGAGGCGATATGGAACAGACGAAAGTCGCTGACAGAAAAGGGTGTTGCGAGGTCATTGAATTTTCGGTCGCGGTCCTGAATGACAACAAAATACGGATCATCGATCTGACCGGCCGCGCAATTAACGTGTCAAGAAACGGTCTCTGCTTTATCACACACTACCCGCTCAAGGCAGGCCATGTGCTCAAGTTCAAAACCAGCATGGGCCGGTATAGACACGGCATCGTCTTGTGGATCAAGGAACTCGGCGACGACTATATTGCCGGGGCTGAACTGATCGAAAGCACACCAGCGGCGTTGTCCCGCTGCGGAGGGACTAAAAGCCATACTCCTTCCAGCGCCGGTCGACCAGTGTTTTGATCTCCTCCGACATGAAGATCTCATCTGGCCAGTCCCGCATCATGCCTTCTTCTCGCGTCTTTCTGGTGGCATCGATACCCATCTTGGCGCCGTAGCGCGGCCAGTTCGCTGCGTGGTCAAGGTCGTCGAGAGGCCCCTCCGAGATCACGACATCACGACGCCAGTCGACGTTGTTGAGAACGCGCCAGGCCGTATAGGAGAGGTTCTGCACGTCCACGTCTTCGTCTACGACGATGAGGAGCTTGGAGAACATCATCTGCCCTTTTCCCCACAGGCCGTGGATGATCTTCTTAGCGTGGCCGGGATAGCTCTTCTTTATCGATATGAGCGCAAAATTATGGAATACCCCTTCCATCGGAAGGTTGATATCCTGAATCTCGGGAAAGTCGAGCTTCATGAGCGGCAGGAAGATACGTTCCGTGGCCTTACCCATATAGCAGTCTTCCATGGGAGGCTTACCCACCACCGTGGCAGGGTAAATGAGGTCTTTCCGGTGGGTGATGCAGGTCACGTGAAAGACCGGGTAGTTGTCCGCAGCGGAATAGAACCCCGTATGGTCTCCGAACGGGCCTTCGACACGCATCTCCCCAGGATCGATATAGCCTTCGATCACCACTTCGCTGTTGGCAGGCACCTCAATATCACAGGTGATGCACTTAACCATCTCGACCGGCTCCCTTCTCAGAAATCCGGCAAAAAGCATCTCGTCGATGGACTCAGGGAGCGGGGCGCTTGCTGAGTAGATGACTGCCGGGTCGCTGCCGACTGCGATCGCCGCAGGCATCCGCAGCTGCATTTTTTTGTACTTGTCATAGTGGCGCGCCCCGTCCTTATGTATGTGCCAGTGCATGCCGGTTGTCTTCTTGTTATAGATGTGGATGCGGTACATGCCGCAGTTGGGTCGGCCGTTTTCGGGATCCCGGGTAAAGACCATAGGGAAGGTGATAAAACGGCCTTCATCGGTCGGCTGACCATCGCCGGGCCAGGTCTTGAGCACCGGCAACTTGGAAAGATCAGGGTTGTCTTTTTCTATGACTTCCTGACAGGGAGCGTGCTTTACGGTTTTAGGCAGATATTTCGAAAATTCAAAAAGTTTCGGAAGCATGGCAAGCTTCTCGAAAAGTGTTTTGGGTGGCGCCTGGTTCAGGAGTTCTTCAATCCTCTTGGCTACGTCGTCCAGGTGCTCTATTTCGAGTGCAAGTGCCATACGCTCAAAAGAACCAAAGATATTGGTGACAACGGGAAAGGGCGATCCCTTAACCTTTTCAAAGAAGAGCGCCTTGCCCCCCTGGGGGGACTTACACATCCTGTCAGTGATCTCAGAAGCTTCAAGAATGGGATCTACCTCCACGGCAATTCTGTGGAGAAGACCTTTATTTTCAAGGACTTTTATGAACTCTCGTAAATCTCTGTATGACATGAGTCCTCCTTAATTTGGCGTGCAGGAATTATCATAGCATATCAGCTGCTACCTGAGACAGAACGTTTAGGCAACGTACTAAAAAAAAGCTTTTAAATCAACAGATTTTTAAAAATGACGTAGGTCTAGAAGGTAACTTGCTGAAATTAAACTAAAATCTTCTTGACAAGTGGCTATGTCCTTAATATAATTAAGAAAATCACTCGGGGGGAGATTGTGAAATGACAAAGGCTGATCTTGTTGATGCAATTTTCGAAAAGGTGGGCTTATCCAAGAAGGAGGCTCAGGACATTGTTGAACTCCTCTTCGAGACCATGAAGATGACATTTGCAGAAGGCGAGTCCATCAAGATCTCCGGCTTCGGCACGTTTCACGTACGCAAGAAGATGTCTCGGCGAGGACGCAATCCCAAGACAGGGGAGGAACTTGAGATAACCCCGAGAAGAGTGATCACCTTCAGAGTGAGCAACCAGTTAAAGGGAGAGATAGAGAAGTTACATGCATAAGCATGCGAGCGAAAGCTTAAAGCCGCAGCTTCCGGTTCCGGACAAGCTGTTCTATAAGATCGGCGAGGTCAGCAAGATAACCGGGATAGAGTCCTATGTTCTGCGGTACTGGGAGACTGAATTTCCGTTCCTGAAACCGCGGAAAAACAAGTCTGGCCAGAGGGTCTATGTCAAAAAGGACCTTGAGACGATCCTGATGGTCAAGAAAATGCTCTATCAGGAACGATACACGATCGAGGGTGTAAGAAAACGGTTTGAGGACGGGATCATGAAACCTGCCGAAATGAAACCCGTTCAGGAGCAGAAGACGGAAATCAAGAACCCCGCCGAGGCAATCGCCTTTGTCAGGAAACGGCTCAGACAGATCCTCGACAGTATAACCTAATCGGGGCGTAGCGCAGCCTGGTAGCGCACTCGCTTGGGGTGCGAGTGGTCGCCTGTTCAAATCAGGTCGCCCCGACCATTACCCATAAGGACCTGCATTGCAGGTCCTTATGTTCTTGTATTCATTTCAGTGCTGGTCCCGCGAGGCGTCGTGTGTGAAGCGCTGACAGCCGCCCGCGGGTGTTCCGCTCGCAATTGCTTTCACCATCGTCTATAATGGTACCTGATGGTGTTACACGCAGACCCAGACGATCTTGTGCAGAAAGGCATTCAGTCACTTCAGCAGAAGAACTACCTTGCGGCGCTCGCGTATTTCGAACGGGCATACTCTCTCCGCAAGACCCCCCTTGCAGCCTCGTATTTTGCGCTCTGCATCGCTTCGGAACGCGGAAAGATCTCCCAGGCCATCGCCCTTTGCAATGATGCTATTGAACAGGACCCGCATGAGCCCCGGCACTATCTCAATCTTGCAAGGATCTATCTGAAGGCAAAGCGAAAACCGGAATGCCTTGAAACGCTCAGAAAAGGTCTAGCGCAGGGAGAGGATCCCGAGATTCGTTCTCTGCTCGAGACCGTCGGTGTCAGGAAAGCCCCCCTCTTGCCCTTCCTTCCGCGCAAGCACTTTCTTAACCGCTACCTCGGATACGTTTTGAGGCGTCTTCGGTTGCGGTAATCGCCGGTTTCTTTCCCTGCCGCGGCCGTGGTATCATCCTAGGGTCCGATGCAATACCGCCCGAAAAAAAACGTCCGCAAGAGATCGCTGAAGACCGGCCTTCCTCCCGGTTCCCTCGTACATATCGGCAGGCAGCGCACAGAAGGGACGAAGATATCGATCATCGACTATGACGAGACGCAGTTCAGAGAACAGACTGTTGACGCGGTGGATGCCTGCTTCCCCTTCAAGGACAGCCCTACCGTCACCTGGATCAATATAGAAGGCGTTCAGCAGACCGATATCCTCGAGAAGCTCGGCGCGTGCTACCAACTGCACCCCCTTGTGATGGAAGACGTCGTCAACACAGAACAGCGGCCGAAGATAGAGAACTATGATAACTATCTGTACATTGTTATGAAGATGTTGTACGCGGGAGGGGCAGCACAGGTCATTTCGACGGAACAGATCAGCCTTGTGTTGGGCCGTCATTATGTCATCTCCTTCCAGGAGGGAATTGAAGGGGATGTGTTCAATCATGTGCGCGAGCGGCTCAGGAGTGACAAGGGAACGGCGCGCAGACGGGGCGCGGATTACGTCGTCTATTCCCTGATCGATGCGGTGGTGGACAATTATTTCTCGATCCTTGAAACACTGGGCGAGCAGGTCGAAGTCCTTGAGGAAAAGCTCGTGACGCATCCGACATCCGATACCCTCCGCGACATCCATGTTATGAAACGCGAGATCATCTTTCTGAGAAAGACGGTCTGGCCGCTCCGTGAGGTGATCAGCACGCTTCAGCGGGAAGACTCAAGTCTTGTCCAGGACTCAACCCGTCTTTATCTGCGGGATGTATATGATCATACGATTCAGGTGATCGATACCATAGAGACATACCGCGATATGGTCACGGGTATGCTCGATATCTATCTCTCGAGCATCAGCTACCGCCTGAATGCGGTGATGAAGGTGCTTACCATTATTGCCACGATTTTCATGCCCCTCACGTTTCTCGCGGGCGTCTACGGCATGAACTTCAGACACATGCCGGAGCTCGAATGGCGGTACGGCTACGCCATGATCTGGGCGCTCATGATCGGTATCGGCCTATCCATGATTTTCTTCTTTAGGAAAAAGAAATGGCTGTAGCATCATGTGTGAAGGAACAGAACCTGATCGTTCGGATGCGAGGTTAACAGAAAATATCAGAAGCAAAAGGAAACGGCGTGGAACTGATAAAGACCTTCTTTGATATCTTCATGCATCTGGACAAGCATCTGGGCGGTGTTATCCAGACCTATGGTACGTGGACCTATCTCATACTCTTTCTCATAATCTTCTGTGAAACAGGGCTCGTGGTAACGCCGGTCCTCCCGGGGGACTCCCTCCTTTTTGCGGCAGGAGCATTCGCCGCGATTGGGGCACTAGATGCCGGAATGCTCTTCATGCTTCTGTCCGTAGCGGCCGTTGCCGGTGATACGGTCAACTACGCGATAGGAAGTTTTCTGGGGCCGAAGATATTCCACCGTGAGAAGGTGCGTTTCCTCAATCGCGAGTACCTGGACAGGACTCACCGGTTTTATGAGAAGCACGGCGGCAAGACGATCATCATTGCCCGATTCATGCCGATCATCCGAACCTTTGCTCCCTTTGTTGCAGGTATCGGCAGTATGACCTATACGCGGTTTCTTAGCTATAACGTTGTGGGCGGTCTCATCTGGATCGCTACCTTTATCTTCGGCGGATATTATTTTGGCAATATCCCCCTGGTGAAGAGGAATTTCACGATGGTGATCCTGGCGATTATTGTCCTGTCTGTACTCCCCGGCATTATAGAGTTTTTCCGGCAACGGCAACGAAAGCGAAATATCGTGGTATGATTCAGATAATGTCCACGCAAGGAGACAAAAATATGAGTAAACTAACGGTCGTGATCGCATCACTGGTCCTGATCCTTTCCGGCTCGATGGTACAGGCTGCCGAGAAGGAAAAGAAACAGAAACCCATAGCCCAGTACTGGATGAACGTTGAAACGCAGAACACGAGCATACCCGGCATGTCTTCCGGAGGGATGGGCGGCCTGGAAGGCATGATCATGGGGAAGATGTCCGGCATGGGAGGTGCCCGGAGAGGCCTTTACCTTCAGCTGGTTTCGCCCAAGGCGACCCCTCCTGACCCTGGGGCGACCCATGATATACCACCGGGCCAGAAAATGGGCGATACCCTGCCGCTGCTCATACCGGAGAAGGCGAAACCCGTCCGGGATGAGGAGACCGAAGAGCCGACCTACGAGAAGCCCAAGCTCCGCATGCTCATGTACTGGGGTTGCAGCGAGACGGTCCGGCCGGGGCAGCCGAAGGTCCTTGACACGGAAAAGATGAGCATGGCTGACTTCGGCAGAGCCATGTCTGCCCGTACGGGTTCCCGGCAGTATCCGCCTTCGCCGCGGTCCGGATGGACCTATGCGGACTGGCCTAACCGGACGCATCATAAGGAAATCCCGAAGGACAGCTCTTTGCAGGGCGAACACTTCGTCCACGGCAATTATACGCCCGATATAAAGTTCAATGTCGGTGAACAGCATGATTTCATGGCACCGGTGGAGTTTACGTCGGTCAAGGGCGGTATTGCTGATAGCGTCAGTTTCCAGTGGAAGAAGATCCCGACCGCGCTGGGGTATTTTGCCATGGCTATGGGGCAGAACGAGACGACCGGAGAGACGATCATTTGGTCATCGAGCGAGGTTCAGGAGCCGGGGTACGGTCTTATGAACTACCTGCCGCCGTTGAGTGTTGCCAAGTTTATCAAAGAAAAAGTCGTCATGGGCCCCGATGTCACTCGTTGTGCCGTGCCCAAGGGTATCTTCAAGGATTCCGGCGGTGCTGCACTCCAGTTTATCGGGTACGGTGATGAACTGAACATCGCTTGGCCTCCCAAACCGAAAGACCCCAGGATTCCCCATGAATATATCTGGGCAATGAAACTGCGGAATAAGTCGACGGGCATGCTGCCGCTGGGGGAGGACAGCGGTGGGGAGGAACAGGTTAGCGGGGATAGAGACCAGAAGCCGGATGACCAGCCGGCTGAGCCGGATAAGGGCGGCGAGGCACCGGAGAAGAAGAAGGGCAATCTCGATAAGATACGGGGCATATTCGGCTTCTGACAGGCTATGTGACGGTATAAGGACTAACGCCTACAATCTGGTGATGCCATGGAAGGATTATTCCGGGCATCTGCAAAGGAGCAGGTACGATAGGGTCTGACTGGAAGACGGCACCGCTTCCCGTTCTGGTCGCCGGGACGCTGGCTGCAGTGGCATTCTGCATATACGCCCTGGCCACTCAGGATGGATTCCTCTTCCTCGACCATGTGAACCTGACCTTTCACGAATTCGGCCATATCTTCTTCGGACTGTTCGGCAGCATAGCCGGGGTCTGGGGCGGCACCCTGATGCAGCTTGGCATTCCGCTCGTTATCCTTGTATATTTTTTCATGAAGAAGGACCATGCGGGCGTTTTCTTCTGCTCGTTTTGGTTCGGTGAGAACTTGCTGAACATCGCTGTTTATGTAAATGATGCCCGCACCCTTGTGCTTTCGCTGGTCGGAGGGGGTGAACATGACTGGAATATCATCTTGGGGAAGTTGGATATGCTGAGGTATGACCATTATATCGCAGCAGTGCTCAAGGTATTAGGATGGGGCAATATGCTTGCGTCTATCGTCTGGTTTCTGGTCATAGGAGTGTCGGAAAGAAAATAAGCATAGCGCTACGGATGGTTCAGATGTGTTGCCTGGGGAAT
This sequence comes from Nitrospiraceae bacterium UBA6905, assembly GCA_002451165.1. Classification (GTDB taxonomy): domain Bacteria; phylum Nitrospirota; class Thermodesulfovibrionia; order Thermodesulfovibrionales; family UBA6898; genus UBA6898. Next base: position 8,528 of record DKBH01000053.1, read on the forward strand.
GATCCGCTGGTATTGCCCATAGGTTACTGCCGAGTCCCAGTTATTGGTCAGTTTGGCAATGCCGATGCATCCGAAGAAGAGCACGACGACCATGAAGACCGCAGCGACCGGTGGCAGGGTTCTCTTTCGATAGATCGACATATCAAGCGCCCCCTGTGCCGGACAGTGGCTTATGCAGGTGAGGCAACCGGTACATTCCGGTGACCGCACACTGCGTAATTGTTCTACCGGCAGCAGGGAAGGGCAGTTCTTTGTGCATTTTCCGCAGTGAATGCATGCCGCATCATTCCTTGTTACCTTCAGGGGGCTGAAAAAACTGATAAGCCCGAGCAGCGCGCCATAGGGGCAGAGGTATCTGCACCAGAAATTCTTGTAAAAGAGGGAAAGCAAGAAGAGCAGTGATAGCGCGATCGCGGTCGCAGTCGTCATCTTCGTAAAAAAGAAGAGCATTTTGACATCAGCAATCTTGTAATAATCTCCCTCAAGGAAGCGCATGATAACGAATGAAGGCATCTTCAGGATAACAATATACAGGAAAAATGCCATGAGAAGATATTTTACGGAACGGAGGATACTGTCCGCAGCGCGGGGGATAATGAAATTTCTTGCGAAGATGCGGCTGCCGAGCCTCCAGACACCGTCCGAAAGTGCTCCGACAGGGCATATCCATCCGCAGAAGCTCTTCTTTACGGCGAGCGCGGTTATGAGTGCTGCTGCAAATATGACCAGACCTGCAGGGTGTATGCGGTCGATGATCCCTGCGGTCATCCAGAGCTTCAGTGCCATAAGCGCGCCAATGGGCAGAAAGCCCTCGACAGAAGGGAACCTGCTTCTCAGGACTGCCTCTTCGGTTTCTTGAATTACAGTATGCTGGGCCAGGAAATGCTCTACGAAGAAGAAGAACCGGTAGCCTGCATAGAGAAGAAAAATGACTATTCCCCACTGCAGGGCATAGCGCAGATACCGCAGGTAGCGGCGGTCGATCGTGTCCATACCCGTATTGTAAACAAAGCACGCGGTGAAAAATATGATCTGCCCCATAGTCATGAAGTAAATGGCGCGTCACGGTACGTTTGTCGGCAACGGACTGACCGCCTGCAAAGAAGCAAGTACGTGATGGAATGCAGCCGTTTGACTCCCTGAGCCCCTTTTTGCAAGAATATATCATGCTGAGAAGAAGTGCCGTATTGCCCCCAGTTGTGGTTCTTGTTGTATATATGCTTATGGCGATTCCTAGTGCCGAAGGATCGCTCCTCTGTTTTGGCGCGGACGGACATGTTGCCATAGAATACGTTGCAGCATGCAAGGGATCGGAATTGGGCCCACAATTTGAGTGGGCAGAAAACGATGCCTGCGGACACTGCAAGGATGTCCAGCTGCTCAGTAGCCCTGCACTCGTGAATCAGAGGTTGGGTGCTTTAATGCCGCATGACCATTCTGTAAGCTTTCAGTCGGTAGCTGCTTTGCTGCCGTCCCACTTCATCGAGGAAACACAACCCCGCTCTTCAATGCCATTTCAAGAAAGTCTCGCCAGCCGTAATTCCGTCGTTCTACGCATCTGATGTAGTCATCTTAAATATGCTTTCCGGCCGCTCTCATGCGGCTCATGCAGGTGAATTTCTTCTCTTTTTTGCATAAAAAATATCGAGAGGTATTACGTGTGAAACAGAAACTATCTATACTTGCTCTATATCTTCTTGCAGGTTGCTTGCTGCCGGCAAACACCAGCGCAACGGCAGCCGAAGGGCAGATGAAGGCCCTGACAGTCGAAGACGCCGTACAACGTGCCCTCGTGCACAATCCTGACCTTCAAACGCTCAGGCTCGAAGAAGAATCAGCAAAGGGGCAGGATGAAAAAGCGCGGCTTCTGCTCATCAATAATCCGACGATCGAAGGCGCTGTCTCAAAGAAGGACAAGCCGGATGAGGAAGGCGGCGGGAAGTTTACAAACTATGGCTTCAAGCTTTCCCAGGAATTCGAGATCGCAGGTCAGAGGGCTGTAAGGATCGATGTTGCCGAAAAAGAGCTTGCGCGGGTGAGGTCGGAAATCACGGACAGAGAGAGAATTTTAATTTCAGACGTGAAAGATCTATTTGCAAAGGCGCTTGCAGCAAAGAAGAAAAACGGCCTTGCGCGAGAGATTGTCAGGCTGAATGAAGAGCTCCTCGGCTATACAAAAATCAAGTTTCAGGCCGGGGATGTTTCAGGGCTTGATGTCAACCTTTCAGAGGTCGAACTCAGCAAGGCAAAGAAAGAGCTTCTTCTAGCAGAACGGGGATACAGGGACTCGCTTCTTGCGCTGCAGGGGCTCCTCGGCTTATCAGCAGATAGTTCCTTTGCCATAGAAGGGGACCTGCCTTCCGAGGCGCCGGCGCTGCCTGACAAGGAAGCCCTGAAGGCACTGGCCTTTTCCCATCGGCCTGACGCGAAGGCGGCCGAGTTTGAAATTGAAAAGACACAGCTCGCACGGGAACTGGTAAAGAAGGAAGCCTTGCCGCATATAACCCTGTCCGGGTTTTATGAAAGAGATGAGCGCCGGGATGCCGTGGGCTTGGCGATTTCGGTTCCGCTGCCATTCTTTGACAGAAAGCAGGCAGAAGAAAAAGAAGCCTCGGCAAAGGCAGAAGGGGCAGAGATAAGAGCGGCGGGACTGAAAAAGACCATAGAGCGTGAAATAGATCAGGTTTTCAATGATATCATATCTGCCATCGAGGAGCTTTCGCTCTTCAGGAAAGAGATACTGGTAAAAGCAGCCGAGAACCTGAACCTCCTGAACCTCGCCTTTAGGGAGGGTAAGATCGGCTTCTTTGAAGTGCGCCTCGCTCAGAAGGACACCATCGAAGCACAGTTTGCCTATATTGAGGCGCAGACGAGAGCGCAGCTTGCGCTCAATGCGATTGAGAAGACTACAGGAGGTGCGATGACATGGTGATGCAGAAAGATAACGACAGACATCATCTGCTTGCAATAATACTCATGGTCCTGGGTGCGGCGCTTTTGGTCGCGGGATGCGGGAAGAAGGAGGATGCGAAGGAAGGAAAGCATGCTGCGGTCGAGCAGGACAAAGATGCCGGGCACAAAGGGGGGCACGAAGGAGAACATGAAGAAGAGCCCGGTATGGTGGTGCTGTCATTTGAAAAGCAGAAGTCTTCGGGAATAGAAGTCAAGCAGGTTGCTCTTGAAAATGCGGCTGTTCCGCTGTCGGCAACTGCCGTATTAGAGATAAATTTGGACCGTTCTGCGAAGATCAGCCCACGGGTGACAGGAAAGGCTGTCAGGATAATTGCAGCACAGGGCGACAGGGTGAAAGTGGGTCAGGTCCTTGTCTATCTCGACAGCGTTGAGCTTGACCAGACATGGGCTGATTACCTTAAGGCGCAAGGGAAGGTCGAGCTGGCAAGGAAAAACTTCCAGCGCGAGGAAACCCTGTTTGAGAAGAAAATATCCCCTGAGAAAGATGTCCTGAAGGCAAAGCAGGAACTGGGGGAGGCAGAGGCTGACCTAAGCCTTGCCATGGAGCGCTTCAGGCTGCTCGGTGTCAATGTGGCACAGTTCGAATCTTCGAAAGACAGTGGCAACCACCCGCTCATTCCGGTCACCACTCCTGTCGGTGGCGTGGTGCTTGAAAAGTCCGTTACCCAGGGAGAAGTGGTGAATTCTGAAAAGGCGCTCTTTACGGTTGCCGACCTCTCGACGCTCTGGGTAGTGATCGATATTTACGAAAAAGATATGTCTCGTCTCAGGCCCGGCATAGGCGTACAGGTGTCCGTTACAGCCTTTCCTGACAAGACATTTCGGGGAAAGCTCTCGTATATCAGTGATGTGGTTGACGAACGGACAAGGACCGAAAAGGCGCGGGTGACGATTGACAACTCAAGCGGTCTTCTCAAGCCCGGCATGTTTGCGACCGTGCTGATTGAGGCCACAAGCGGTGGAACCGAGCGGATTATTGCTGTCCCTGAAGAAGCTGTCCTTATCGACGGTATGAAGAGGTACGTCTTTATTCAAACGGCTCCCGAGAAGTTCCAAAGGAGAGATATAGAAATCGGCAGGACCGTTGACAAGAAAATGGAAGTCACTTCGGGGCTTAAGGAAAGCGACCCGTTGGTAGTCAAGGGAGCGTTCATACTGAAGTCGGAGTTGAAGAAAGGCGAACTCGTCGATGAACATGGCCATTAAACTGCGCATCATGAACGGGAGCTAATCGTTATGTTGGAAAAACTTATCTCTTATACGTTGAAACAGAAGGGAATGGTCATATTTCTTGCGCTGTCGATAATCGTAATTGGCGGTTATTCATATCTCAGATTGCCGATCGATGCATTTCCGGATGTTACGAACATCCAGGTTGAGGTTATCAGTCATGCCGACGGACTATCCGCTATCGAGATTGAGAGGAATGTTACGTATCCGATTGAGACGGCAATGCGCGGGCTGCCCGACCTTGAACAGATGCGTTCGGTCACGAAATTTGGTCTTTCCATCGTAACCATTGTTTTTAGAGATACTGTTGATATCTATTTTGCGCGTCAGTTGGTATTCGAGCGACTGGCCGAAGCGAGAGAAAAAGTCCCCAAAGGTGTCGAAATTGCCATGGGACCAATCGGCACGGCAATGGGCGAGATTTATCAATATACGCTCGAAGGAGAAATGCCGAAAGATCCGCTCCCAAAAAAAGCCTATCTTACCAACCTGAGAACGATTCAAGAATGGCTTATCACACCGCAGCTAAAAAGCGTGGCCGGAGTGAATGAGATAAATTCTTTTGGGGGCTATTTTAAACAATACCAGGTAATTGTCTCGCCAGAAAGCCTGTTGAAGTATGGCGTAACAGTCGATGATGTTTATGCTGCGATAGAAAATAACAATCAGAACGTCGGCGGCAATATTCTCGAACGGGATACGGACCAGTATATTGTACGTGGCGTAGGCCTGATTAAAGATGTCAGCGACATAGAAAGGATTGTACTGCAATCACAGCACGGAACGCCGACCTACATCCGGGACGTTGCTCAAGTAAAAGTTGGCGAAGCCGTCCGTATGGGCGCAGCCATGAAGAACGGCAAGGATGAGGCTGTCGGCGGCATCGTTATGATGCTGCGGGGTGAAAACAGCCGTGAGGTTGTTCGCCGGGTGACGGAAAAAGTCAGGGAAATCAATGAGAACAATATCCTTCCCGAAGGTATAAGGATCGTCCCCTATTACGATAGAAGCGATATCGTGCATGCAAGCGTCAGAACGGTGTACAAGGCTCTGATCGAGGGTTCCATTCTTGTTCTGATCGTACTCTATCTGTTACTGAACAGCTTCAGGGGTAGTTTCGTCGTCCTTATCGCATTGCCCCTGTCGCTGCTTGCTACATTCATGGTGATGAAACTCGCTGGTATCAGCGCAAATCTGATGTCGCTCGGTGGGCTCGCAATTTCAATCGGCATGATTATAGATGCTACCATCATCCAGGTTGAAAACGTACAGCGGCATTTGAGCGAGGAGGGAGAACGGTATCCCAAATTATTTACGGTGCTCAGGGCGGTCATGGAAGTCAGGAAACCCAGCATCTTCGGCGAATTGATTATCGCGATCACCTTCATACCGATCCTTTCGCTGGAAGGTATCGAGGGGAAAATGTTTACCCCGCTCGCCTTAACGGTCGCCATTGCGCTTCTCTCATCTCTCTTCCTTTCCGTGTTTGTCATCCCGGTGCTCTGCATCCTCTTCCTGAAACCGCAGCCGGAAAAAGAGAGCTTCATCATGAGGCATGCCCACAGGCTGTATCTGCCGCTTCTCGAATATGCAATGAACAGGAGAGGTCTGGTGTTGGGCATGGCGGGTGGTTTGTTGATAGCGTCCCTGTTTCTTGTAACAAAACTGGGAACTGAATTCATTCCGACCATGGATGAGGGTTCGTTTGATATGGATGTATCCATGCTTCCCGGTGTTTCGCTTGCCACGGCCATGGAAGTTAATCAGCTTGCTGCGGAAAAGCTGATGCAGTTCGATGAACTTGATACGGTCATCTCGCGAACCGGTCAAACCGGCGTTGCCCTGGACACGAGAGGGACCGACAAAACTGCCTATGTCGGTATTTTCAAACCAAAGAATGAATGGAAACGGCATGTTTCGAAAGAAGAGGTGACCAATGAGATGCGGCAGTCTCTTGAGTCGATCGCGGGTATCACGTTCGGCTTCAGTCAACCGATCCAGTGCAGAATTGATGAACTGGTTGCCGGAACCCGCGCTCAGCTGATCCTCAAACTGTTTGGTCAAGACATCAACGTTCTCAGTGAAAAATCGGCAGAAATAGCCAAAGTGCTCTCTACCATAAGGGGGGGGACCGATCTGAACGCGGAAAAGGTTTCGGGACAGCCATACCTGACCGTCGACATCGACAGGTCGAAAATCGCCCGGTACGGGTTGAATATCAGCGATGTTCAGAAGGTAATTGAAATAGCTGTGGCCGGAAAGGCAGCATCCCGACTGTATGAAGGGAACCGCAGCTTCGATATCACGGTTCGCCTGCCTGAGGAGAAAAGAAATTCTCTGGAGGCGATCAAGAATTTGTTGATCACCACTGAAACGGGAATGAATATCCCGCTGGAACAGCTGGCCGATGTGAACATGATCGAAGGCCCGGTTCAGATCAGCCGCCAGGACGGGGTCAGAAGAATCGGGATTGAGATGAATATCACCGGGAGGGACATCGGGAGTTTTGTGGCAGAAGCAAAGCGGAAGATAAAGGAGAAGGTCAAATTGCCTGTCGGTTATTATCTCACCTGGGGGGGGCAGTTTGAAAATCAGCAGCGGGCTATGAACAAGCTGATGATCATCGGACCTGTTGCCATCGGGCTGATACTGCTTCTTTTGTACGTCACCTTCAGATCGATCCGCCTGGCATTCCTGGTCATCTCCAACCTGCCGTTCGCCTTGATCGGCGGAGTATTCTCGCTCTTCATCTCCGGGCAATACCTGTCGGTTCCCGCGTCAGTCGGATTTGTAGTCCTGTTTGGCGTTGCCGTGCTGAACGGACTGGTCCTGGTGTCGCGCATCTCACAACTGCGCGAAGAAGGGCTTGAGTTGCGGGAGGCAATCGGGAAAGGAAGCCGGGACCGATTACGCCCCGTGTTGATGACCGCATCTATCGCTGTTTTCAGCCTTATCCCTATGCTGCTTGCCAGCGGAGCGGGATCGGAAATACAAAAACCGCTGGCAACGGTTGTTGTGGGGGGATTGATCACGTCAACCCTGCTCACGTTATTGATCGTTCCGTCGGTTTATAGCTGGTTTGAAAAAAGAAAAGACGAAGCAGAAATGTAGATGCATTGATCGATGAGTAGCTCACATATTCATCAAAAGGAGCGATGGTAATTACATGAAAGAGATAAAAGCAATAATACGACCATCAAAATTATTGGATGTAACCGAGGAACTTACCGGAATTAAAGGATTGCCCGGGGTGACTATATCCGAAATCAAGGGGTTCGGCAAGGGCAGGGCCAGGAACGCAAAAGATAAAGTCATGTATGAGATGGTGGAATTCATTCCTCGCATAAAACTGGAAGTAGTTGTAGATGATGAGATGGTTGATGACGTTGTCAATGTTATACAGAAATACGCTCATACCGGCAATACAGGTGATGGGAAGATATTTGTAACGAATATCGAAAAAATAGTTAACATCAGGACACATGAAAGAGGAAGCGGCGCGACGTAGCATTATGCCTGTCATCAGGGTTGTCACTGTCTCGGGATGGCATGCGCCGACCCGTTGATAAGCGAGGCCGGCGGGTTCTTCTCATGACGAGCGCACAGGCCACCGAGGTCGCGGCACAGCACCGGGTGACCGCTGTCAGGCTCGGTGGTTCATTGGTCTCGGCTAGAGATAATATCGCCCCCGGCGAGTATCTCTGAGCGAAGATGAGACTAACACTGCGGAGTTCAAGCCCCTCTGAGAGTGAAGAAACGTCAAGCCAGATTGCCGATATCATTAAAGAGAATTTGCTGGCATGACATTTATCTGCTGGGGGAACCGGTCGTTATGCAACGCTGCCCTTGCGCAGCCACTGGCCGGACGATGGTCAGGTTCTGGAGTCGATGAGAAAGGTGACCGGTCCGTCATTGACGAGCGACACCTGCATGTCCGCAGCGAACTCTCCCGAGGCAACGGCGATGCCTTCCCTGCTGATCAGGGAAATAGCCTGTTCATAGAGGGCTTTTGCCTTTTCGGGGATCTCTGCCTTGTCAAAGGAAGGCCTGTTGCCCTTTCTGCAGTCAGCGGCAAGCGTAAACTGCGAGACAACGAGAACTGCGCCGCCTACGTCCTTCACCGACAAATTCATCCTGCCTTGGCTGTCGGCGAAGATCCTGAGGTTGATGACCTTTTTCACGACAGCGGCAAGGTCTTGTTCCGTATCCCCTTTTTCCATGCCAAGAAAGACCAGCATGCCTTTCCGGATGCATCCGGCAATTGTGCCGGCAATGGTGACCTCTGCACGGGAGACTCGCTGTATCAGAGCCTTCATGCTAACCCTGTGTCACAGCATATGGTCAGCGGCAGGGATCATAGCGGGAGACGCTGAGGGTGATGTTGAGGTGTTTCATGTTACAAGGTCTCATCGCTACTGTTCTGCATATCAGATGGTAACCCAACACAGCCGCTGCGAGTCATCTCGGTGATTAGTACCACATCATTGCTTCAAAATCAGGGGTCGGAACAGTCAGGCTGATATGGCCTCTCCAGGGACAGCGCTCGATTTCTTCTGTTCCCTTCCTGATCGACAGGAAGAGGTTGATCTCGTCCTTCTGTTTTGCCTTGAGATCGGAAAAGGGTATGCCGATCTCAAAGATGTCCTTGAGGGCGACGTCGGTGATCTCTTTTACTTTCATCCAGCTCCCATCCGCCTGTTCGGAGAGCTCTGCCATAATGGTCTCCCCGCGCATCGGACAGGTTATCCGGATGTTCGCCGGCAATGACGTGATGATGGACAGCGAGAGTGCCCCGTCCATCTCATTAAACGGGATTGCAGGGTCGAGCCTGATGAAGAGACGGTCTTCGTTGAAACCATAATGGATCGACGCAACCAGGCTCTGTGCCTTGTGCATACTCCCGCCGGATTTTTTCACGTCGAGCTCCGCGCCCTGATACCATTCATAGTAGCTTGTCAGGATGCCGTCAATGCGGGGCGTGATAAATCCCCGGATCACAAGAGCCGGCGTTATAGCGCGGTCATGCCTGAGCACAGGGGTAAAGAGCTGCGCCGGCACCTCCTTGCCCATGTTTCGGTAGACCGCCATAAGATTCAGCCGGAACAGCTCATCAAAGTCTTTCTCGGTCTCGGTCGAATGCTCGTCGCCATACCACCAGTTCCAGTCGCTTCCTTCTGCGATGTAGATCGATTTCCAGGCCTCCGCAAGGTCTGTGCCGGGGTGAGCTTGCTGGAAGTGCTGGAGACTCTCGCGAGCCCCGGTAAGATGGTCCCAGGCGAGGTTATCCTCCTCGTGGCCTATCCAGATGCCGTAGTTCGCATTGATCCAGGAACCGGGATGGAGACGTTCCAGGTCGATCCCCTTGTCGATGGTGCTGATATATTCGGCAATGGTGATCGTTCTGAGCCGCTCCTCCCGAGAAAGGCGCTCATAAAGAAAGAGGAAAAAATCCCTACCGTCGTTCGTATAATGCTCCCATGCATTCTCTCCGTCAAGGATGATCGGTACCACATGGGGGCCGGTCGACGGTTGATGATCTCGTATCGAAAGCAGGCGCTGTATGAGGTCATCAGCTGCTTTCCGCGGTTCCCACTGTGAATAGACAAAGCCGATGAGATCCGAGAGCGTATGGTCCCGGAACAACATCGAGACGTCATTGTAGCGGTAAGAACGATAGAGCGCCTGCGGATCAATAAGCACACCGGAATTATCCCTCAGGTCCCTGCCCAGCGACGCAGCAAGCACGCCCTCATCAGTAGCAACCCAGGAGATGCCCAGCCGCGATACCATTGCCACCACCTCTTCGCTGACCGAACCTTCGGAAGGCCACATGCCGGCGGGCCGGTAGTCGAACACCGATTCGAAGTACGTGAGCCCCATAGCGATCTGCTTTTCGGCGTCTTCGGGATGCATGAACCGCTGTCTCGGCAGGTGTACCTGGGGCATTGCCACCCGCGCGACATCAGTATCGCAGAGGAGCGGGAGGATGGGATGATAAAAGGGTGTAACGGAAAGTTCGATCTGTCCGGTGGCGGCCATGTCGCGGTATGCAGGGATGATCCGGCGAAGGATGCCCGTTTGCCGCTCGATGAGGTGGGTCTTCTCCTCCTCGGTATATCCCCGGCCTTTCTCCACGAGCGCGCGCAGGAAGGGGTCGCGGTCGCGGAAGAGCGGGTCTATCCAGCAGAGATTGAAAAAGACCTGAAGATCAAGAAAATCCTGGTCCGTGAAATAGCGTACCGCACGCTCCAGATCGCTCTTGATAATATGGGTGCCGCGCTTCACGAGAAGCTCGTAATAGCGGGGGAAAGGCTTGATCATGTTATCCCAGTGTGCGAGAAAGAAATTCTCGAGAATAAAGGAGCGTTCACTCCCCGTCAGGTCCGCGGCCGGTTTGCGCGTCATATCGAGATAGACATCACCCGCCCCGTGCTCAGCATAGTCGACGATCTGTTCGAGAAGCGAGGGCACGAGGTTAAAGTTCTGTTTTACCGCAGGGAAATCCTTCACGAGCTCAACCATGTCGAGATAGTCTTTCGTGCCGTGAAGCCGGACCCAAGGGAGACGGTACAGACCCGTTTCCGGGTCTTTGTAGTAGGGCTGATGCATATGCCAGAGGAATACGATGTGGAGGGGGCTATCGGTCATACTGGAAAATGTATTCGTCCGGCTTGGAAAGTCCGTACTCCTCCCGCGCGATCTTCTCGCGGTAGAACGGATCATTCTTAAGGGCCTTCAGCTGTTTGCGCAGCTGCTCGTTTTGGTTTTGTACCTCCCGAATCTCCTTCTCAAGGCTCGACCGCGTCTTGTTCATCTCAAGGTATTTCATCAGGCCCATGTCACCGAAGATGAGGCTGATCGACAGATAGATGAAGCTCAGCACGACGATCGTATAAAAGATCATACGGTTCCTGCTTGCTTCGGCGCGAACCTGCTTTTCGAGAAGATTGTGGTAGCCGCTCATGTCTTCAGATTGTAAAAACCTTTCTTGCCCCGATAGACAGCAGCATCAGAGAGCTCCTCCTCGATCTGCAGGAGCCGATTGTACTTTGCCACCCGTTCGCTGCGCGCAAGAGAACCGGTCTTTATAAAGCCCGTGTTACACGCTACGGCAAGGTCGGCGATCGTCGTGTCCTCGGTCTCACCCGAACGGTGCGATATGACCGCCGTGTAGCTGGCGGTCTTTGCCATTTCAATCGCATCCAGGGTTTCGGTCATAGTCCCGATCTGGTTGAGCTTTATGAGGATTGCATTGGCAATGCCTTTTTCGACCCCCTTCGCGAGGATGCCGGTGTTTGTTACGAAGAGATCGTCGCCGACGAGCTGGATCTTGCCCCCCAGCTCGGATGTCAGCGCTGCCCAACCCTTCCAGTCGTTCTCCGCCAGCCCATCCTCTATCGACAAGACCGGGTACTTGGAGCTTATCTTCTCATAATAGGCGATCATATCATCGGCGGAAGCTCTTCTGCCTTCGAAACGATAGAACCCTTTGTCGTAAAATTCGGAAGCAGCCGCATCAAGCGCGAGATAGATGTCCCTGCCCGGTTGATATCCCGACTCCTCGATCGCCGCGAGCACAAGGGTTATCGCTTCTTCGTTGGTCTTCAGACTCGGTGCAAATCCTCCCTCATCGCCGACCGCTGTGTTCAAATTCTTTGCCTTCAGAATCTTCTTAAGCGTATGAAAGATCTCAGTGCCTGCTCGCAGCGCCGCTGCGAAATCAGGAAGCCCCGCGGGCACGATCATGAACTCCTGAAAATCGAGGTTATTGTCTGCGTGCGCTCCGCCATTGATGATGTTCATCAGCGGTACCGGGATCACTTTAGCATTGCATCCCCCTATGTAGCGGTAGAGCGGCACGCCTGACTCATTTGCCGACGCCCGACAGACGGCAAGCGAGACGCCGAGAATGGCATTAGCGCCAAGCCGTCCCTTGTTCTCCCTGCCGTCAAGTTCGATCAGGAGACCGTCGATGAACGCCTGATCTGAGGAATCGAGGCCACGCACACGGGGGGCGATCTCTTCAAATATGTTTCTGATAGCCTTCATGACCCCCTTGCCGTGAAAGCGTTTGCCACCATCCCGTAGTTCGAGGGCTTCACGCTTGCCCGTAGACGCCCCTGACGGTACCGCTGCCCTGCCGAAAGCGCCGCTGTCGAGATACGCGTCGACCTCGACCGTAGGATTTCCCCGTGAATCGATAATTTCACGGGCTATCACATCAATGATCTCACCCATCGTCCGCCCCCTTAGAGATATTGGCTGATCAGACTTTCGATCCGGACCATGTCCAGAGGCTTTTCCGCAAGTTCGGACCTGTTGCCGAGATGCCGCAGGGTCGTTTCAAGAAAGATCTTGAAGGACTGCAACCTGTCCAGGATCTTCGAAAACTCCTGACCCCCAAGCATCTCTTTCTTTGCGGCGCTCAGATCGTGAAAGAAGACCGCAAATTCCTCATAGTCGTCATGCCGCAACAAACGGAACGTAAAGCTCTCGAAATATAACATATAATTTCTCAGTGATTCAAAGCATTTCAGACGCTCGTTCAGGTTGTCTGAGCGAGCGCAGAACATTGCGGTAAAGGAATGGAGAACATGGATGTCTTCCCTGAGCCGCAGCGACTGTTCGAGCCGGGTCATAAAGCTGGCAAATATCTCCTCACCACGCACCGCAGGGTCATAGTACTGCGCAAGCTGCACAATGGACTGCTCAGTCAGATTCTTGAGAATGCCGTGGCTGTTCTCGATTTTCCCCCGGAAATGGGCCGAGGCCCTTTTCCGGTGGATGTTCTTCAGCTCTTGCTGATACACCCGGCGTGTCTCCATGGAAAACTGGTAGGCGATCGCCCGGATGAGTATCTGCAGTTCCGGATTGTTAAGTTTGCGGGATGACCTGTCGATAATGCCCTGAAAAAAGGCGATCTCCGACCTCAGGAGTACGAGCAGCATGAGCGACGAGCCGAGAGAGACCGAACGTTGGCCTGTCAGTTCGATGAAGCCCATGATACGGATGAACCGGAAGAGATGCAGGAAGATGATCGAAATATGTTTTTTTTCCTCCCGGTCCTTCAGCGACCGCACGATGCTCGATATTATCGGGTTGGTGATCACATCGAAATCGAGATTCATGTCAGTGCGGAACGGGTTGAAGAAGACATTTTCCCGTATTTCCTTGCTCACAAGGTTCCCTACATTCAGAAAGACGGCGTATGATATATGACCTGAGCGCGAGATGTCCGTGATCAGGCCCTTCATGTTGATGAAGGAATCGTACAAGAGGGAGAGACTCTTCTCCGGTGTGTCTTGGCGATAGAGGTCTTGCCGGAATACGTCGACTGATCGGGCAGAAAGATATTTTGACTCGGCAAATTTCTGGAACCAGTACGCGTTCTTCCTGTTCTCCGGAATCACGGTTTCCAAGATGCTCAGCGTGCGAAGGATCGTGTCGCGCGCCGTGACGATCTCCTCATAAAAGTTTCTTCCGCCGATATCATCGCCGGAACTCGGGAGGTTTTTTAGATTGAAATACCGGTCGAGAGCCCTGAGAAGTATATCGAGCTCTGAGAAGAGGGCAGGATGCTCTCGTCTAGCTGGTGCGACCCACTCCGCTGCTGTACCGTTCCCTGCCATTGCGCGGTTACTTTTTCGGCAGGTGGATCGCTTCTCCGATCACGTCCTCAGCTGCCTCCATCAGTGCCTCGGAAAGGGTCGGATGCGCATGAATCGTCTCGGCCAGATCGCGGGCTTTTAGGCCTGCTTTCATGGCTACCGCTGCCTCATGGATGAGGTCAGCGGCATGCGGCCCGATGATATGCGCCCCGATGATCCTGTCGGTCGACGCATCGGACAGGATCTTTACGATCCCCGATATCTTCCCCATGGCATGTGCCTTGCCCAAAGCCCGAAACGGGAAGACGCCCTTTCTGAAGGTGATCCCCTGCTCCTCTGCTTCCCGCTCCCTGAGTCCCACAGAGGCGATCTCGGGAACGGTGAAGATGACGGCAGGTACGATCTGATAATCCATAGAGCACGGGATGCCCATGATGTTCTTTGCCGCAATAATCCCTTCGGCAGATGCCTTGTGC
>DKBH01000117.1 GCA_002451165.1 Nitrospiraceae bacterium UBA6905
TCAACACAATTCGTGACTCGTGCACTTAATCACACTAGTTTTCTGGGAAATACTTTTAGTTCTTCTGGGAAGACTGTGGCAGTGGGTTGCCTGAAGGGGTAGCGATATAGCAATCTATCTCCCAGAAGGAGGTAGAGGAATGCAGGACAAGGAACTCTATCGGCAGTTGATGGGATTGCGGGACCCTGGAGAGTCGGCGAGGTCAAAGTTGACTTTGAGGGCCTCAAGGTAGACGTGTGGGTAGAATGGCCGCTGGAGAGGCAGGCATCGTGTCCGGAGTGTGGAGTGGACAGTGCGATATACGACCACCGAGAAGAGCGGCAATGGCGGCACCTTGATACCATGCAGTTTCAGACAATCCTGCACTGCCGGATACCAAGGATCAACTGTGCTGAGCACGGAGTAAAGAGCATCGATGTCCCATGGGCAGAGAAAAACAGTCGGTTTACGGCACTGTTTGAGCGATTGGCAATAGAGGTGCTCCTGGGATGCCAGACCCAGAGCAAGGCAAGGGAGCTGTTGGGAGTCAGCTGGGATGAGGTGCATCTGATTATGGAGAAGGCAGTAGACAGAGGGCTTCAGCGGCGCTCTGAAGCAGGCATAACGCGTGTCGGAGTCGATGAGAAGAGCTTTCTTAAGGGACACCGCTATGCGACAATCCTCAGCGATCTGGACAATGCCCGTGTTTTGGATGTAGCCCGTGACCGCAAGGAGGAATCGCTTGCAGAACTGTTCGGAAAGATGCCGGAGGAGCAGAGGCAGGAGATTGCGGCAGTGGCGATAGACATGTGGGAGCCGTATATCAATGCCGTGGTAGAACTGCTGCCTGAGGCTGACATCGTACACGATAAATTTCACATAGCGAAGTATCTGGGCGAGGCTGTGGACAGGGTTCGGAAATCAGAGCATAAGGGGCTCAAGAAGGAAGGCGTAGAGACCCTCAAAGGGACAAAGTACTTGTGGTTGACCAATCCCAAAAACTGGAGTGATGAGCAGAAGCAGCAGTTCAAGGAATTGAAGGACAAAGGGTTGCAGGTGGGCCGTGCCTGGGCCATTAAAGAGCTGTTTTCAAATCTCTGGGAATATAACTATGAGAAGTCAGCCAGGAACTTCTTTAAAAAGTGGTTCTGGTGGGCAACCCACTCACGATTGAAGCCGATTGCTGAGGTGGCTAAGACATTGCGGCGACATCTGGACAACATCCTGACCTATCTGAAGCATCGAATTACGAATGCAGTGGCTGAAGGGATCAACAGCAAGATTCAACAGATGAAATCAGCAGCACGAGGCTTCAGGAACTTTGAGAACTATCGAATCGCTATACTGTTCTTCTGTGGCAAGTTGGATATGTACCCACAGAAATCCCAGTAGATCCATACTTTTATTCCATTATGTTTGACCATTCTAAAATCTCTACTGTCCTTCTAACATGCCCTCGTCAAAGCTCTTTTCTTCCCCGCCCTTCTGCGTCGTCCCTCTGTTTTTCGTTTGTCTGTCGTATAGTCAACTGCTCTTCAAGACATATGGCATCTCCTGCCAAGACTTCATCAGCCAAATCTATGAATGATATCATGTTCTCTTTCATCTCTAAGGCAGCAACCGTCGGGCATTGCCAATACCTAGATAAAAATTATTCTACGGTTCAGGTGTTATGCTTGCGATGAAACAAAAGGTGTGATAGGCTGAGAACATGAGGATTCAGCTTTGCATGATTGCCGCCATTTGTGGAATTGCTGTAGTCTCGGGGATATGGGAGAGCCTTTCATCGCGACAAAAGCCTCAGGATTTGTGGAATGAGCAAATCGGGGAAAAAACTTAAATGTGCAATAGTACCGTGTTATGCCAAGTCCATGATGGCTCTTCATTTTTTAGGCAGTTGCATTCTCTGTAAGCCACATAGTATGTTCTTCTACTTTAATATGAGTCATTAATGGCCTTTGCAAAATGATCGATGCCAACATTGCTGCTGGAAAAGCATTTCGGCTCTCAGGCTGACAAGACTTCGCGCAGTATCCTGAATTTCCTGATCGGCATCCCTCATATGTTTCGCCTTTTGAACTGAAGCAGGCGGCAAGATATCATCTATCGTAGGGTCATCTGCTACTCCGATGCCAACCTCAATGGGCTTAATAATTATTGCAGAGAGAGTGACCTGACCTGCTAATGCTGAATCTGTAACGTTATATCACCTTCTAATGGAGATAAAAAATACCGCCTATACAGCTGTTATTCAATTTCGGCGCAGGAAAAGCCTTCTTGGAAAAGCATCCTGCTTAAAGCACTTGATACTGCGGGCTGTCCTTTACTCATTAACCCTACTCCCACCACATTGGATAGTTTCAGGCAAGTGTTCAGAGACAGGTCTAAAGGTGCTAAAACGTATTAGATGAAACTAGAAATCAGGGATTGTTCACCTTTTTCGGCCTTCCAACTGGCAACGCCGTAAGTTTCTTAGAAAGTTTACCTTCCATATCGCTGATGAAGCTATGTGTGCCTAATGGTCGTCCCGTCCTAAGACTCTTCCGAATTTCAATTACTTGCCCTTCGGGAGAAGAAAAATTTATAAATTCCATATATTCCAGCTGTTTTTCCTCTTCATACAGGTCTTCACCCAATACGGGGTCTGGGGTAAGGTGAAGATGTGCACGGGCACTCGAATATGTATATTCCGCAGGATGATCCACTATCTGCGAGCGAACCGGATTTTGTTCAATGTAACGAGCAACTGCCCAGAGATACGATTCCTGATCTATGATACAGGAGTGATATCTGCTTTCCCATAATCGCCCCGTCCGCTGATATTTCCTGTTTACATGTTGAGTATAGCAAAGGGCTACTCCCTGCATCGTTTTCCTCAATGAAATTTCAGAGGAAGGTCTTACTAACAAATGAACATGATTGGTCATGAGGCAGTAGCTGATCACAGGCGTGTTCCATTTATCCGCATAAACTTTCAGAAGGTAAAGATATACATCTCTGTCTTCAGTGCTAAGAAATACGGGGGCACGATTATTGCCTCGCTGGACTACATGATGAGGGAATCCCGGATAAACCACCCTGGCAATTCTTGACATAGAAAAAGTCTACATTATCCTGACGTTATCGTCAATATTAACAGGATGTGTCCCTATTTATGAAGCAAAAGGGATCGCGCCTCTTGAATATATTAATGCCATGACTATGAGTAACGGCAAGACATCCGCCGCAGACGTGCTGTATGGGACACAACAAGCATTCTTCAGATCTTTGACGGTAGCATTGCGCTGCATCAGAGTCATAAATCTCTATCAGGCTACCATGAAGAATATTTCCTATCTGAGAGGGAAACTTGCGACATGCATGGACTTCGCCATCAGGAAGCACTGATATGAAGTTAAATGCTGCACCGCACCCATGACCCGTGCATCCCCCAAAAAGTTCTTCGCCCTTTTCATGGAAAATTATATTCATAAGGTTATCTTTTAACCCCATCACAGGATTCCTTGCTGAAGCCGAAATATAGTCGTATAGGAAGATCTCATATTCTCCGGGAGAAGGGAGCTTGAGATTAGCACCCTCTCCCACCCTTGCCAAACGATTGAACGTGAAAAGATCGGCGCGGTCGCGGAGGAGCTCGCAAAGCGGCAATACCTGGCTCATGTTTTCCTCGGTGAGTGTCAGCATTACCATGGAGTAAATATTCAGGTCGCGAAGAACATCAAGAAATTTCATTGTGCGCCGAAAGTGTCCAATACCGCGAATCCTGTCATTATGCTCCTCAAGCCCCTCCAGGCTTACCTGAAAATAGGCAGGTTTTTCTATGCTTATGAGGGATTTAATCTGTTCTTGAGGAGCAGGATTGCCGAGAATTGCCAGCGTAAAACCTCTTTCTGATGCCTCACGATAGATTTCATGAAAATGCGGATATAAGAGCGGATTTCCCCCTGTAAATGAAATCTGCCCGCGAACATGCTTGCTCTCGCAAAAAAACGCCAGGTCTTGAAGGACCTTTCGGGCTTCAGCAAGCTCCAGAGACTGGCGATCGCTGCGATCATAGCAGTGCTTGCAACGCAGGTCGCACTCCTGAGTAATGTGCCATTGAAGAGTAAATATTGAGGTCGAAAAAAAGGCTTTGTCAGAGGTATCCTCTGTCGGGATATACGACTTATCCCGCTGTATCTTTGAAGCAGGGGCCAGAAGAATTCCATCACGGACAGCAGCATCAAGAACGGCACAAACGCTACTGAGTGAAACGTTTCCGGCAACAGCGGCTTCCTCTGGACTTATTGCTTCTGCGGCAATCTTTAGAGCAATCAGGTCTGTTGCAGTAGCTGTGCGAAGCATAACCTCTTTAGATGCCGGGCGTTTCCAGACGATAATAAGCTCTTCAGCCGATTCGGGAAGCGGTATTTTTCTTAGCCGCGGTGCATCGATAAAGCACGTAAGATTTATCCATGAGACCTGGATCACCTGAACCGACGGGTTGAGGCAGCTTGAAGCTGCCAATGAGGGGACATCTGTCGCTTCAGCCTTGTATCGAGCAAGCTCAAGACGCGCAAGATCTGGAAGATAATCAGGAATACCGAGCTTTAGCCTCTCCCTGGTAAAGATATCAGGAAGATCTTCAAACTGATCGCCTGCCTCAACATCCTCTTGAATGCGCTCCCAAAGGCTTTCTGCGAGAAGTGACCGGCACGCGGGATACATATGTTCAAGATTATTCTTAGGCGCTCCCATATCATCTCTATTCAAGCATAGCACCCCTACCGTAGGTGACCGCATGTCATGAAAAGGTAAGGTTCTGTAACAGAGGGGAGAAATGACTTCCCCCCTCTATAGCTGCTCTTCTAGTGCCTACAGCACTACTTTTTTGTGCCGCTTCAACCACTTTGTCCGGCCTTTTTTTCCTGCTCAGCAGCTTTTGCCTTCTCTTCCTCTGTCTGTTCCGTTTTCTTCTCGTCTGAACTTTCCTTGTCTGTCTTGACGCCCTGCTCACCTGCCTGGGTATCCTTCTTGTCGGTGCCTCCGGCACTCGATTTCCCCGCGCCTCAGCCTGAAGCTGCCTGCCCCGGCGATGATATTGCCGCTACGGACAACAGACCAGCAATACTGAACCCAGCGAGAATCCTTTTAAGATCATCTGCATTCATATTTTCACCTCCTTTCAGCTTATTGGGCTTTAATGATATCAACAACATTAGGGATCAGCGCGAAATGAAATAAACTATAAATAAACTTTATCACAAAAAACCTCTGATGAAAACTACGTCTATTTGACGTCTATATCAGAGCGCAATTATAGTTATTATTATTTCAAAGATTGCTGCAATGTCATTAGTTGTTAGGGCTGCAACCTTTTTCCTCTCTAAGAAATGCACAGGATTCTTCAGGGCGCACTTTCCACAGAACCTCCTCAGGAAATTTATCAGATGAGTGCGTGCCAAGGAATATATTAAGAACGGTGGAATCTTCGCGTCTACATCTCGGATAGAAATTCCTTCGATGGTTCGCCTTGCGCGAATCGCTCATGGTATGTCATGGTTTAGCAACTCTATCGTGTCAGATACATTTCCTTGCCTTCGCTCAGCCTCAACCAACCCTTCACAATCCGATAGATAATCCAAACTGCAGCAATGCCAAGTACTGCAAATCCAACCCCAATAATGGCGGTCAGGCCTCCGATAGCGCCCCAAAGCAGTCCAAACCAGAATGTCCTGATCTGCCAGCGAAAATGCGATGCGAGCCAGGTGTTCATCACATCGTCTTTCTTAATGTAGTTAATGATTATTGCCGCGATAGCGGTGATACCGAAAAAGAATGAGGCAGCCTGAAGACCATAAACAAGCATAGTTACATTCTTTGCCCGTTGCAACTCTTCTTTTGAGTCGGCAGCCCCCTGCTTATCCTGTTCGTTCATAGTACCCTCCCTTTGGGCAATATTATAACCACTTTTCCAAAGAGGGGGAAGAAACTTGGCGCATGTAAAAAATAAACCCGCTCCCCGGACTACAGTCCGGGGTTTCGGGGCTTCTGGCATAATCTGGCTTTTTCATGACCGTTGGTCTCGAACATACTTGCGTATAACTTCTTCGTTCACAGTCCCAACGGTTTCGGCAAAATACCCGTCCGCCCAGAAACTATC
>DKBH01000018.1 GCA_002451165.1 Nitrospiraceae bacterium UBA6905
TCGGGGCAGTAATACCAGACACCCGACGGTGCGGATTCTTCGGCCGGCTTGGATTTTTCGATATACTCGGGCGGAGATGTCGGTCCGGTGACCGCTGGGGCGTAGTACGGATAGTAATAGGGATAGCCATAATAAGGATAGGCATAATACGGATAATAATACGGGTAGTATCCCCATGGACCCCAGTAAGGCCACCCGATCGATATGCTCGTTCTGCCCCGGTAGTGGCCGCCGTAATATCCTGATCGGTAATATTTTCCTCCCCCCCGGTAATAGCCGCCTTTATGGCCCCCTGAGGAGCTGCCGGCGACTGCTACGCCGCTGAATACAAGGAATATAGCCACTGCAATGATGGTCACTGCGGGTCTGAGCGTTCTCATTTTTTTCTCCCTTCATCAAAGAGGGGTCGCCGATTATAGTACTAAGCCCACCAGCTAGTTCTGTCATCTACGATCCCGCGCAGAATCATCGGGAAGCATGTTGATGACTCCTTAATCATATGCTATGGCAATTAAAAAACATTGTCAAGGACGGGGGGCAGACGAGCGGCAGATCATTTCTTTGCTTCAGAGTTATAATGGCACGATGCATACATTCACCTTTGGGAAAGCGATCGTAGTATTGTAAATTAATTATTTATAATCAATGAGTTGAGCACGTTCCCGAGCCGCCGTATCCCTGTCCTGATAGTCTCTTCGTCAACGCTTGAATAATTCAGCCGCAGGGTGTTGACGTTTTTTTTGTTCACATAAAAAGGGTCCCCGGGGACGAAGGCCACTTTCTGTTCGATTGCCGTCTGAAAGACATGCATGGCTGACAGTCCTTTCGGCAGGGTGATCCAGAGGAACATGCCTCCTTCCGGATGGGTAAAGAGGACTTCAGCCGGAAAATACTCCTGGATTGCCGTCACCATGGCATCCCGCTGCCTGCCATACGCCTGCCGTATCTTGTTGATATGTTTGTCAATGTCATTATCCTGCAGATACCGGTGGATGATCCTCTGGCAGAAATAATTGGTGTGGAGGTCTGACGCCTGTTTTGCGATCACCAGTTTCTCCATGATCTTGTCATGTGCGACGATCCACCCTATGCGAAAGGACGGCGCAATTATTTTTGAAAAAGAACCGAGCAGTACGGTATGTTCCGGCATGAGCGAATAAAAGGACGATTTTTCTCTGCCCAGGAACCGAAGCTCCCCGTACGGGTCGTCCTCCATAAGAATGGTACTCCTGCCTTTGAGCATGAGGGCTATGGTCTGCCGATTTCCCTCGCTGTAACTTATTCCGGAAGGGTTCTGAAAGTTCGGAACGCAGGAGAAAAGTTTTATGGCATGCCTGGTCACGGCGTTGTGAAACGCATCAAGATCAATGCCTTCTTCGCTTACGGGTACCGGGTGAAAAGATGACCGGTAAAGGGAAAAGGCCTGTATGGCGCCCAGATACCCCGGTTCCTCAATGACGATGTCGTCGTTATCATTGAGGAGAGTCTTGCCGAGGAGGTCCATACCCTGCTGTGACCCGTTGGTAATGAGGATATTGTCGGGCTGTACGATGACGTTTTTTGATCGGTAGCGGTCAGCGATCCATTCCCTGAGCCCCAGGTATCCTTCAGATGAACTGTACTGCAGGACATCTTTACCCACTTCTTCAAGCAGCCGGTCCGTTGCCTTCCTGATCTCCTGCACGGGAAAGAGGTCACGGTTGGGAAGGCCTCCCGCAAAGGAGATGACCGATTTGTCCAGGGTGAACTTCAGTATCTCTCTGATGAAGGATCGTGGCACATCGGAGATTCTGTCAGAGAAGATGTCTCCCATGATTAGAGGTCTCTACCGGTCACACCACATACCATTCGTTTATCAATTCGTAGCAGCAGAGCAGACGGGTATGTCCGTCGTCTCCTCTGACACGGAAGCACCGCCTCCGGTTTCCGCCGTCAGCGTCCTGTTCTATCCACCGCTCAGCAATCTCGACAACAGCTACTTTTCTGTCTTCCAGAAGAAAGAACCGGGGCTCCTCTTCGCCCCGGTGTCCGGCATAGGCAGTTACCGCTATCCGCTTTCCTTTCATCGGGTGCAGTGCGTCTAGCTACTCGATATTGAATGTGGCGACTTCCTTCATACCTAGGATGTACTGCCCAACAGGCACCAGTTTCTTGTTATCCTTGACACAGTCAATGATGATTGTCCACAGTTGGTTGAGCTCTTCCTTCTCGCGGGCATTCTCGGGCGTCATCTTCAGCAGCGTTCCCTCAAGTTCGATCTTCATGGCTTCCTCCTCTTTATTCGGGATGCATCATTATACTATGGATAGATATCTGCAACAAAGTGGCAAACGTCGTCTGCATAAGCGGTTCAACGGTGCCGTTCGCACTGTAGGGCAGGATATTTCCACCGCCGCTGCAATAACATGTTTGCCGACCGGCTCGGCTGAATACGGTGAAACGGTGCAAGCGGTTAACCCGCAATGTTCTGTCGTGGCAGTCTCTGCAGATATCAAAACATTGCGTATTCGCAGGGTTATCTGTTTACAAGAACCCCTAAAACTGCTATATATTAAACAGCGCATAAACGAAAGATATAGAGGTAAGAATGTCGTTACGTCTGGGGGGAATAGCTGGTATTGTCGCTGTACTGCTGGTTGTTCTTGCCGCACTGCCGGTTGACGGCCATGCTGCTGAGAATACCATCGGGGTAATCATGACCGGCGACATTCCCTATTACGATGACCTACATAAGGCCTTTCTGGCGCGGCTTACGCAGAGTGGGGTGCTGTCATCGACCGAGGTTATAGTGCAGAAGCCGTATCCCGATAATATCTCGCTGATCAACGCTGCGCGGAAGCTTATCGCCATGGACGTCGACGTGATCGTGGCCTACGGAGCACCCGCAGCCATTGCCGTGGTCAAGGAGCGGACGAAGATACCGCTGGTGTATGCCGCAGTATATGAGCCGCTCACACCGGAGCTGAAGACGCGTTACAGCACCGGCGTATATGTCAGGCTCTCCATATCCAGCCTGCTGCGCTATCTCAGGTCGTTGACCCAGATCAATACCCTCGGCGTTGTCTATAGTTCGCATGAAGAGGACTCGGTCTATCAGTTCAGCGAGATCACGAAGCTCGCGTCGCGGTACGGCATGAAGATCGACGGTATCAATCTCAAACGCCATCAGGACGCAAAGGCGAAACTTGCCGGCAGAAATATGGACGCAATTCTGCTGACGGGAAGTTCCGTGGCACAAATGGCTATGGGACAGGTCATCGACTATGCAAAAGAGCAGAGGATACCCTATGCCTCCTTTTTCCTCTGCACGGACGGTCGTGCGATCGTGTCACTGGCTGCAAGTCCGGGTGCGCAGGGGGAAAAGATCGCGGATAAGGTACAGAAGATCCTCGACGGTATGCCGCCCGACAAGGTCAGGTCGGAAGCCGCGAGCAACGTGGAGCTAGTCTTCAACCTGAGGGACGCTACGGCTCTGGGCATGAAGCTCTCGATGGAACTGGTGAGCGAGGCGACGAGGCTTATCAAGTGACGAGGCGTCGAGGCATAGCGCTGCTCCTTGCCATGATCGCTCTTCTGGCGTGGCCGGCGAAGGCGCGTTGTGAGAACGAGATCCTCATTGGCCTGATACCTGAGGAGAATATTTTCAATCAGATGGACCGGTACCGGCCGCTTGCAGTCTACCTCTCAAAGAAGATCGAGACGCCGCTGCGGTTCACCATTCTCAGCAGGTACGGTGATGTCATGGATCGGTTCGTATCGCGTAAGATGGACGGGGCATTCTTCGGCGTCTTCACCGGTGTGCTCGCCATGGAAAAAATCGACGCCGTACCGGTAGCCCGGGCGGTAAATCTGGACGGTTCGTCCACGGTGCAGAGTTATATTTTTGTGCGGCATAACAGCGGCATACGTAATGTTGAAGACATGAAAGGTAAGCGCATAGCCTTTGTAGATCGTGCCACCGTTACGGGATACTTGTATGCATTTGCCTATCTCAGGGAGTCCGGCGTAGCGAACCCCGATACATATTTCAAAGAGGTCTTTTTTACCGGGAGTCACGGCTCGACGGTCTATTCCGTTCTGGACGGCAGGGCTGATGTGGGGGTCGTAAAAAGCGATATCTTTCAGATGCTGGTTGCAAAGGACCATACCATAAAGGAAGAACTGATGATTATTGCCCGATCGCAGGAATTCCCGGACACCACGCTATTTCTGCGGAAGGACATTCCCGAAACCCTGCTGTTACGGATAAAGACTGCTCTTTTCAACATGGAGAAGGACCCTGAAGGAATGTCGGTCCTTAAAAAGCTTGAGGCGAAGAAGTTTATCGAGGCCGGGAATAAGGATTTCACATCCTTTTACGACGTGGCCCGTAAGGCGGGAATAACCGTTAAGACTTACAAGTATAAATGAGAAAAAGACTGATATACTCACTGTCGCTGCTCTTCCTGCTGTTCTCCCTCGGAGCGGGCATTACCATGCTCTATACCTACCGGATAACCAAGGACCTTGAGTCGGTCATCACCCTGCACCGCATAGAGATCATCCGTCAGAACTTCGTGATCAACATCCAGACCGTTCAGTCGAATCTCTATGCCACGGGCACGGTGTTCGGCAAGGAACTGGACACTATTGTGGACAATGTATCCGCCATGGACGCATCGATCAAGAACTGTCTGAGCTGTCATCATGATAAGGAAATGACCGAACGGCTGGTAAAGGTCAATGAGATGGTGGAGCAATACAAGGAATCGATCAGCTATCTGGTCACCAGTACGGCAAATGAGCAGAGAATCGAACGCCTCAAGATGGTTGCGGTCAGCATCGGAGACTCACTGCTGGGGAGGACACAGGAGATGGCGACGATCGCTGACAATGTGCTCAGGCGGCGGACCATCGAGGCGGTCAGGGCGATCAACCAGACCCGGATCATCCTGATCATTACCCTTGCCGGGTCGCTGCTGCTCGCCCTTGGCATTGCCGTGACCCTCACCCGGCAGATCACCCGTCCGGTCAATGAGCTGGTGAATGCGGCCCGCCTGATAGCAGCAGGAAGGCTGGGGTATAAAACGGAATATCGTGATGACACCGAATTCGGCGAAGTGGCGAACAGCTTCAATGCCATGAGCTCGGCCCTGGAGGCGGAACAGATCAAGACGCACCGCTATATCGACCAATTGTCAGGCCTGTATAAGGTCACGCTCGATTTTTATGATATCGTGGAGATGGATCACGCTTTTCAGGAGACCTGCCTGAGCATTGCCGATATCCTGAAGGTGCAGCAGGTGATCCTCTTCCTGTATGACGATGCCCGGAAAGCCTTTGTGCCCAATACGGCTGCCTTTCCCCTGCCGGAAGACTGCCGGGACCTGCAATATCCCCTGGAGAGGATGGTCGAGCTGTATCAGGTATCCGGCGGCCTCCCGATTGTGATTAATGAAGGCGCGGACGGGAGCAGTTACGAGCCGCTGATGCCTGACCCCCGGCGGGAAAAGAACATGATGGCAGCATGGCTTCTCACCAAGGAGAAGATGCTCGGGGTGCTCCGCGTCTCCAACAAGGAAGGGCACTTCTTTGAGGAGGATGCAAAGATCCTGATTATTCTCGCAAACCATATGGCTGTAGCTATGGAAAATGCCGAGCTCTATCACAATCTGCGGGAAAAAATGGAGGAGCTGCGGCAGACGCAAGAGCAGCTGATCCAGTCCGCCAAGCTCGCTGCGATCGGAGAGCTTGCGTCGAATGTGGCGCATGAGATAAACAACCCGCTTACCAGTATCATTGGTTTCACGGAGCTGGCGCGGGAGGACGATGACAAGGAGATGATCAGAAACAGCCTTGATATCATCGAGAAGGAGGCGCTGCGCGCCCGGGAGATCGTACGGCAGCTGCTCGGGTTTGCCCGGAAGAAACCGCTTCAGCTCACCGAGGTGAAGGTCAACGGTGTGATCAGAGATGTTGTTGTCCTGTCATCTGCACAGGCACGCATGTCCAAGGTCAAGATCGTAGAAGAATACGAGCAGGTGCCGGCCATGGTCGGCGATATTGACCAGCTGAAGCAGGTGTTCCTGAATATCATTACGAATGCCGTCCATGCCATGCCGACGGGCGGACTTCTCACCATCAGGACCTCCATAGTGGGCGACTATATTATCGTGACCATTACCGATACCGGCCAAGGCATACCGCAGGAACACCTGCAGCGCATATTCGAACCGTTCTTCTCCACCAAGAAGGAGAGAGGAACAGGCCTCGGTCTCTCGATCAGCTACCGCATCATCCAGGACCACGGCGGAAGGATCGACGTGGAGAGCGAAGAAGGCAAGGGCACGACGTTTACGGTCCGTCTACCTATCAAGGTCCCGGTCGGTGTCACCTGATGCTGTGCGCGAGGCGGTGGCGTAGCGGATGGCCGAAACACGAGTTTATGTCCGAAGCGGGTCCTACGAATACGAAAAACTGAGGCCGCTCATATTCGGACTCCTGAGCATGCTCGATCAGGGGCGTATCCGGCAGCAGAGCCGCGTTCTCATCAAGCCGAATTTCCTTGCGCCTGCACCCCCTGATAGAGCGATGATCACCCACCCCTTGGTCATCAAGGCGGCCGTGGAGTATGTTTATGAAAAGGGTGCCCTGCCGCAGGTATCCGACAGCCCTGCCATGGGAACCTTTGAGCGGTTGATGCACGAAGGCGGCATAGACGTTTCCCTGAGAGACATTCCTGTAGTCTGCAGACCATTCAAGGACTCGCGTGTGGTCGACATCGGCCCTCCATTCAACCGGATCGAGATCGCGGCCGATGCCATGGAAGCAGATGTTATCATCAATCTGCCCAAGCTCAAGACCCATACCCAGATGCTGCTCACCTTGGGCGTGAAGAACATGTTCGGCTGCATCGTCGGCCTGCGCAAGCCCGAGTGGCATCTTCGTGCAGGAATCGATCGGGAACGGTTCGCCGAACTTCTCGTCAGGATTTATGCTACCGTGAAACCTGCTATCACCATCCTTGACGGTATTCTTGCGATGGAAGGGCAGGGACCGGGAAAGAGCGGGATGCCGCGGGAACTGGGGATCGTCGTGGCTGCTAACGATGCCTTCGCTGTTGACGCTGTTGTCTGCAGGATGCTTGGCGTAAGTGAGGATGAGCTACTGACGAGCCGGGTGGCAACAAAGTTGGGACTGATGCCGGAAAATATTGCGATCGAGGGAGACCTTCCCACGGTGCATGATATGCAATTTCCGGCTATGACCCCCCTTGTGTTCGGCCCGAAGAAACTGCAGGGGTTCATGCGGAAGCACCTGATCCAGAGGCCGGTCTGCCGGACATCGCTCTGCCGGCACTGCGGAGAATGCTGGCGCTACTGCCCGGCAAAGGCGATCGAACCGGAGATGCAAGGGCTCAGGTTTGACTATGACAAATGCATCCGCTGCTACTGCTGTATCGAGGTCTGCCCCTATGGAGCACTCTCGACGAAGGAAACTGCTGCGGGCGGCCTCGCAAGAAAGATATTGAAACGATAACTATCAGGTGTGCCGATCTATGTCCTGCGAACGGAGTTCCGCAAAGAGCCTCTTGAGTTCCACCAGCTCGTCGCGTACCTGGCGGAGCTCTTCCTCCAGCTTCTCTATCCTGTCTTGGGCTGCATGTGCGTTCAGCAGTTGCTCTTCGGAACGATGCAGGGGTTCAGCATGCCCTGCAACAGGCTCACCGGACAGCAGGTGTATATACCTTCGTTCCTTTCTTCCCGGCTCTCGTTCCAGCCGCACGATAAGAGGCGGTGACTGATCCATCAGTGACTGAAGGTTCTGTTCAAGCGTTTCAAGATTTCCCATCGGTGCCATTCTCTCCGCATGCGCACGAAGCTCGCCCAAGGTCTGTGGCCCTCTCACCATGAGCTCGCAGAGCACTGCCAGTTCCTGGGCGCTGAGGTCGAACTTGTCCAGGAACTTGTGGAGATATTTGGGTACCCGGCTTCCCGCGGCAAGGGTCACCTGAGCCAAACCCTTCACTTTAAGACTGTCGAGGCCTTCTTGCACCGTCGCTTCATCAAAGGCGGTGACTGGCTTGCGGTTCGATTTCTGGTTGCAGGCATTGGTCAGGGCATTCAGGGAAAGGGGGTAATAATCCGGCGTGGTCATCTCCTTTTCGATAAGACATCCAAGTATGCGGGCCTCGCTCTCGCTTAGCACTGTTTCCATCGACAACCTCCCTCACGGCAGATAGCTCATCCTGCTGAATTCTATTGTATACGATAGTCGCGGCACAGGGAAATGACAGGGAAAGCATTTTCGCCTCCCGATGTCCATTCAGGTTTTTGTTCCAATGCAATAGTAGTACTGGGCTGTCGGCTAGAGATTTATGCTGAGGCAAACCTTAACTGTGGGGAGGCATCTTTACCGGTGGAGCACATTGCGGTACACTAGCAGCCATGAAGCTGCGGGCTGGAGGCACATCGGGGCATAAGGACAAGGAAACAGCAAAGATCTGGTGTCCCCATGAGGAATGCTTCAAGTATCTCCGGGTATGTGAAAAGTGCCGTCTGAGGATAACATGCCAAAACTACCAGGACTACTGGTACCCTCGGCTGGATTTCTGAGCTTTCCGGTCTGACGCAGCTCTGAAATGTATGAAAGAAGGGCCGCATCCACCTGCAGTCTGTCCATGTTGTTTCTTGGGCGATTGAGGTTGCGAAACAGCTTACGCACTGCAGTAATTCTTTTTTGCCTATCTTCTTTGTTCACCGGCCACGTAATTGGTAAACCGAGCGAATCGCCTCGCTTCTGCGCAGCACATCGGCGCCGACTGTCACTTGCCGTGCCTCCCAGCTCACCGTTGTTACTGTTTCTCCAATGGGTAGATAATCTTCCAGTCCTTCTTCATGTCCACTATTGTCCATCCTTTGGATTTAGCCTCGTCGAGCCCTTTGTCGAGCCGCCCGATGGAGGATTCCCGGTCGTAGGCCCATTCCCGCTCGGCATCGGTGTGGTGGACGTAGAGACAGAAGCGCGAGCCATCGGTCAGACAGGTCCATTGGAGCATCTGCAGGTCGCCGTC
>DKBH01000076.1 GCA_002451165.1 Nitrospiraceae bacterium UBA6905
AACCATGTCCATGCCTACGTGGAAATTTTGACGACAAATGAATTGACAAAATAGATGCTATGTACTTTAATGATTGCAGATATACCAGGAACAGGATGTCGATGGCACTATGGCCAGAGATGAATGGCAGGAATATTTTCAGGCTGTAAAACGGCAGGACTGGCGATCAGCCAAAGCAGTGCTTCTGAGGCTTGCCGAGTCGGAAAAGAACAACCCCCAGATATTTTTGAAGATTGGCGATGTATGCCAGCGCGCTGGCGAGGTAGCAGAATCAGTCGCCGCCTATGGGCATGCCTCCCAGATCCTCCGCATGCAGGGTTTTATCCAGAAGGCGCTTGTGGCATATAAAATCGCTCTTCGACTTGATCCGGACAACCAGGAAATCATCAGCCGCACAGAAATCCTCATGGATGATCTTGCAACGAACAGAGCTACCCCCCTGGCCGAACGCGTGCCACTGCCGTCGGAAGTCAAAAAATCGCCGCTGCATTCTCCTGCACCTGAAACAACTATTACTCCTGATTGGCTGGAAACAACGTCCTTTGCTCCGGAAAAGCCGGATGCGAAACTCCCGTCCATCGGGACTTCATTATGGCTGGAGCCTACAGTGCTTGAATCAGGAAACGCAGCAGGGGAAATATCGGATGCGGGGATCCCATCCTGGCTGGAAACTACGTCCCTGTCTCCTGATCAGCCCGCTGTACCAGGTTCAGATCAACCCACTCAAGGCGGGATAACTGGAGATTCTGAACCTTCTCCATTTGCGCCAGCCCCGGCACAGGACGAGCACGACGTCTGGATCGAATCTGCGTTCGAAGCGCTCGATAAAGGGTTGTTCGTGTCGGATACCCGGCAGGCTGCGGACCCTGAAGCGAAGGGCAGTGTTTCGGGCCTTCACAATGACGCGGGACCGCCTGGAACGAAGATATTCATCGATCAGCAGGGACAGGTTTCAGATATGCCGGCAGAGATGCAGCAACCTCCACTGCCGCTCTCAGAGCATCGTATGAGCGGTATCCCGGAGGTTTTTTCCTCGCTACCAGAAGATATGGCTACCCGCTTCCTGCATGACCTCTCCCGGCGCACGTATACCGACAACCAGCCCGTGATCAAAGAAGGTGACTCGGGTGATTCGCTCTATATTATCCGCTCGGGAACGGCAAAAATCATTACCCATCTTCTGGGGCAAAGTCTCGAACTAGCGGTCTTACGCGAAGGAGATCTCTTCGGGGAGGTGGGCTTCCTGACCGGAAGGCCCAGAACAGCCTCGGTCATTGCTGTTGGAGCTCTTGAGGTGTACGAGATCTCTCGATGCCATATCGAAAAGCTGATCGAGGCGGTTCCCGATATCATGGCAAAAATCGAGGGCTTTTATGAGACACGCGTCCAGGATACCATCAGGCAGATGAAGAACTCCTTGCAGCATGATCTTCCGGACATAGGGTAACGCTCTCGGAGTTTAATTTACCGCTTTCTTTCTGGTAATATTTCGTGTGCTCCTCCAGCAGCTGATAAACGGTCTTACGCTCGGCAGCGTGTATGCGCTCATTGCCCTCGGCTACACCATGGTTTACGGCATCCTCGAGCTCATTAATTTTGCCCATGGTGAGATATACATGCTCGGCGCGTATCTCGGCATTATCATTCTCGGCTTTCTGACTGCTGTCGGGCTCACGGCCTATAGTATGCCGTTGGCACTTGCCCTGACCCTGCTGCTCACGATCATTTTCTCAGCTTCCTACGGATTCACTGTCGAGAAGATCGCCTATCGGCCGCTCAGGGCAGCACCGAAACTCAGCCCGCTCATCAGCGCCATCGGTGTCTCTATCTTTCTTCAGAACTATGTTATGATCACGCAAGGGTCGACGGATAAAGTCTTTCCTTCGCTGATCGGCAGCGCGGGTTTCACGGTCCTCTCCACACGCGTAACCATGCTTCAGGCGGCAATTATTGTGGTCTCGGGCATTATCATGGCGCTGCTCCATGCCTTTATCAGGAGCACCCGGACCGGGAAGGCAATGAGGGCCGTAGCCCAAGACAGATCGATGGCAGCCCTGGTAGGCATCAATACGGACACCATCATATCCGTCACGTTCATCATAGGATCAGGACTTGCGGCAATTGCCGGTCTTATGGTCTCCATGTATTACGGTCTGGTCAATTACTTCATTGGGTATTCTGCCGGCATCAAGGCATTCACGGCGGCTGTGCTGGGCGGAATCGGAAACATCCCGGGGGCAATGTTCGGCGGCATCCTGCTCGGCCTTATTGAAAGCCTTGGCGCAGCCTATATCTCCAGCGAATATAAGGATGCATATGCATTCATTATCCTTATCGTTATTCTCCTGGTACGACCCACCGGGCTTCTCGGCAGGGATGTAGAGGAAAAGATATGACTGCGGTTCCAAGATACTTCAGCAGAACCCTTCTCCGGTCAAGCATTATTTCTCTCTGGTCGGCAGTTCTTTTCCTTCCCTTCAAAGGCCTGCAGGCATCGCTGATGCTCTTCGGCGTGCTCTTCCTGTTGATTCTTCTTCTTACCCTTGCAGGAACATGGGTATCGCCGCGGTTGACGATGGCAGCCGCGGTCCGTGAACGAATGCACCGTCACCTACCAGCCGACCGTCGCTACCTACTTCTCTTCCTTCTCCCTGCGCTCGGCGTGCCATTTATTGCCCAAAATTATATTATCGACGTCGCGGTTCTGGCAGGGATCTATATCATACTTGCGCTAGGGCTGAATGTTGTTGTCGGCTATACAGGACTGCTAAACCTCGGCTTCGTCGCCTACTACGCCATCGGCGCCTACAGCTTCGCACTTCTTAACACGAGGCTTGGACTGGGATTCTGGTCTGCAATGCCGGTTGCCGTCGTCATAACCACCCTTGCCGGCTTCCTTTTCGCTGTCCCGGCACTCAGACTGAAGGGCGATTACCTCGCGCTGGTAACGCTCGGTTTCGGCGAGATCGTACGGATAACGTTGAACAATTGGGACAGCTTCACGAACGGTCCCAATGGCATCGGCAGCATCTCGGCACCTACGTTTGTCGGCATCTCTCTTGTAACGCTGTCAGCATACTACTACCTTGTCCTCTTTTTTGTTCTTGTTGCCATCGTCGTAATAGGAAGGGTACAGCGATCGAGAATAGGACGGGCCTGGATAGCTCTCAGGGAGGACGAAATCGCAGCTTCGGCCATGGGCGTTCCGAGTACAATGTATAAACTCTATGCGGTGTCCTTCGGCGCTTTCTGGGCCGGTATCGCAGGATGCCTCTTCGCTGCAAAGATGCGTTTCATTTCGCCGGAAAGCTTCACGTTCATGGAATCTGTGCTCATCCTTTGCATGGTCATCCTGGGAGGATTAGGGAGCATCGGCGGAGTAATTGTGGGCGCGGTCATCCTCGTTATCCTTCCGGAGATACTCAGGGAGGTGCAGATGTATCGCATGCTCGCACTGGGAGCAGGGATTGTTCTCCTCATGATCTTCCGTCCGCAGGGACTTTTTGGAGGAAGGGTTGTCTCTTCTCGACATTAGAGGAGTTTCCAAGCACTTCGGCGGCATCCGGGCGATTGAGGATATCAGCTTCTCTCTGAAAAGCAGCACGATCATGAGCATCATCGGTCCGAATGGAGCCGGCAAAACAACCCTTTTCAACTGTCTTACGGGATTCATCAAACCGACCAAGGGAACTATCGTCTTTGCTGGTACTGATATCTCGGGGTTTTCTGCTGACAGGGTCACGCGTCTCGGCATAGCGCGCACATTTCAGAATATACGCCTTTTCGGCGGCATGACGGTCATTGAAAATGTCATGGTTGCCCAACATGCCACGATCAGATCAAACCTCTTCAGCATCATCACCCGAACCGGCACATTCAAAGAGACGGAGCGATCAGTTCGTGAAACGGCATATGAATATCTCGAGTTCATGGGTCTCGAGTCAGCTGCAGAGCATACCGCCGGAAGTCTTCCCTATGGTGCTCAGCGCAGACTGGAGATCGCGAGGACCCTCGCAACAGGGGCATCGCTCATCCTCCTGGATGAGCCGACTGCCGGCATGAACCCTCTTGAAACCGATGGGATGATGCAGATGATCAAGAACATCCGGGAAATGGGCAAGACGGTCATCATCATCGAACATGACATGAAATTCGTCATGGGCATATCAGACCGTATTGTTGTACTCGACCACGGGGTTAAGATAGCTGAAGGCATGCCCAAGGAAATTAAAAACAATCCGCTGGTTATCGAGGCGTATCTCGGAAAGGAGGCGCACTAATAAGATGCTCAGCATCGAGTCCATCCATACCTCGTACGGACCGATCAGCGCGATCAAAGGCATTGATATGGAGGTCAGGGAAGGAGAGATTGTTTCACTCATAGGAAACAACGGAGCAGGCAAGTCGACCTGTCTCATGACGATTTCCGGCATCCTCAAGCCTTCCCAGGGAAGCATATTTCTTGGGAAGAATAATATTGCAGGGCTTTCGCCCCACAGCATCGTTGCGCAGGGTGTCTGCCAGGTCCCCGAAGGAAGGAGGATATTCCCGCGACTCACGGTCATAGAGAACCTTGAAATGGGAGCGTTTCTTGGTCGGGGTGATTTCGGCACCACGCTTCACCGGGTATTCAAGCTCTTCCCGATCCTTGAAGAACGACGAAAACAGTACGGCGGCACACTCAGCGGCGGGGAGCAGCAGATGCTGGCGATCGGCAGGGCTCTCATGGCGAATCCCGACGTCCTGCTTCTGGATGAGCCATCTCTGGGACTCGCACCGATTATGGTCAGTAAGATCTTCAGGACTATTCAGGAGATCAACAGTGAAGGTGTCACCGTACTCCTTGTGGAGCAGAACGCACGGGCAGCGCTCAAGCTTTCCCACCGGGGTTATGTGCTTGAAAACGGCGTGATCACCCTCTCGGGAAGCGGCAAAGACCTTCTTGACAGCGAAGAAGTGAGGCAGGCATATTTAGGTGAATGACAAAACGGTAATGGTGAAGCAGAGATACTGTGCCATATGCATGTCTCTCCGTCGTGCTGTCCTTGCCGTTCCTGTTCTTCTCTGTCTTGCCTCTATGCCCTGATCTGTTTCTGGTATAATGTTGCATGACTTCACGGGCACACCTCCTCATTGACGGCAGGGTCCAAGGTGTTTTTTATCGGGCCTTCACCCTTGAAAATGCATCCAAACTCGGATTGAACGGGTGGGTTAGGAACGTTCCAGACGGTCGTGTTGAGGCAGTCTTCGAGGGACCGAAGGATCTCATCGAAGCGGCAATCACTTCCTGTAGAAAGGGGCCCGCGGGAGCCCATGTTACAGCGGTGGATGTCACCTGGGAACCTGCTGCCGGAGAAAACGGTTTTCAAATCCGCCATTGAGCTCTGCATGAGGTATGAGCACGTGAAAGTCAAAAAAAGCTCGTTAAAGTGATTTTTTATCCGACATCATCGATGAGATGACGCTTAATTTCGCCTTCGCCTTTCAGAAAGAGCATGGCGTAAGAGTAGGTACCATCCTCATACGCAAAGGATATGTTAAGGAAATCGACATGATCGCCTCCGTGGAGAAATAGTTGAGACGCATTAGCCTGCCCATCGAAAGCTCTGAGAAGCCCACGGATGATCTTATCCGCTTGGTCTCGGAGCATATTGCTGGGCAGGTATGCATCTTTCCCGTGAACTTCGATGGCAGATACCGGTCCTTGCAACTGCTGATCCCACAGATATGAAAATGCTCGCCGACCTCGAATCCCTGTTGAACGAGAGGGTAAAGCCTGTTCCTGCCCTTACACCAAATATATATTCATCGCCGTCGATTATTTCTATGGCTGCCAAGCAAGTACCGGCAAACTGCAGAGAATATCAGGAATTCATCAGGAAACCATGATACCTTCCGAGACGGAGTTCGTGATCATTCATCGCAACGATCAACATTCGACAGACGAGCGAATTAGCAAAGACGCTGCAGAAAGATCTGGAGACTGCTCCCTGCTTGACCTCCCTATCGCTTTGCTCGGCGAGCAGGGTGTCTTCTCACGAGAAGAGCTTGAGGACAACATTCGGGCATTGATCCCGAGCCCTTCAGGTGACAATCACTATGGCCTATCTTAACGACGTCGAGAAGAAGGTCCTTTCCGGGAGAAGACTGTCTCGAAAAGAAGCCGGCTATCTTTCCGCGATTCCTGCATCGCTCGCTATGGAACTCTTCTCATCGGCGAACAGGATACGCCGCCATTTCCGTGGGAATACTGTGGACCTCTGCGCGATCGTAAACGCAAAATCCGGAATATGCTCTGAGGACTGCTCCTATTGTGCGCAATCATCGAGGAGCTCCGCGAAGATAACCTCCTATGCGCTACTCGAAAAAAGCGACATAACCGAGAAGGCGAAACTAGCCTGGAGAGGGGGAGCAAAACGCTTCTGCATCGTCACTAGCGGAAAAAAGATCTCAAAACAAGAACTCAAGATAATAGCGGAAATGATCTCCTCCGTGCGGTCGATCGGCCTCCTGCCCTGCGCAACACTGGGGCTTCTGAGGAGAACCGAGCTCGACATACTGAAGAAGGCCGGCCTGCAGCGCTATCATAATAACCTCGAAACATCGGAGCGGTATTTCCCAAAGATATGCACGACCCACACCTACCAAGAAAAAATCCGCACCATTCGTGACGCTCGTGCTGCGGGTCTCGAAGTCTGCTCCGGCGGCATATTCGGACTTGGAGAGACCTGGGATGACAGGATCGCTATGGCATTCGCGCTCCGTGATCTATCCCCGGACTCGGTACCGATTAATTTTCTTTCGCCAATCTCCGGCACGAAGCTCGAGACGCAAAAGGTCCTTGCACCCATGGACGCACTCAAGATCATCAGCATCTACCGCTTCATGCTGCCGGAAAAACAGATACGCGTCTGCGGCGGACGCCTCCAGACCCTCGGCGAATTGAACGCACTCATTTTTTTGGCCGGCGCTGACGGCCTCCTCGTCGGCAACTACCTGACAACCCTTGGGAGAGGCTATGACGAAGATCTGAAGCTTATCAGGGATATGCACCTGACGGCTGACTGAACAGCAGAATGCCTGGCCCGACCATCCAGCAGTCATCTGCTGTCGGAAGCAGCAGGAAGCTGACGAGGCAGAGAAAGGTTATGCATGCGTGGCAATAGGGTTCCGAAAGGTTCCGCTCATCTTATTCCGCGTTGCCAATTCGAAGCATTGTGTATAATCTCTTAAGATGTGGAGCATACGCATGCGGGCATCCCGAAAGATAGACAAGAGAGAATCGTTGCGAAGGAAACGTACCGTTCCCGCTGTTTTCGTCCAAGATCCGTCGACTCGGACTGGCGAAGTCCATATCTCGGGCGCCGAAGGCATGTACCCCCGAAAGTTGGTAAAAAAAGTCGTTCAGGAATATATCAACAGGGCACGAAATCATCCCAAAGGCCGACCTGACAGAATATGCATCACCATTGAAAAGATATGTCAGCCTCCGAAAAAAATATCCTCTCTCCCTGTCGTTACCCTGAAATGCGGGTCTCCTGCCGGGGCCAAGACATACGTGTGGAGGATTCTCGCACAGGTTGGCATCTCATCAAGGGCGCTGAATACCGCCTTCTCGATCATAGGGAATGAGAAAACGATGCGTGGGGCAGCGCTCGTTCTCGCCCATTCCGGCAAACGCGTTGGCGATGACAGAGAACGGGGGATCCGGGCGTCCCGCCTCGGCATTACCCCCACTGCCGAGCAGCAGCTGTCCCGCTATCTGCAAAGCCATGCAATAGATACCTGCACCGTCAGGGAAGCCCTTGTTCTGTCAGCAAAGGTCGCCGCACATCATGACATCGTCGCTGAGCTTTGCATGTCTGACGACCCTGATTACACCACCGGTTATGTTGCTTCAAGCGTCATGGGCTATATCAGAGTGCCTCACATAAAGAAAAGGAAAAGCTTGGCTGGCGGACGCGTTTTCTTTCTTTCGGAAACTGCTGATGTGCATGCACTGGTCCGGTATCTCGAGAAGACGCCGGTTCTTGTAACGACGGTCGGTCCGTGTGCGGGAAAGGTCTCCCTGAATGAGTTTCTCGATCGTCATCATCAGTAATCCGGCATCGCGCTCCTTTTCCCCTGCAAAGATCGGCCGCGCTGAGCAACTGCTTCGGCAACGGGGATTTCGGACAGAGGTCTGGTTCACGGAACATCATGACCATGCACGTGTTCTCGCTGACAACGCGATTCGGAAAAAACCTTACTGCATCATCGCGGCGGGAGGTGACGGCACCATCAACGAAGTGATCAACGGCATGGCGATGTCTGACACCCCCCTCGGAATTCTGCCGCTGGGAACAACTAATGTCTTTGCGCGTGAAATCTCGCTGCCGCTCGACATTGATGGCGCTGTCGGCAGACTTGCTGTGGGAAAAGTGCGGGATATCTCCCTCGGGAAGGTCATAACTCCGATGCAGGAACGGTACTTCTGCCTCATGGCCGGCATCGGCTTCGACGCCAAGACGGTCCATGATGTCAGTGGGACCCTGAAAAAGCTTTCCGGTGAAGGCGCCTACATCTGGAGCGGCATCAAGAATGTATTGTCCTATGCACCTGAGGAGCTTTTCTTTTCTGCCGATGGCAAATTGTATACCGGTTACACCGCCATTATCGGTAAAGCCCGGAGATACGGGGGTGACTTCATGGCGACGCCAGATGCGGACATAGCTGAGCCTACACTCCGACTCTGTCTTCTCACTGAACGATCCCGGCATGCCTTATTGAGCTTTGCCTATGGTATTTTTCGAGGCACCCATCTGCGTGACGCGAACGTCGTGTATGTCCGGGCATCTGACATTATCGCGCAGGGACACGCCCACATTCAGCTGGATGGAGACTATTTCGGGCTGACCCCTTGTCGCCTTATCACCGTACGCAATGCACTGCGCCTTATGCAGTAAGTGTTTATACGACCAAGTGTCTATTTTTCTGCATGCACATTTTTTCTGAGAATCTTTTTATGTTTCATCCTGAAACGCTCTCATGAGATCGCTTATAATTACAATTAGAGTTTGACAGGTATTGAATTATAACGATATTCTTAATAAACAAGATAAAGAAGGAGGTGACGAGGAAGTTTATTCTCTCACATACTGAGAGAAAGTGGCATTTCATCATAATCTCAAAAAAGAATGTTTAACGGGGAGAGAAAGAACATGAAAAAGAGTATTGCGGTAGTGACTGTAGTCTTTCTAACAGTTGTTGGATTCATTCTTCTCAACAGCACACCGGGCACGGTATCTGCTGTTGACATGTCCGGGGATACCTGTTATACGGGCCCCAGCCCTTCGATTGACGCAAAGGTCGTGCCTTCCAAGGGACTCACCTTCGACGCAACCGCCTATATTGCAGGCCACGGCGGCCATATCGCGATCATCGACATGAAGACGATGAAGGCACCGAAGGATATTGATAAAGACCGCATCGTTCTCACCGAGGCCGGTTCCGAAATGGAAGGCACTATTGCTGGCATGAGCTTCGAGGAAGTGAAGAAACAGGGGGGCACCCACGGCCAGGCAATCGTAAGTGAAAAAGGCAAGAAGGTTCTCGTAGCAGGAACGTTGAGCGGCAAGGTGTACAAGATCGACCTCGCCACCGGCAAGAAGAGCGGCCCCTATGACGTCGGAAAGAAATTCTGCGGCACGATTGTCGGTCCGGACGGCAAGGTCTATCTTGAGGACATGGCAGACGGCCATGTCTATGTCTGGGATTCGGATAAACTAAAGACGGTGGACAAGATGCCGATCGGGAAAGCTGTCTGTGGCATCCAGTGGACCAAGGGAGCGAAGAAGGCTTACATCACCGACATGCCTACCGGCATCGTGTATGTCTACGACTGGAAGACCAAGAAGAAGATCAAGGAGATCGCGAGCCCTGAGATGACCTTCATCCACCAGGCGCGCATGACCCCTGACTCGAAGTATCTCTTCGTCAGCGCTCCGAACGAGTTCGATCCCGGCCTGAAACCCGGAACGCATAAGTCCCAGATCATCGTCATAAATACCGATACTGACGAGATCGTGAAACGGATCATCCTTCCCGACAACGTGAGACCGCATGACTTTGCGTTCACGGCGGACGGGAAATACGCATTCCTTGCATCCCGGACGTACGGTGACGACAGCACCCTCGTCGTCATGGATCTGAAGAATGCAGAGCTCGTCGAAAGTATATCGGCCTGTGCAGGGTGCCACAAGGCCTATGGCATCGAGGTGAAGGTCGACAAGGGTTCTCCGCTGCTCTGCGGTATTGAAGTCGACTGGCATATGGCAAAGAAATAAGAGCTGAAATACCACCATCAGATCCTCAAGGGCCGGGAAGCAATCCTGGCCCTTTTTTCCTTCAATGACAGATCATGACCATAGCATCGCGGCTCCATGGACTTTTCCCTGCGGCACTTCCTATAATAAATAAGAAGATGAGGAAAATAAGAATATTCGGGCTCGCCCTTAAGAATCTCAGGAGAAAACTCATCAGAACGTTCGTACTGCTACTGCTTGTCGCGGTGGTGACGGGTACACTTCTGAGTGCCACGATCTTTATCATCGGCATGAAGAATGCGCTGAGGATCGGCACGTATCGGCTTGGAGCCGATGTACTCGTGGTACCGGAAAAACATGAGTCCCAGGCAAAAGCGGCTCTTCTCTCCGGAGAGCCGACGAGTTTTTATATGGACCGTGATGTTTACGACGCCATAGAGCACGTCGAAGGGGTAAAAAAGGCATCTGTGCAGCTCTTCATCAAACCGACTTCGTTCACCTGCTGCTATAATGTAGAGACATTCCTCGTGGCATTCGACCCGGCCACCGATTTCACAGTCACTCCCTGGCTGCAGAAGAAACTCGTTAAACCGCTGGCAGATGATGAGGTGATCGCCGGCAGTTCTCTGCCGGTGCTTACGGACGATATCATTCCCTTCTTCGGCGTGCCGTTCACCGTCGCAGGGACCATGGAGCCTACGGGCATGAAATTTTTTGATCAGTCGGTCTTCATGACCATGGAAGCGGCATACGGTATGGCGGAAAAGTCTCAAGCAAGAGCAATCCAGCCGCTGGAACTCGAGAAGGGAAAGATTTCAGCTGTCCTCGTTCAGGTTGCGGAAGGTTTCACGCCGGAGCGGGTTGCCATCAGAATCGAGCACGCCATAGAGGGCGTCAAAGCGATCGCATCCGATGAGGTGACGAGCACGGTCAGAAGGCAGCTTGCCGGCCTGCTCAGGGGCATTTTAATCATCAGCGTCATCTTGTGGATACTCGCACTCCTCATGACCGGCTTTGCTTTTTACATGATTGTCAATGAACGGCAGAGGGAACTGGGGTTGCTTCGTGCCATGGGCGCGACAAAGGCACACGTATTCCGCCTCATCATCACCGAAGCTGTCATCCTATCCTTTGCCGGAGGCATTGCAGGCATTCTTGCTGGCGGCGGTCTCCTGTCTGTTTCCCAGGCTGCCGTTATTCATAGCCTAAGGCTTCCCTACCTGCTGCCGTCGTTGCCGGTGCTGGCAGAACTCATTTCGGGTGCACTGCTTTTTGCGGTTGTCACCGGACTTCTGGCATCTCTCCTGCCGGCTGTCTTCGCAAGCAGCATGGAGCCGTATGACGCGATCAGAAAGGGGGAATAAGATGCAGCCGTTAAGGAATAGTACAGTGAGACTGCCTGCTGTATTGCTGGTGACTTTGCTCTGTCTGCTGCCGGCCTGCAGCAGGGAAGACCGTTCGGAAAAGTCCAAGGGGGACAGCGCGACCAACCCATACTCTGCCGACACTATTTTCGATGAGGTCTATAAAAAGGTCCAGGAGAATCCGAATGACCCTGAGGCGCTCTATCATCTTGCCGATCTTTATGACCGGAGTTCGCAATATCCCGAGGCCATCGATACCTATCAGAAAGTGGTGAAGATCAAACCGGATATGGGTTATGCCTGGTTCAAGATGGCAACCGCTTACGATCGCCTGAATCGACCTGCCGAAGCAGTCGAGGCGTTCAAGACTGCAGCCAAATACCTGCCAGAACACGCCGTGCTGTTTAATAATATGGGTGTCGCTTACGGCAAGCTCGGGAAATACGATGATGAGATCGCCTCTTTGAAGAAGGCTGTGAAGCTTCGGCCCAATTATGCCGCTGCGCATTACAACCTCGGCATGACCTATCTTAAGCAGAAGAACAAGGCCGCGGCCATGAAAGAGTATGAGGCGCTCAAGCAGTTCGACGAGGGGGCAGCGGACGCTCTTCACAGGGAGATCGAAAAAAATTCGTAATGTATGCATGACGCCGGAGGATTTGTGATAGAAGTTTCAGACATCGTCAAGAGCTATATGATAGACGGCCAGGCATTGCACGCTGTCAATCATGCATCCTTCACGGTCCGGAAGGGGGAGATCGTCTCGATCATCGGCCACTCGGGCAGCGGAAAGACCACCCTCCTTAGCCTCATCGGAGGACTGACCAGGCCGGATTCCGGCAGCGTGCTCTGCGACGGGACGGACATTTGGAGGCTTGACGATAACAGCCGGTCCCACTTCAGGAACCGGAACATGAGCTTTATCTATCAGTTCGCAAGTCTTATCCCGACACTTACTGCATTAGAGAATATCCTCCTCCCGACCGCGTTCGGCGATTTTTCCGGCGATGTCAGGGCCTATGCAGAGGCACTTATCGAACGTGTCGGCCTGAAGGAGAAGATCAGGGCATATCCTTCCCATCTTTCTGGCGGGCAACAGCGACGGATCGCGATCGCACGCGCCTTTATCAACAGACCTTCCGTAGTACTCGCCGATGAACCGACCGGGGACCTCGATGAGGAGACAGAGCAGGACATTATCAGGCTTTTTCAGGAGATGAACAGGGAGCTGGAGACCACCTTCATCATCGTGACGCATACGCGGGAGATAGCGGCTCAGGCGGCAAGGCAACTCAGGATGAGCAACGGGATCCTGACGGATGCCGCCTGATATCAGCTCTCCTCTGTATCCATGATGATGCCGCCCCCGATGACAGTATCACCGGCATAAAAAACAGCGCTCTGGCCTGGCGCCGGTGCCCACTCGGGCTCATCGAAGCGGACAAGAATACCTTCTCCCTTAAGCGTCAGCACTGCGGGTTTGGCCTCCATCATCGAACGACATTTCGCATCAGCGCGAAAGGTGCTCGTTTCTGGTCTGCAGAGCCAGTTGATATCTCCGATAATGATGCGTCCTCTCATGGCAGATTCCCTGCACCCCACATGGACGGCATTCTGCTGCCGGTCGATCTTCGTGACAAAGCAAGGTTCAAGAGATGCAATGCCCAGTCCCTTTCGCTGACCCAGCGTATACCGGTAGATACCGTTGTGCATTCCGACCAAGCTGCCGTCCGGCCCGATGATTGGTCCGGGCCTCCTGATGTCAGGAGCAAGCAGTTCAAGAAACCGACAGTAATTACGGTCCTCGATAAAACAGATCTCCTGACTTTCCGGGCGGTCGGCAGCAGGCAGGCCGACCGACCGGGCGATCTGCCTAACCTGTTCCTTCGTGTAGTCGCCAAGCGGCAAAAGAAGACGTTCAAGCTGCGCCGGGGTCAAGACGTAGAGCACATACGATTGATCCTTCTTTTCGTCCCTTCCCTTTTTCAGAAATATATTCGGCTCTCGCCTATCGGCCTTCTCCCCTGTTTGTGCAGCTATCGCGATAGGCGTAATGTCCGGGACGCCCTGCTTATTATCCCTCATAATCCGGGCGTAATGACCGGTTGCAATGAATGCAGCACCAGCTTCATCAGCAGCCTTCAGAAGATAGGGAAATTTAATATACTTATTGCAAAGAATGCAGGGGTTGGGCGTCAAGCCGTTTCCGTAAGCTTCGACGAAAGGCTCTATGACTTTTTCGTAAAAGGCCCCCCGGACGTCGATGACACGAAGCGGAAGCCCGAGTACCGCAGCCGTCCGTGCAGCGCTATCCCTCGCCGCAAACGCGCAGCAGGAAGATGCGCCGTCTTTTTGGCGCGCCTCCCAAAGCACAAAGCTGACTCCCTCTACATCAAACCCCTGCTCTTTGAGGAGATGGGCTGTCACGCTCGAATCGACGCCGCCGCTCATGCCGACCAGTACTTTAGCCATATAGTACAGTAACATAACAGCTCTATCCCTGCGAAAATGCGTTCATGTCCTGAGCGTACGAACCGCTCTCTCCTCTCGAATGTATTGAAAAGAAGGAACATTTCCATATATCCTATCGGCATGAAACGGGCATACGACATACGAACGCCGCGCGGCTTCCTCTTCTCTGTCACTGAGGCAGCAATCAAGAAACCAGGAAGAAAGGACCTTGCTCTCATCGTCTCGGAGGTCGAGGCATCTGTTGCAGGTATCTTTACGACGAACACCGTCAAGGCAGCTCCCGTCAGGCTCTGCATGCAGCAGATCCGGTCACGCAGAGGACAGGCCATTATCGTCAACAGCGGCAATGCCAACGCCTGCACAGGAACGCGGGGCATGAAGGATGCTCAAGAGATGACGGTCCAAATCTCCCGCTGCCTCGATATTAGTCCGGAGCTTACCTATTGCTGCTCTACCGGTGTTATCGGCACACCCATGCCGATGCAGCGGATCATTCCTGCCATCGGACCTTTGGCCGGCGGGCTCGGCCTTTCTTCGCTCGCCGACGCTGCAGCAGCGATCATGACAACGGACACCTTTCCGAAAGTCGCCTCGCGGACAATCAGCGTCACCGGCAGGCAGGGGGTCATCGCGGGGATATGCAAGGGTGCCGGCATGATCGCTCCCCGCATGGCGACCATGCTC
The DNA here is from genome assembly GCA_002451165.1 of Nitrospiraceae bacterium UBA6905. Classification (GTDB taxonomy): domain Bacteria; phylum Nitrospirota; class Thermodesulfovibrionia; order Thermodesulfovibrionales; family UBA6898; genus UBA6898. The sequence continues at coordinate 14,825 of DKBH01000076.1, forward strand.
TGCTTCCTGATAACGGATATCGCAGTCGATGCGAAGACGCTTCAGACCGCGTTGAACAACGCTGTCCGGAAGTCTTTTAACAGGGTAACCATTGACGGCGATACATCGACGAACGATACGGCTCTGATCATGGCGAACGGGGTAATAGGAAATAGAGCGCTGAAGCCGACATCCCGCGATTATCCCGCATTCCAAAAGGCGCTCGACGATCTTACGTATGAGCTTTCCCGGCTCATCGTCAAAGACGGCGAAGGCGCGACCAAACTGGTCGAGGTCGTAGTCAAGGGGGCGAAAACAGAAGCTGATGCTGAAAAGGCTGCTCTTGCAATTGCAAATTCCAGCCTCGTAAAGACAGCTGTTTACGGAAATGACGCGAACTGGGGCCGGATCATGGCTGCAGCAGGCTATTCGTATGCCAAGTTCAATCCTGACAGCACAGATATTTTCTTTAATAAGGTCCAGGTCGTGAAGAATGGTGTTGCGAACAATAAGGACCAAGAAGCGACCAAAGAAATGAAAAAGAAGGAACTGAAGATAACCGTCGATCTTCATGCTGGCAAGGCATCCGTAAGTGTCCTTACCTGTGATCTGACCGAAGACTATATCCGCATTAATGCTGAATACCGGACATGACACAAACCTTCAGACCTGAGACAGGCAGACGTGTTGTTTCTTTCTGATGTGAATGAAGATAGTAGCAGGTGAAGGCATGCTGATGGTCCTGTTTGAGACTGCACAGAGGACGTGCTTCCTGCACCCTCATACGCTCTGCAGACCTCTTTCGGCTGCTATTACGATAGAGAACAGAGGCTTGCAGTGTATCACCACAGAATACAGATACAGCGGCTTATCTGCGTGTTGCAACAGGAGTGGTCCATGAGTATGTTTGACCAAAGAAGAACGGACCGGCAGGAGTATTCCGGAGAAAAGGTGGAATATTCCCTCGATCCCTTTTCAAAAGGAGGCACCTTTGAGGCTTCCCTGATAAATATTAGTGAGACCGGAATTTGTTTTCTTTCGTCAACTCCGCTTGCCGTCGGCCAGCAGATCACGATTCATAATTTTATGTCCATGACCTCCCAAACTGCGCTGGTGATGTGGGTTGAACGGTGCGATGAAGCCGCTCTTTTCGGCCAGCCTGAAGCAGTAGTCTACAAGATCGGAGTGCGGTTCATGGGAGATAATGAAACTGTATGGGAAGAGCGCCCGTAACTCCTTTTCATTCGGTGTCTCAGATCAGGATGCGCGTCATCACGAATGCCTTTCGGTTGTTCACCGTGCACTGCACGAAATCAAACATTCCAGGCACAGGAATCACTCCGTGTTGTGAAGGGAAGCATCCTTTCCTTCTCCGAAAAACTAGGGCGCCACAGCAACGAACTGAACTCTGCTCGTCTTCGGAACGGATCTATGCAATCCCCCTTCATGCCCGTCTGTCGAAAGGAAACCCCAGAGGCTTCACAAAACAACCGGAGCGAGAAAGGATCTCAGGGGATCTGAAAAGCATCGAGGATCGAAAAAACCGTCCGTACCGCAGGAGAGTCTTCAGGCAGATCCACGATAGCCTTGCCGGCGAGATCGTTATCGAATACGGCCCTGTCCTGGGGAACAAGGCCCGCGACCGTAAGCCCGAGGCTTTCCGCAAAGTTCTTTAGTTCCTCTCCCTCATCTCCTGCAACGCGGTTGATGATCAGCGCATATCGCTCTATATCTAGATTAAGTTCCTTTACGAGATCCGCAATCCTGCGGGCTGTCCTGATACCGCGCACCGTCGGATCACTAACGATCAGTAGGAGATCGACCTTGTGCGTGGTTCTCCTGCTCAGATGCTCCATGCCGGCTTCGTTGTCTATCACCACATAGGGATAGGTATCGGACAGTTTGTCCGTATACTTCCTGATGATGTTATTCGCTGCACAATAGCATCCCGGTCCTTCCGGGCGCCCCATGACCATAAGGTCGAAGCCCTTCGCCTCTATGACAGACTGCTGAACCTGGTAGTCGAAGAGCTGCTCCATGGACATGCCGCCGGGACGCTCGCCCCCGCTGCGTATCGTTTCCAGTGATTCTTCGCGCAGATGGCCGATGGTCGCGTGTATGGGCACTCCCAACGCTTCGTTCAGACATGCATTACTGTCCGCATCCACCGCTAATACCGGCTTTTTCTTCTTCTCCATGATATACCGTACCGATAAGCCGGCAATGCTCGTTTTGCCCGTTCCACCCTTTCCCGCAAGTGCTATTACGTAAGCCATATTTTCTTACCTCTCTTTAGTTCTTTATGCCGTGACGATGGATATAATTAAGACAAGGACTTCAGGGAACCCGCTCGATGCGGCATGATACCCGATGAAGACCTATCTTTCTCGACGCATGCTTGTCAGGGCTTCAGCAAGACCGGTAGCGCCCGGCCCGCTGTTCTCGCTGCAACTAGAAAGCGGTCATGAAAACAACCATATCAAAGGTTTTTGAACCTCTTCCGCACTTCGACAGCCTTGCCGCAGCTATATTCACCTTCCGGGCAGGGTCCGCTGACGCATCCGGGGCCGCTTCCTGCAAACACGGTCGGTGAAATGTCCCTTACCAGGATGAGCATCGCCACGGCCATGTTCCGTATTTCCCATTGAGCCCTGTTGCAGCAACGCTGCCGGAAGAAATGGAGCAGTTCCCGTGCATTCATGGTTATCATGATCTTGGTCTCGGCAGCATTCGGGAGAACAAATCGAGCGTCCTGATTCGCTGCCTCGCCTGTCATCCCCTTTTCACCCAGTTTCTTCACGATATGGTTATACGCATTCTGCGCGTTTGCCATGAAATCCGAGAAATAGCGCTCGAGCTCTGCATCTCCCTCTATTGCCTGCGGAATGATATAATCGAACCCTGCCTCCTCGCTGACATATCGTTGTGACTGCTGGGAATAACTGGCGAGACGATGACGGACAAGCTGATGGGAACATGCCCGTGATATGCCTTCTGCCGCAAAGGTGAACGAGGCATGTTCAATGGGGCTCATATGGCCCATCTTCATGAGTTTTTCCACGAACCTTTTCTGGTCTTTTGCAGCGATCTTCTTCCTCAGCGCATCGATGTCAGATGGGCTATAGCAGAGTTTTGCGGCCATGGCAATGGTAGCCTCAGGATTCGGCGTATGGGCAACCAGGACCACCTTGAGCTTCGTCTGCACAATCGTCTCCTCGCTACAACGTTCATCATATATTAGATATCTTCAGCTGTTTAGTCAATTTGCAGTTGATAACGCGGAGAACTCACTACCAACTGCAATGCCGCAACTTTGTGCTGTTTCGACTGCAATGATGTATAATACTAACAGCTAACGCATGATACCTGAACTCTTATTTATCTTCATCTTTCTGGTGCTGAACGGTTTTTTTGCTGCATCAGAAATTGCCGTCGTGACCTCCCGGAAATCCTTCATTAAGAAGCTTGCAGAAAATAATAATCCCAACGCTAAAAAACTACTCAGATTGCAGTCGGAGCCTGACCGGTTCCTGGCAACCGTCCAGATCGGAGTCACGGTTGCCGGTGCACTTGCATCTGCCATCGGCGGTGCCGCATCGGTGACGACGATCGAGCCGCTCATTGCGACCATCCCGGTCCCCGTTATTTCTCATGCAGCGGGAGCCATAGCCATCGGCATCGTCGTCATCGCCATATCCTATCTTTCGCTGATCCTCGGAGAACTCGTACCGAAATCGATAGCGCTGCGGAATCCCGAAAAAGTCGGCCTCTTTGTTGCCCGTCCGATTACTTTCATATCGAAGCTATCATCATTTTTTGTCAATATTCTGACTGCCAGCAGTAACGTCTTCTTGAAACCCTTCGGCGGCAAGGCATTTTCTCAGCGATCCTTTATTACCGAAGAGGAGATCAAGCTCCTCATCGAAGAAGGGACCGACAGAGGCATTTTCGAAGCCACGGAGCACGAACTCATCCACGGTGTCTTCAATTTTGCCGACATCTCGGTAAAAGGCGTGATGGTACCCGCTGCAAAGATGATAGCATTCAGCCTACATGAGTCTCCGGAGAATGTCATCAGAAAGATTTCCACGGAGAATTTCTCACGCTATCCTGTCTACGAAAAGGACATGTCTGATATTAAGGGAGTCCTCTTCAACAAGGATATCTTCAATGAATTGGCCAACAGCAGGCCCATATCCATTGCAAAGATACTGCATCCGGCACTCTTTGTTCCTGAAACGATGAAAATCAGCGCACTCATGAAGGAGATGCAGAAGAAACGCCAGCATATGGCAATCGCCGTTGATGAGTACGGCGCAGTCACCGGTCTCGTTACCATCGAGGACCTGATTGAAGAGATCGTGGGTGAGATCCAGGATGAGTATGATACTGAGACCCCCGTGCAGGAACTGAATGATGGATCGCGCCTTATCGATGCATCGCTTGCCATCCGCGATCTTAATGAAGACCATGGTTTTGATATTCCGGAATCGAACGAATACGATACCATCGGCGGATACCTTATTGCCAATCTCCAGAGAATCCCCACGGTCGGTGACAGTTTTCAGTCGGACGGAACGAAATTTACGATCGTCACTATGAAAGGCAGACGTATTCTCAAAATCAAGGCCCAGCAGGTGTCCCTTTCCCCCGCCGCGGATGAAGCATCGATTCCCGAAGCTTAAGCGTCGAGAATATTCCTCATCAGACTGACGACCTGTTGGGGAGTATAGGGTTTCCGGAGAATTGCCGTCAGCTGTGCAAGGACCGCTTCATCCACATCTGCAAGGCTGTACCCGGTCACCAATATAAACCGTGCATGCTGATTGAGTTTTCTGATCTCATGAAACAGTTCTATACCCCCCTTGTGCGGCATGAGCATATCGGATATGACGATATGGTATTTTTCAGGCGCCTTCCGGTACAGCGACAACGCCTCATGGCCATTACGCGCCGGTACAACCGTGTAGCCCAGCGAGCCCATGAACGATGCAAGCATATCCCGCAATTCATCTTCGTCTTCTACCACGAGAACGGTCTCCGCACCACTGAGCCGCTCGCGTGCCGTTGCCGGGATCTTTTCATAGAACTGCATCTCGCCGGACTGCTTTTGAGCATCACACAGCGGTAAACAGATCGTGAAGCTCGTCCCTTCGCTCGTTGTGCTCGAGACGGCAATCGTTCCATTATGCGTTCTGATCGCTGAAGAAACGACAGGCAATCCGTATCGAGTTCTGCTGCCACTCTCTCTTACGGCGAAGAAAGGATCAAATATCCTTGGGAGATGTTGTTCATTGATGCCGGTACCGTTATCGGATATGGTAATACAGCAATACTTATCCCAGTCTTCTGCCGACCATCCATCCGGAACATGAGCATCGCCGGTCAGACCTCTTTTCGTCTCGATTATTATCGTGCCGCTTCCGGACAGGGCGTCCCGCGCATTTAGGACAAGAATCATCAGTGCCTGTGTGAACTGAATCGGCTCACAGCCTATCGGCAGTACCTCCGGGAACAGTTCCAGCCGGATCTCAATGGTCTTTCCAACAATCCTTTTCAAAAAGTGCATAATGTCCGTTATGAACCCGTTAAGGTCGACAACCGTGAAATCCGTTGCCATCTGCCTGCTGAAGGTAAGAAGTTCTTTAACCAGGTCCGCTCCCCGCTGCGAGATGGCCAAGATAGATTCCAGCCTGCGCCGCGTCTCCGGTTCCAGAGGGCTGTCAGAGAGGCATATTTCGGCATATCCCATGATGCCGGTCAGGATATTATTAAAATCGTGGGTAACACCTCCCGATAGCCTCCCGATGGCCTCCATCATCCTGTTCCCGAAAAGCAGCATCTGAAGCCTCATCCGTTCAGTTTCCGCTCGTTCCTCGGCTTTGCGCCGCTCCCCCATCTCCAGGCACCGCTTCGCCTGCGCTGCCAGTCCGGCAATGTTCTTCTTCAAAAGACAGCTCATGGCCCCCTGTCTGATGCTAGCGAGAGCTTCGTTCTCTTTATCTTCGCTTGCAAGAGCGACAACCGGAACTTCCCAGCCCTTCTCCCTAATAATGTCGATGGCTTCGACAACGGTAATATCCGGCATCGCAACATCAGCCACAACAAGGTCAGGACAAAAAAGGGATAGCTTCTCCATGAACTCCTGTCTGTTGTGCGCAACAGAAAATTCCACCGATGGCCAGGTCTCGCGTAAAGCAGCGAGCTCGCGGTCTATGTCCTCAGGCTCAGCCCCAAGAAGAAATATCTTGATATCCTGTCGCTTTTGATCTTTCATGCTTACGCTTCCAGAACCTGTTTCCCCTTAAAACAATTCCCATCACACCACCGAAGACTCTCTGTCATCCGCAGCTCTTCAGATCGTAATGAACATGCATTATGATCTTTTCCCCCACTGCAGAGCGAAACTGATCGATAGTTGGTACTCTTCACGAAAAAAGGCCTGGCCATCACATGAGCCATACTTCTTTAGAACGCCTCGGTGATCATCCCCAAGCGCCTTCAGCAATACAAGGACTATTTAAAGCTCTGCTCTTCGGAGGGGAAGAGTCCATCTTCCACTTCCCTCTTATATTCACGGACAGCCCGGACAGCTTCCTCTCTCATATGAGCATACCGCTTGACAAACTTCGGTACAAACCGTTCGAAAAGACCCAGGAGGTCATGCATCACCAGCACCTGCCCGTCGCAATGAGGACCGGCGCCGATCCCGATGGTCGGTATCGAGAGTGTCTTCGTTATCTCCCGGGCAAGGGTCATGGGAATTCCTTCGAGAACCAGGGAAAAAGCTCCTGCGTCCTCTACAATCCTGGCCTCTTCCATCAATTTACGTGCTGCCGATTTGGTCTTGCCCTGCACCTTATAGCCTCCCATTCTATGGATAGACTGGGGGGTTAATCCGATATGCGCCATAACCGGAATGTCAGATCGCGTCATCGCCTTGATCTTGTCCGCTATCTCGGCTCCGCCTTCAATCTTTATCGCCGCAGCACTGCCCTCCTTCAGAAATCTGCCGGCGTTTCTCAGGCAATCCTCCGGACTCGCCTGATAGGACATGAACGGCATGTCTCCGATCACCATGGCATTCTTCACCGCACGTGCAACCATCTTCGTATGATAGATCATCTCGTCCATGCTGACCGGAAGCGTATTTTCCAGCCCCTGGACAACCACGCCGAGCGAATCACCCACCAGGATTGCATCGACGCCCGCTTCATCGATGATCTGGGCAAAGGGGTAGTCATATGCAGTAAGCATAGATATCTTCTTGCCCTCTGCCTTCTTCTTCAGAAGATCCTGTATCGTGGTCTTTGCCATGCCAATCTCCTTGCAATGCGCCGTCTGAATATAATAGCCCTTACGCAGGAAGGTTACAAGTCCTGCACGTGCAATGCGCCATTGCTCCAACGGTCAGGAAGGATGTATACTTAGTCTATGGGAGATACGGCAAGTTTTCAGCCCCTTACGAAGGAAGACCGGATTACGGTACTGCTCTACCGCACAGGTATCGTCCTCTCCACGGTGTTCGTCGTCGTCGCCGCTGCACTGGCTCTCGCCGGCATGCGATTACCGGAGCTACTCGACATACCGCTCATACATTCGGGGCTGGCAGTTGACATGCTTATTCTTCTGCTCTATCTCAGCGTCGGCCTGAGCGTCTTTTTCATTCATTTGTATGTCGGCAAGTTCCATCGGCTGCTCAAGAAGATATACTACGGTGCTGTTTTCTGCCTCGCGCTGCTCTTCCTCCTGGGCAAGGGAAGCCCGGCTGCTGCGCTGTTCGGAGTGCCGTTCGGCGCACTGTTGCTGATACCGCTGTCCTGTTGTCTCGGATTCATTACGGCAAAAGAAGCGTTCTGCTTCAGACTTTTCGAAGGATATCTTCTCGGCATGATCATGCCGGCGTGGCTCTTCTTTTTCGGCTTGGGGCTGATCGACAAGAAACAGGCCGCCTATGGCCTGGCAGTCATTTCCCTTATGCTCGTGGTCTTCATGGTCCGCAAGGCCTTTATGCCGCTCCACTATGACATAGGTGATAAGTCGGCCTATCAGCCGTAATATTGCGGCAGAGTCTACCGCTCATCTTCATACTCTCATTGGAATAACCTCGCAGGTTTGTGGTAGTCCACCTCTGCTCACCTGAAGTATTTCAAGGCCATAGCTTCGAGCGAAGCTACGGCAATGTGATATTCATTGCCGTCAACCTGACCCTCAAGTTTGATGGGATAACAGCTCCCAATTCCCGTTTCTATTTCTGAAACGGGGAAGCGCTCATCGCATGCCCTGCAGATGACAAAGCCGCTGTCAAATCTGAATCCGCGTTTTTTTGGGTGGCATTTCATGCAGGCGTCAAGAAATGAAAGCACCCTGCCATCCATCTTTATGATAAAAAAATTGATAGTACGACCTAGGGAGTGGTAGGAATAGAACTGCGGTATGTTTTCCTGCAGGGTACGGATATCAACGATCACAACCGTGCCTTTGCGGGAAGGTTCCGGGTAATGCGGTTGCCGCGCACAGGACAGTAGGGCAACGCTACAGAAGATGGTCATCAGGAACATTCCGGCGCGCGATATTATATCACGCGCCGTACGTGCTTCCTTGAGGCAGTTTGCCCCGATAGGTCTAATGTTTATGCCCCCGTTCTTCGGACTGCTTCATTCTGTTCATCCTCCGCTTATCCCTAATCATCTTGGTATCACTATACATATCCTCATAGGCAGCCTTCATCGCTGTCTCGAAATCGGCAAGGGAACCTCCGTTCTTGCTCAGAAAGGCATCTGCGTCTTCCTGCTTTGCAAACGCCCATTTGCCCCGCTTCGACATGACGCCTGGTTTTTCTCCGCCGACGACCCAGAAGGCTTTTTCAGCATCGATGAGGTCCTTCGAATTAAAGTCTCCCACCTGAATGCTTTTCGGTGTTTTGTCGATATTGTTCGCCAGATCTACGGCAGCGCAATGGATACTGCAGACCGCAACGCTTGTCCCGTCATCATATACGATCAGCATACGGGTGAAATCGAACTTACCCCGGTCCATACCACAGTATTTGCACTCCTTGTGATGCTGTACATCATCCTTCGTCTGGGCAACCGCCGTCACCGCGAACACCACACTTATTGCTACGATAAGGTAGATGGCACTTCTCCGAAACATGGTAATTCCTCCTCGTATCGTGTTGTGTTACCCTTTCATGGAAGGGCACTAAAAGTTAAACGTGATTCCTGCCAGTATGCGGTACGTTGACACCAACTGGATACCGTTGACGCGTTCCCATACCGGGAACTGGGCCTTCAGGTCTATAGCAGCAGGGTTGTTCTTAAAAGGTCTTACTTTTATCCCGGGCGAAATCCATATACTATCGCCACCCGTATTGTCCGGATCGTCCATAAGGCTGGTCAGGTCAGTGTAGTTTCCGTCGCGGTCATCTGCCCTGTTGACATGAAGATACGTAGCACCTGCCGTGAGATTGAAAGAAGAAGTAACGGCATACCTACCGTTAATATTTGCCGTAAAGGAATCGCCAAACTCATACCCGTCGCGGTTTCTCGTGGTCAGCTGATAGGTCAGATCAGTCTGAACAAGAAAGGGGGCCATATCCTTTGTATATATGACAGAGAAGAGGGGATCCCATGAACCGGTGCCCGGCTGCATATGAGCATGGATGAACTTCCCGCTCGACCCTTTTTCCGTTGCCGATCCTGTCGGAGTCTTTACGCCGAGGCCGAAGGTCAAAATATCCGTTTTGACATTGCCACCTTTCAGATAGTAGTGATAGAGCCCCATCACCGTGACATCCCCCAGTGCCTGTATCGGGGTCATCGTATGATCCATCCAAGTTGTGCCCATCCCCATCATGCTCATTCCCATCTCCATATCCATGGTATTACGTACATAGGGAACCGATACGAAGGCAGTAATGTTGTCGTTAAAATCGTAGGTGGCATTCACCACGTATTTTATCATATGCATGTCAACAGGCAGTTTCGTGTATGTTCCTTCGTCCTTCACATCTTGCAGCGATACGGTCGAACTCCCTTCTTTCAGATCGTCCATCATAGAAAAGCTATACAAGAATTGCAGCGAAAATCTTCCCGATTCCGGGAGGGTACTTTCAAGGAGGCTCTCCTGAGAACCGCTCGACACCTGGCAGCAGAGACCTGCAGCATAGGAACAAACCGGAAAAACAAGCACCAAGAACGCAACCATCACTGCCCACTTTCTCTTAATCATACTGCTCCTTTCATGTTCCAGATAATTTTCTCTTCCAGCGGGAATCCCGCGCTAAACTTTTCTGACGCCCAGGAGAACACCAGCCGCCATGCATGATGACGATGTACGCTATATCTTCTTTGCCGCCGGTGGCGTCGGGATAGTCGATCCGTGGCACTCGGTGCAGTTCTGCTGAGCTGTGACACCCATGTTGCTCGCCGGCTTCCAAGCAGATAGCTGCTTATACGTACCATCCTTCCAGGCATTCAGGTTCTGTACGAGCTGATAGGCGACGCTTGCAGCAACGCGTGCACAGCGGTCCCTGCGCTCCGGACTGCTCAGCGCATAGCCAGCTTCCTTCATCCACTTGCCGACCGAGACATGGCAAAGAGGTGAATTGCTCGTCGTCTGGATGATCTTTACCTTCTGCCGGGGCTCCTTGGGTGTAAAGGTGGGAAGCGCTGTTTCAGAATACCACTGCAGGGTGTCCGCACCGATAGCAGCTCCGTTCTCGCATTCTGGCCCTGCAATCCGAGGACCGATGATCGCATTTGCAACAATATTCGCACCAGCGTTAGAGCCGCAAATCGTGCCCCACCCCACCATGCCGCCCTCAAGGAAAACAAAGGCATCACTGGGGAAAGATGTATAGGGCTCGCCCACTTTTTCTCTGAGCTGGCTGAATACGCTGTTGATAACCGCTGCGCCGCAGAATACGCGGTACCATTCGTCATAGGCGATCTAGGCGGTTTTCTTGGGATCGAGCTTCGTATAGGGCCAGGGCCACTTTTCGGTGGAGCCGCCTTTGGCCTCTGCTTTCGATAACATCCCCAAGCCACCTGAGCTTAAGACTGCAATGCCTGCGACACCGACCGCACCTTTTATAAGACGCCTTCGAGAAAGATGTTCATCAAACAATTTTTCAGCTTCCATAATCTACCTCCTCGTGTAACTTCCCCTTAGTAACTGCTTCGCATGAAGCAGGTGATTTGACTGTCACAAAAAAGACTTCTGCTAAAAAGAGGTCCCGCCCGGGATTAATTCTCAAGATGCCCGAAGCGGGACCGAGTTTAACGGGAAGAAAAGCCTGAAAAGAGCTCTTCCGGATGCAGGAAGCACCTGCATCACCAAAAAATTACTCAGCAACTTCGGAACGGACGGTTAGGCTATGGGAGGTCGGTCGTCTTTGACAGCGAATATCGCTGGGTGGTAGACAAGTTTATTACTGTACAGGGATCCGGCGCATGCCATCGGCGGCAGTGTGGAGAGGCACTCCTCAATGACGGGGCTCTCGGCATTCACCGATATTGCTGCATGGGAAGTATTGCAGACGTCCAGCACCGCAATACAGGGACTGTCGCCGGCAGGCGCAGCAGCAGGTGTCAGGGGTACACATACCGCTACGCAGAGCGCGATCAGTAGAGCTATGGCGACGTGTTTCATCAGTTTTATTTTTGCAATTTTATGAGCTGCTGTCAACAAAAAATTACCTATCGAACACCATGGGGACGATGGATCTTACGAGACTTCTTACCCCGCCGCCTCTCCAATCGCTGGCCTTCGACAAGCCTTTCCCTCAGGCATCGGGAAACGTCGGTCGGGGATATAGGCCGGCTGCTTTGACGATCGGCTCGATCGCACTCTCCCACTCGATCGCCTGGATGTGGACACCCCTTACCCCCGGGATTTCGAGGGCCTGCTGAATGAGTTCGATCGTGATCTTGATGCCTTCTTGTTCCTGCAGTTCACGCGCCTTCTTCTTGTCGTCCCCTGCAGCCTCTTTCGCCTTGTTCATGCGTTCGATCAGTGATTTGGGTACCGTGACGCCCGCAACAGAAGAATCCATGTATTTGAGCATCATCGCGCTCTTCGGCACAATAATGCCGGCAAGCATCGCAGTCCTCTCAAGAAGCCCGAGGTTCCGCGCCTTTTCCATCTGGGACCTGAAGAGTTCCATGTCATAGATCCCCTGGGTCTGGATGAAGTCAGCGCCAGCATCCACTTTCTTCTTCAGGTTATACGGTCTGAAATCCATGGGATCTCCCATAGGAGTCCAGGAGGCGCCGATAAAGAACTTCGGAGCCACTTCCAGCTTATCGCCGCCCTGCTGAAGCCCTTCGTCGCGCATCTTCCTCATGATGCCGACGAGCTGGCAGGTGTCTACGTCATAGACGTTTTTTGCCCCGGGATGCCCTTTCAGCTTGCCTGCGGCGCTGAACATCTGGTGATCACCCGCGATGCAAAGGCAGTTCTTGAGTCCGAGAGCAGCTGCACCAAGGAGGTCGGCTTGCATGGCAATCCGGTTGCGGTCCCGGCAAGTCATCTGCATGACCGGCTCAAGCCCTTCGCGCAGGGCAATAAAAGCGGCAGCGATGCTCGATATGCGAACAACAGCAGTCTGGCAATCCGTAATATTGGCAGCGTCACAGAAGCCCTTCAGGATGTTGGCCTTCTTGATCACTTCATGAGGATCGGCGCTCATGGGCGGGCCGAGCTCGGCCGTAACCGCCATCTTGCCGCTTGCAATGACTCGTTCCAGGTTGCTGCCGCTCTTCATCGTCTTCCCTCCGTTGCTGCATTCTTCTCTTCTTGTTCCTCGTACGCCCGGATATGTTCAAGCGATACTCTCCGCGGACCTCCATGCGTTCCCGTCGACCAATCGCGGGGCGGCTGGACTTCATAGAGCTTCTCCAGCGTCCCCAGTTTTTTCATCCGCTCGACAATGAGGAACCATGCGCAGTCCGTTTCATTGCTCACTTCGCACTTGCCGTTATTGGTGCCGCCGCAGGGGCCATTCATGAGAGATTTGGAACAGCGGACAATCGGACAGATGCCGCCAGTCAGGTGCAGGACACAATTACCACACCCGCCGCAAAGTTCTACAAAGAACCCTGCTTCAGGAACTCCGCCATAAAACGTGGTGTTGATGCCGGGGTAGACCGGCATACTGCCACCCAGACGGTCGGCGAGGAAATTCACGCCAACGCCGCATGCTGTCGAAAGGACGAGATCATAGGTCCTGACCTTCTCGTCAAGGGGTTCAAAGAATTCCGGCTCGCAATGCCGTTCGATAGCTGCATGGTCTACCTGCAGGTCGACCCCTTCCTGGGCTGCTTTCATGCGGAGCAGGGACGTGAGGATCTCCGCTTCTTTCCCTCCGCCCGCATGGCAGATAGCCACGCAGGTGTTACACCCGTAGACAAGAACCTTCTTAAAGCCCTTGACCATCTCCCATATCTCATCAAACGGCTTTTGCTGGCCTACGATCATGGTTCGTTCACTCCTTTATTTTCCTTATGGGTTGCATACCACATGGGCGACGGACCCATCTGTCGAATCTTCTCGGTAAAATCGGTGCAGATCTCAGCCCAGCGCGGCCCCATAGCCGCGGATAGATTGTACATCTCGATCCGGACAGGGTCGATGCCGACCTTTGCCAGGAGCTTTTTGGCATACTGGATCCTGCGGGCGGCAAACTTATTACCTTCCAGGTAATGGCACTGGCCGACGAGTCAACCGGCGACAAACACGCCGTCAACGCCGCGTTCAAATGCGCGCAGTATATGGATGTGATCGAGTTTACCCGTACAGGGCAGCCTGATGATCTTTACGTTCGGAGGATAGGAAAGGCGCATCACACCCGCAAGGTCAGCCGCAGCGAACGCGCAGTAATGGCAGGCAAAAGCGAGCACATTCGGCTCCCAGCCTTCCGGGATTTCCCGAGGCTTCTCGATCGTCGAAACCCCTGTCTGCTCTGTCACCGCACCATCCACCATCTGTCTTCTCCTCCCTTATACCTTAATTGACCACACCGGGCTCAGACTCGACCGCTGCATCAATCATCGCAAGGATCTGATCGTCCCTGAAATTATTCACCTGGAAAGCCTTGGCCGGACAGATGCCTGCACAGATGCCGCATCCCATGCATTTTACCTCATTATGCGATACCTTGCCGTCCTCCGCAATATAGGGCGACCCGAACGGGCAAACCCGGAAACAACTCAGGCACGACATGCAGAGCTCACGCTTATGTTTTGCTATGATTCCCGATACGGCAAGATGCTCGTGTGACAGAATGACACCGGCGCGACCCGAAGCAGCAAGAGCCTGGGCAACGGTTTCATCAATATTCTTCGGTGCGTGGCCGAGTCCTGCGACGAATAATCCTTCGCTCGGAAAGTCAACGGGACGGAGCTTGACATGCGCCTCAAGGAAATACCCGTCAGGGTTCCTCGTTACCTTGTACATTGCGCCGACATGCTCGGTTGTAGGGTGAGGTCGGAGGCCGGTCGAGAGGACCAGCCAATCGGCCGTAAGGGACAGTTCCCTGTCGAGCATATAGTCCCATGTCCTGACCTGAATCACGGACCCGGTCTGCTCAACCTGAGGTTTTTTATCCACATCATAGCGGACGAAAATCACCCCGAGGTCGCGCGCCTTTTTGTAATAATCCTCCCTGAGGCCGTAGGTCCTGACATCGCGATAGACGATGATAACCTCTGCTGCGGGATTGCGTTCCTTGATAGCAATGGCGTTCCGTATAGCGTCCTGGCAGCAGATACGGGAACAGTACTGATTCGGTTCTTCCCGCGAACCGACACACTGGATCATCACATACCGTTTCCCCGTCCCCGGAGATCCGCCCTCAGCTAAGGTCTTTTCAAGCTGCCGCTGGGTAATAACGTTTGGGGTCTGGCCGTAGAGATACTCTGTAGGCTGGTATTCCACACCTCCCGTCGCCAATATGATGGCGCCGTGTTCGATGGCACTCCCATCCGTCAGGATCGTCTTGAAATTACCGACGAACCCATCCGTCTTCTTCACCTCGACGCCGGTATGGACGGTAATTTTGGGGTGCTCATTGACCGCTCCGATTCTATCCTTCAGGAATTCCTGGACATCGAGGCCGTCAAGCGTGCGGTACACATGCTTTATCAACCCTCCCAGCTCCGGGTCCTTCTCAATGATATGGACCGGGAAGCCCTGATCGGCAAGGGAAAGGGCAGCCGTCATGCCGGCGATGCCGCCGCCGATGATGAGACAGGCCGGCGTCACACCGACCGTCTCGCTCTGCAGCGGCTCCTGGAGCCGTGATTTGGCTACGGACATCTTCACGATGCCGATAGCCTTTTTGGTAGCAACTTCATTCTGTCCCTTATGGCACCAAGAGCACTGTTCGCGAATATCGGCGAGGTCGAAGAGATACTTGTTCAGCCCTGCCTCGCGGATCGTCTCCTGGAAAAGCTTCTCATGCGTGCGGGGCGTGCAGGACGCAATGACAACCCGGTTGAGGTTCTGTTCCTTAATCGTCTGCTTGATCATGTCCTGGTTGTCCTGGGCGCACGCATAAATCGTGTTGGTGACATACGCCACACCGGGCTGGTCCTTCACGGCATTGACCACCTCGTCGATATTGACCGTCGAGGAAATATTCGTTCCGCAGTGGCAGACAAAGACCCCGATCCGCGGCTCCTCTCCCGTCACGTCCTTTTCCGGCGGAAGTTCCTTCTTGACGATCTCTGTTCCGCGCACCTCGGCGAGCATCGCCATGACACTTCCCGCAACGCCGCTGCCCTGCATAACCGTTTCAGGGATATCTTTCGGCCCCTGGTAAATGCCGGTGACGAATATTCCCTCCCGGGACGTCTTCACGGGGGCGAAGGGAGATGTCTTTGCGAAGAGATACTCATTGGTCTCGATACCGAAGGTCTTAGCGAACTGCTCCGCGTCACCGTGCGGCTGGAAGCCGACGGAGAGGACAACCATATCGAACTTCTCCGTTATGAGTCTGCCGTCCTCGGAAGCGTATTTCAGGAGCAGGTCACCCGTCCCGGGTTCCTCGCGTATCGCCGAGACCATGGCACGCTGATAACGCACGTCATATTCATTCTTTGCCCGTTCTACGTACTTGTCAAAATCCTTACCGAAGGCACGCATTTCCATAAAGAAGATTGTCGGTTCTATGTTTTTGTCATGCTCTTTAGCAATGATCGACTGTTTTGTCGCGTACATGCAACAGACCGACGAGCACCAGGGATTGGCATTATGGTTATCACGCGAGCCGACACACTGTATCCAGGCGACCTTTTTGGGATGCTTCTGATCGGAAGGACGCTGCACCACCCCCTTGTACGGACCCGATGCGGAGAGGATGCGTTCAAACTGTATGGACGAAACAACATTCTTCCAGCGGCCCAGGCCGAGTTCCTGCCGGACACGCGCATCATACCGGTCGAGGCCGGGGCTCAAGATGATGGACCCGACATGCAGCTCCAGTTCCCTGCCCTTGTCGTTGTAATTGATCGCTCCTGCCTTGCAGGCCTTTTCGCAGAGCCGGCAGCGCTTTCGGTCCGGGTCATTCAGGCAGAGACACTGACTTGCGTCGATTGCACGCGTATTCGGCACAGCCTGGGGAAACAGCGAGTAGACGGCCTTGCGTTGGCCGAGATTCTGATCGAATTCGCTCAGGACCTTCTTCGGGCATTTGAGTTCACAATCCCCGCAGCCGGTGCATTTGTCGGCATCCACATAACGGGGAGCGAGTTTCACCCTGACCGTGAAATCACCTGCATCGCCATCAACCGATGTAACTTCTGCAAGGGTATGGATATCGACATTCAGATGGCGTCCCGCCTCCACCATCTTCGGTGATATCATGCACATGGCACAGTCGCCCGTCGGGAAGGTCTTGTCGAGCATGACCATGGTCCCGCCAATGGAAGGATCCCGCTGGACCATATGCACCTTGAATCCGCTGTCAGCAAGGTCAAGCGCTGCCTGCATGCCGCCGATGCCGCCACCCACGATGAGTACGGATCCACGCTTCGTTGACTGAGATAACACGCTCATATCAGTTTCAGCTCCTTTAGCAGCCCCATGGCATCTACAAAATGACGGTCAACCTGCATCCCGACCGCATCGAAACCCATGGCTATGCCGATTAGTTCAGTTATAAAATAGACCGGCAAGCGCTTTTCCAGCCCGTATTTCTGGGCCACCTGCTCCTGGTACGCATCGACATTGAACTGGCATAGAGGACAGGTAGTGACATAGCAGTTTGCACCGCGCGCCTCAGCGTCCTTCATGATGCGCGACATGAGAAGCAACGACTGCTCAGCGTCATTCACTGATGCGGAGGCTCCACAACAGTCCGTCTTATAGCTCCAGTCGACCGGGTCTGCGCCGAGTGACCTGCAGATGATCTCCATGCCCTGCGGATTCTCCACATCGTCGGTCACGGTGACATCACAGGGGAAACGGGTGAGCAGGCAACCGTAATAGCACGCCGGCTTAAGCCCTTCGAGCTTCTTCTTCGCTTTTTCTGCCATCTCTCCCGACGCGACCCGCGGCTTCAGCACCTCGAGGATGTTCGAGACCTTGATCGCTCCTTCCACCTTGCTGCCGAGTTCCGCGTTGATCGCTGCCTTCAGCTCCGGGTCGCAGCTAAGCCGCTGCTGGGAGACAAGCGTCCTGCTATAGCAGGAGGAGCAGGGGATAACGATCTCGGAGAGGCCCGTCGCATCAGCGATCCCGAGGTTTCTTGCCGGTAGCGCAATTGCGAGGAAATCGTCGGTCTTGGCTGCAGCCGTGGCACCGCAGCAGTTCCAATCCGCGATCTCTTTCAGTTCGATGCCGAGATTCCCGAAGACCATCTTGCACTGCACGTCATACAGTTCCGAGGAGGCATGCAGAGAGCATCCGGGATAATATGCGAGTTGCATGGTCACGCTCCCTTCTCCGCCTTTGCCTTGCGGTACAGCGCCTTAATCTCCGTCCTGTTCTTCACCTTGTCCACCTTGAAATGCATCCGTTTCTTCTTCATCATCTTCATGCCGAGCTTTGCCTGGTTCTTCATCTCCTCGATGACCGCGCCGACATTGCCCTTCTTCAGCTCCTTCACAGCCGTCTTGACTTCATAGATACCCATTCCCTCGATCTCATTGAAGCGGCCCATATGCCCCGCCGCCTTCATGAACGCACTATGGAAGTCGGCAATCCGGGGTCTGAGCG
Organism: Nitrospiraceae bacterium UBA6905; assembly: GCA_002451165.1. Taxonomy (GTDB): domain Bacteria; phylum Nitrospirota; class Thermodesulfovibrionia; order Thermodesulfovibrionales; family UBA6898; genus UBA6898. The sequence continues at coordinate 33,026 of DKBH01000076.1, forward strand.
GCTCGAGATGCTCTTCCTTCGCGATCTGTTTGAGCGTCTCCGTAATGCGGGCAGTCTGAATATTGTTCGGACACCGCGTACCGCAGGTATAGCAGGCAACGCATTTCCAGACCAGAAGATTGTTCAGAGCCTCTTCCCGGTCGCCCAGGAGGATCAGCCGGATAAGCCGGTCCGGGGTCACACCCGTTTCTTCGCCCACCGGGCATCCTGCTGCGCATCTCCGGCACTGATAACAGGCCAGCAGGTTCTGACCTGATTTGTCCATGATACCCCGGAGGAGGATCTGCGCACCTTCTGCTTCATATTGTAATGTTTTCGCTGACATAGCCTGCTCCTTTTTCCTGAACAGAAACTTACGAGGACCGCCGTGCACTGCGCTCGTGAAAGGGTCTATAACTCATTATAATTCTTCACTTTCCGATTTTTCAATGAGCGTTATTCGCCTCACCTTTTAGGATTTTCGCCTCGGATCATGCGAGACCTGCCGCCAGTTTTGCAGATTTCACCGTGTTCTTCATGAGCATCGTAATCGTCATCGGTCCCACGCCGCCCGGCACCGGCGTTATAGCTCCCGCTATCTCCTTGGCTGCATCAAAGTCGACATCACCCTTCAAAATCGGCACCATCTTGCCCGTCTTCTCGCTCTTCTTCTCGCCCACGCGGTTGACCCCGACGTCGATAACGCATGCACCCGGCTTGATCCACTCGGGTTTCACCAGACCCGGGACACCGGCGGCAACGATGAGGATATCGGCCCGCTTGCAATGGGCTTCAAGGTCCTTCGTGCCGGTATGGACAATGGTGACCGTCGAATTCGCGCCTTTTCCCTTCTGGAGCATGATATTGGCGATCGGCTTGCCGACGATATTGGAACGGCCCACTACGACCACTTCGGCACCGGCTGTCTCGAACCCGGAACGGACTATCAGTTCTTGGATGCCCGCAGGGGTACAGGGCAGGAACTTCGCTTCTTTCCCTCCGATCATGAGGCGGCCGACATTGACGGGATGAAATCCGTCCACATCCTTATCAGGATCGATGGCATTGAGGACCTTCTTCTCATCGATATGCTTCGGCAGCGGAAGCTGCACGAGAATGCCGTGGATCTTCGGGTCATTGTTGTACTTGTCGATGAGCTTCAGGAGATTCTCCTCCGAAATATCTTCCGGCTGATCATCCTGGATCGAATGAAAGCCGAGCTCATGCGCGGTCTTCTGCTTTGCCGTGACATAGCTTACCGATGCAGGGTTGTGTCCCACCAGAATCGTGACCAATCCCGGCACCACGCCTTGCTTTTCCTTCAGCGCGGTAACCTCCTGCTTCAGCTCTTCTCGAATCTGTGAAGCCACTTCAGTACCGCTGATGATCTTTGCTGACATAGTAATCCTCCTCTACATTCGTATGATATTGTGGTGCTCTGAATCCCCTGGTATCGTATTCTGCTACCTGGTAAGAGGCCCGGTTTCAGCTAAGCATTCTTCTTGATCAATTCCAGGAGCTCCTGCCGCGTCGATTCCTTGGATCTGAATATTCCTCTCACGGCAGAGGTCACGGTACGGGCACCCGATTTTCTCAGACCCCGCATGGAAAGACAGAGGTGCTCCGCATCAATGACCACCATCGCGCCCTTGGGCCGGAGCTTTTCCATGATCAGATCGGCAAGCTGAGCCGTAAGGCGCTCCTGTACCGTAGGTCTCTTGGCAAAGATCTCAAGGGCCTTGGCGAGTTCGCCGATGCCAGCTATCTTTCCTGCACCGGGGACATATGCCACATGGGCCTTGCCGATGAACGGGAGCAGATGATGTTCGCACACGGAATAAAACGGAACATCCTTCAGGAGAACGAGTTCTTCGTGGCTTTCTCCCTCAATATGCTGGAGGATCTCCTCCGTAGGGGTCTCAAGTCCGGAAAATATATCCTGATACATCCGGGCGACCCTTCCAGGCGTGCCTTTCATGCCCGGCCGGTTCGGATCTTCTCCAATGCCCTCGATGATAAGTCTAACCCCTTTTTCGATCTTTTTCAGATCCATGACGGTCGATCTCCTCAGCGCGGATGGCCAAAAACCGATGCATTGTAGCACGCTGTCGGAACGGATGTCAAAGCTGAAAAATGGCACTGGGCCTTAGCCTTAGAGCCCTCCCCTATGGTATTGTAGATCCATGAAAGCAGGGTTTTTCCAGTTCGATGTGACCTTTGGAAAGAAAAAGGAGAATTTCGAAAAAATACGTGGTGCTGTCAGTGGGGAAGCCCCTGACCTGCTCGTACTGCCGGAGTTTTTTGCCACAGGATACCAGTTTACCTCGCAAGATGAGGTAGCCGGACTGTCCGAGCCTGTTCCTCAGGGAGAAACAACCGAATTTCTCGCAGGACTCTCACAAAATAAAGGGATTTACATCGTGGCCGGCCTTCCCGAGCGGGACGGCGACGTCTTCTATAATTCGGCAATCCTTACCGGACCTGAGGGCGTTGTCGGGGTATACCGTAAAACGCATCTCTTTTTTGAGGAAACCCTTTTCTTCACCCCCGGCAACTCCGGATTTAAGGTTTGGGATACGGCTATCGGCAGGATCGGCATCATGGTTTGCTTTGACTGGTTGTTCCCCGAGGCTGCGAGGAGTCTTGCGCTCAGAGGAGCTGAGGTAATCGCCCATCCGTCCAACCTCGTCCTGCCTTACTGCCCCCGGTCTATGCCGGTCCGCTGCCTCGAAAACAGGGTCTATGCCATCACAGCAAACCGGACGGGCCGGGAGCAGAGAGGAGACAAACCGCCTCTCACGTTCATTGGACAGAGCCAGATAACTTCACCCCAGGGAGAGATACTCGTGCGCGCGGGTGTTGACGGCGAGTTGCTGGGCACTGCAGATATTGACCTGTCGCGCGCGCAGGACAAGAAACTGAATGACTACAACGATCTGCTGAAGGACAGAAGGCCCGCCCTCTATACCACCTAATCTTCTCCTATACCCTGCTGTCAATGGCTGCGACGACGTCACGGACTGCCTCCTGCATTGCCGCGCTCAATGCCTTTGCCAGTCCGGCACTGTCCTTTGTCTCGAGCGGCACCTTCTTGCTCGCAGTCATCCGGTATATTTCCTCCCCCGTCGCCGTGGAAAGTTCGGCATCGAGCAGGAGTTCTCCGAAATGGTCATCTACTCCTTCAAATCGTCGGAGATTGATCGCAAGCACGAGAGAACCCTCGGGGACCGCATTCGAAATACGCACCTGTTGAACGTGGGCGATCAATGCATCGCGGAAGATTTCCCTAATCATATCAACGGGTGCCAATTCCCACTTCGCATATCCCGATAACTCAAGCTGATAGGGAGAAAGCCGCCAGGCGATGTACGGCTGGGCAAGATAGCGCGGCGAATGCACCTGGAGAGTAACCGTCACCTGTTTCCGTGGGCTGGCAATAGAGCTTTCCGCAGGCACCTGAAGGCTGTATATCCTTGTCTCGGGCATCGCGCATGCAGCCGCTGCGACAAGGCAGAGTATGGGGCATACCCTCCTGAAGATGTTAATCACCCTTTCCCTCCTTGTAAATGACGCTCCACGGTTTCCGCTTGAGGTCGTGGACAAGATCCTGAAGTTCCTCGGTCGTCCGCGTCATGGCGTTCAGTAACACATCGAGGTTCTGTGACTGCAGATCAACGCTCCGATCGACCGTCTTTGCCGAGCGCTCAATCGCGGCAATCATGCCTTCAGCCTTTTCAAGGTCCTCGCGCGCTTTCTTCAGAACCTGGCTGAACTCAGCCTTGTTATCCCTGACCAGTCCCTCCACTTCATTGAGCACCGCCGCGAGCTTATCCATGGCAGCACGGATGTTCCGGGAAATATTCTCCACATCGGCAGAGGCGGAAATGATCGCCTTATTCGCATTCCCGAGGAGCGACTCGACCTGCCTGATATTCTGGGGACTGAATACCTTATCCACGTCTCGGATGAGCTGATCGAGGGATGCTGAAAGCATATCGACCTTCGCCATGATGACTCCGAAATCGACAACCTCCTCGGACGGGATGACGCCTCCCACCGGTATTCGTTCATTTACCGTATCCTTCACCGAAAGCAGGAGGTAGATATCGCCCACAAAGCCGACCTGCGTTATGAGCGCCTTGGTTCCTTTATAGATCGGCTTGCCGCGTTTGATGCCGATCTCTATTACCACGGACTCTCCCGGCAGCTGCGGCTCCCGAATGGCAAGGACCCTTCCGACTCGCACGCCGCCCAGCTTAACCTGGGCGCCGTTCTCAAGGCCTGCCGCATTCTTGAACCTAATCATATAGTGGTCAAACTTTTCGAAGAACTGTCCGCCGCCGATGAGAATCACCACGGCAGTGAGCAGGACGAGAGAGGTTACAATGATCAGGCCCGCCTTGATCTCCTCTTTCACGCTCCCCTCCTCATACCGTCACTCGCCTGCGATAACCTTGAAATAATCATCGGGAGAACAGGTCTGCTGTTCCGGTTTCCTCTCGAGGAACATCCTGATCCTAGGATGGTCTGAAGCCTTCAGCTCGTCGAGTGTTCCGGCGAATAATATCTGACCTTTATCCAGCATGATAACATAATCGGCAATAGCGAAAACACTGGGCAGTTCATGGGTCACGACAATGATCGTCATCCGAAAAACGTTCCGCAGCTTCATGATCAGCTCATCGAGACCTGCCGCAGTGACCGGATCAAGACCGGCTGAAGGTTCATCAAAAAACAGTATTTCGGGATCGAGGGCTAGAGCCCGTGCAAGTCCTGCGCGCTTCTTCATGCCGCCCGAAAGCTGTGATGGAAAAAAATTATCGAACCCGGAGAGGCCGACCAGGTCAAGCTTCATGCGCACCATGATCTGCAGGGTTGCCTCATTGATCCGGGTATGCTCCCTGATCGGCAGGGCCACATTATCCGCTATGGTCAAGGAGTTCAGCAGGGCTGCCCCCTGAAACAGGACGCCCATTCTGCCCCGCACCTTATCCATCTCGGCCTCGTCGAGATCGGTAATCTCCCTACCATTGATCTTTATGCTTCCCGCAGAAGGCCTGAGCAGGCCAATCAGGTGCTTCAGAAGCGTACTCTTGCCACATCCGCTGCCTCCGAGGATGACTGTCGTTTTTCCCCGCGGGACGGTGAAAGTGAGGCCTTTCAGCACCTCCCGGTCGCCGTACCGTGTCCTGAGTCCTTCCACTTCTATAGCATATGCTGAATTCTGCATTTCGCTGACCTGTCAAGTGAAATAATAGAACAGCATGGTAAAAAAAAGATCAAAGATGATCACAAAAAAAATAGAAGCCACCACCGAAGAGGTAGTGCGCCTTCCGACCTCCTCGGCTCCGCCCTCGACTTTGAAACCTTGATATGCCCCCACAAGGGTGATGATCACGCCGAATGCCCATGCCTTGATAAGTCCGGTAAAAACATCTTTCACCAGAAGTGCGTTGATAGTCTGCTGAAAATAATTCTGGGGATGGATATCCAGCACAGCGACAGAAAGAAGAAACCCTCCTGCAACGCCGATGACATCGGAAAACATGGTAAGCGCCGGCACCATGACCATGAGTGCAATCAGCTTGGGACTCACCAGGAACCGTATCGGATTAATGCCCATAGTCACGAGCGCATCGACCTCCTCCGCCGCCTTCATGGAGCCGATCTCTGCAGCAAAGGCAGAACCACTCCTGCCGGAGACGATAATGGCCGTGAGGATGGGGCTCAGTTCGCGCGTAAGGGAAACGCCGACGAGATTGGCCACATAGATCAGCGCTCCCACCCGCTTGAGCTGATATGCCGCCTGGAGGGCCAGAATGATCCCGACGAAAAAAGAGATAACCGCAACGATCGGCACGGAGTTATACCCTGCCTTTACCATTTCTGAAATCGTGGCCCCTAAGCGAACGGGCTTTCCCCGGAAGGGTGAGATGAAGGTCCAGTAGAATGAATCGTTGATGATGCGGGAAGCGTCGGAGATATCTTTCCGCAAGGGTGCAGCCATTCAGACGCCCATGAGGGATATCATTTTCAGCGACTGACCGCCTCGTCCAGGGTCCCGCATATCTCAAAGACCTTGTCGAGCTTAGAAAATGAGAAGATCTCCATGATCCCCTGCGGTATCTCCGAGAACTGCAGCCTGCCGTTATACGTCTTCATATGCTTCAAACCTTCCACGAACGTAGCGATTCCGGAACTGTCGATATAGGAGACTTCCCGGAAATCGACGATAAGCCTCCGGGGCTTCTCCCTGATGAGGACGAGGAGCTTCTCCCGCAATACCGGAGAGGTATGCATGTCTACCTCTCCGCCCAGTGAAACAACGGTGTTCCCCTTGTAATCTCCTACATCAATCTTCATTCCTGCTCCCCAGTTGCTTGCTCAGCAGCAGTCTGTTCCCTTTCTTTCTCTTCGGGTCATAGGCTACCGTATCGAACACCCTGCGTATGAAATGCAGCCCCAGTCCTCCGGGCCGGATATCATCAAGATCCCGCCCCTGCATCCGTTCCGGCCGCACTCTTTCTCCTGCATCCTCTATGATGATGCGCAGTACCCTCTCCATCATCGCATATTTTACAACAATCCTGCGGGAGGTGTCTCCACGATAGGCATGCTTGATAACGTTGGAACAGGCCTCATCCACCGCAAGCCGCAGATCTCCGGTCACCGCATCGGGAACTCCGTGCATGCTGCAAAACCGCACCGTAACATCGCGTATGAGAGCGAGATACTGCGGATGAGAACGCACCTTGAGGGTCACGGCGTCGTTCATGCACCGCACCTCATCTCGACAATCGTCAGGTCGTCGGCCCGCTCTGCATCGCTGGCAAATTCGCTCACCCGCCGCTCGATCAATGCGAGAAGGTTGTCTCGCTGTCTGTTCCGGTCGACAAACGAGACGATTTCATCAAAGCCCATCCGCTTCCCGTCGCGGTCCTTCGCTTCAAAAACCCCGTCGGTCACCATGATGAGCCTGTCCCCCGGGTTAAGCATCAGTTCTTTCACCGGGAAATCGGCATCCACGATACCCACCGGAGGTCCTGCATCGGGATTCACTACGGTTACCCCCTCGGCAGCCACCCGAAGCAGCGGCGGATGCCCCGCAACCGCTATGGAAACGGAACGGGTCTGTTGATCAGCAACAGCATAGATGGCAGTCAGGAACATACCCCGCGGTGAATCGGACAACTGCTGATTCAGCCGCTTCAGAACAACCCCGGGATCAACAGTTCCGTGAGCCTGGTACCGAAAATCGCTCATGACCTTTGCCATAAACAGAGCTGCAGATATCCCCTTGCCCGATATATCGCCTATGAAGAGGCCGGCCTTGCCGGGAACGGGTTCGAGAAAATCGTACAAATCACCGCCGACATGCTTTGCCGGTATGGTGATGCCGGACAGACGAAAGGGCCCCAATTCCATCACGGGACTGGTCGGAAGAAAGCTCTGTTGGATCGTCGCTGCCAGTTCCAGTTCCTGTCTGAGACGCTGGCGCTCCAGAGCATCCTTATGGTACAAGGCGTTTTCCATGGCCACTGCCACCTGCCGGCAGAGGGCCAGGAAGATCTTGAGATCATGGCCCGAAAAACAGTCCCGTTCCCGGGGGTTCAGTATCTCGGCGACACCTATCAACCCTTCCCTGCCGATGAGCGGTACCGCTATGAGACTCTTCGTGGTAAAACCGGTAAGATTGTCGGCCCGCGTAAAAAAGCGGCTATCCTCTGCAGCATTCTTCACGAGCACGGGCTCCCGGTGCTCGGCGACCCACCCTGCTATGCCCTCTCCCAGCCCCAGTGTCACCTGCTGCTTGAGGATCTCTCCGTCACGGGCATTTGCGCTGAGCGCCAGATCGAATTCGAGTCTTTCGGTCTTCCGGTTGAATAGCAGAATGGAACAGGCATCGGCGCGCATGACCTGCTTTGCCTTCTCCATAACAAGCGCTGTGAGTTCACTGAGGTCGAGAGTGGATGATATGATCGCAGCAACGTCCATGAGCATCTGCAGGTCATCGATCTTTTTTTCGAGCTCAGACAGACGGTTGTCAGGCATGTTCCTCGGTTTTCGCTCCCCCCGTATGCTAATTGAATACCAGATTTGTGGCGGGTTTGCAAGGAAAATGCGCAACTTAGTATTGTCAATAGCTGCCAAGAGGAGGTACAATGCCCTGTAGCGGGACCATGATGAAAAAACTTTTCGAGTGGGCAATTGACAAGGGGAACGATGAGCGGCTTTCCCTCCTCCAGAAGGTCAGCCTCTTCAAAGGCCTGAGCAATAAACTCCTGCTAAAGCTGATGGTAGACCTCGTCGAGAAGGAATACCGCCAGGGTGAGCTCATATTCGCTGAAGGGGACACGGGAAAAGCGCTCTACATCATCCTGAACGGTTCGGTCGAGATTGGAAAACGGTGCGGCAATGAGGATAGGATTCTTGCCACGCTTTCCACAGGCTCTTTTTTCGGCGAACTCGCCCTCATCGACCAGGTGCCCCGCTTCGCCTCGGCCACTGCCAGGGAAACTACGACCCTGCTGATTATGTACAAGTCCTATTTCGACGATCTCATCAGAGCTGATACTGCCATATCATCCCGCCTGCTCCTGAACCTTGTGGAGCTTCTCGCAACATATGTCAGAAAGAACCACGCGGCATACAGCTGCGACCGCGATGAAAAAAGCTGAGGAAATGCTGTTCAGGGAACTCAGAAGAGTTCACCACCAGATGCCCCGCTGGGTCCTGCTGCTGATTGCTGCCGGGGTGGTAGCTGTTGTGGCATCGTACACGATAGGTCTCCTCGCCCTTCTGGTCATATCGGTGATCTTTGCCTATCTGTTATCAGCGATCATCAGCAGGATGCAGTACTTCGGCATCAAGAGGTCTGTCGCCGTGATAATTCTCTACAGCACGGCACTGCTCATATTCATAGCCGCCGAGATTCTGTTCCTTCCGTGGCTAAAGCATGAGACTGCTCTTCTCGCGGCCCGACTTCCGGAGTTCAGCAGGCAGGCTGAAGAGGCCTTCAGCGGTCTGAAAGGCCATCCCCTTGCCGCAGGGCTTGTCGGCAAGATCATCGAAGGCGTCACGAGACCCGGCCATCTCGTCGGAACAGCCCTAAACACCCCGGAGATGTTCAGCCAGGCAGCATCCTTTGCCTTTGCCATCGTCCTGATTCCTTTCTTCGTTTTCTTTCTCCTGAAGGACTGGCCGGATCTGCTGAAGGCGATTATGCGCCGCCTTCCTGCAGCTTATGTGGAGACAGCGGTCGCTACCCTTGCGGAGATCGATATCCTGGCAGGGAAATACCTGCGCGGTCTGGTCATAGACTGCCTTTCCGTTGCCGGCATTGCATCTCTCGGCCTCTGGTCGCTCGGCATCGTCTATCCTATTACGCTGGGCATCATCACCGGTGCGGCCAATGTCATCCCCTATGTCGGCCCTGTCCTCTCCTGCACTGCCGCCTCGCTCATAGCCTTTATCCAGTTCAAGAGCCTCGGAGCGGTCGCCAATGTGATCATGCTCTATATCGTGGTCAAAATCATCGACGACTTTCTCGTGCAGCCGCTCACGATCGGCAGGAGCGTCAGGCTCCATCCGATGCTGCTGATCATCAGCATCATCGCAGGACAGAAGCTCTTCGGCATCCTGGGAATGGTTCTGGCGGTCCCTGCAGTGACCATTCTCCAGAAGGTCCTGCAGATTATCCTCGATCACCGGCAGCGCACACGCGCAAGGATTGCGCCGGCAACACACATGCAGAAGATAATCGTTTAATATAGGTACTATGATCGCTCGGAACGATGGGTAGCACTCGATGGATGAACTGAAGAAGAAGATCGTCCTGGCGGCGATGCTTCTTGTTCTCGTCATCTCCTTCGGCACTGCAGGCTACATGGTTATCGAAGGCTGGCCGTTCCTTGACGCCCTGTACATGACGATCATTACGCTGTCCAGTGTGGGGTACAAGGAGGTTCATACCCTTTCCCCTATCGGCATGGTATTTACGATCGTACTCATCATAGGCGGCGTCGGCACGGTTTTATATGCGCTGAACGCAGGAGCAAAGATTCTGCTCGAAGGTGAACTGGGACAGGTATTCTGGAGGAGAAGATTGGAAAAGAAGATCAGGAATCTGAAGGACCATTATATTGTCTGCGGCTACGGGAGAATGGGCAAGATCATCTGCCGGGAACTGCATGAAAAACATATGCCCTTCGTAGTGGTCGAAAAAACGCCGGATATGATCACCGGTGAGGATGAGCTCCTCATCTTTCCGGGAGACGCCACGAAGGACGAAGTGCTGCGAGAGACCGGCATTGAGCGTGCGAGAGGTCTGATCTCGGTGCTTCCTACGGATGCGGAAAATCTTTTCGTCGTTCTCAGCGCACGGGTGCTGAACCCGAAGCTCACCATAGTTGCACGGGCAGGTGAGGAAGGATCTGAGCAGAAACTGCTGCGGGCCGGCGCTGACAAGGTGGTATCACCTTATCAGATTGGGGGACTCAGGATAGCGCATACCGTGCTGAAGCCGGCGGTCGTGGATTTTATCGAATTCGCGACCAAGAGCGGCAACATCGACCTCCAGATGGAGGAGGTAAGTATCGCGGAAAATTCACATCTCGTCGGAAAGACTCTCGATGAATCGGGCATTGGCAGAGAGCTCGGCATCATTATCGTGGCCATCAGGAAGCCGAACGGCGAAATGATGTTCAATCCAACGTTCCGGAGCGCCATCAAGGGGGGCGACATGCTCATCGCCCTCGGGGAAATTTCCAAATTGAAGGTACTTGAAGATCTGGCAGCGAAAAAATCATAGGCATTACGATCGGAGGAGATCATGAAGAACAGACGGTACATACTGCTGTTTGCCCTGTTGCTTGTGGGGCTCACCGGATGCGGATACAACACCATGCAGGCGAATGAGGAGGCTGTCAAGGCTGCATGGGGCGATGTGGAGTCGGCCTATCAGCGCAGGAACGACCTGATCCCGAATCTTGTGGAGGTCGTAAAGGGGTATGCCAAGCATGAAAAAGAGACGCTCCAGGCGGTCGTTGAGGCCAGGGCAAAGGTGGGCAGCATCCAGATGTCCAGATCCCTCCTTGACGACCCCAAGGCCTTCTCGCAGTTCCAGGAGGCGCAAGGCTCTTTAAGCAGCGCCCTCTCCCGTCTCATGGTGGTGGTGGAGCAATATCCCGACCTCAAGGCAAACCAGAACTTTCTGGACCTGCAGCATCAGCTGGAAGGCACGGAAAACAGGATCAATGTGGCCCGCTCGCGGTACAACAAGACCGTCGAGACATTCAACACGTCAATACGGATATTTCCGAACAGCATCACCAATTCCCTGCTCCTCCACCTGAAACTGAAGGAACCTTTCAAGGCAGAGGCAGGCGCAGAAAAAGCACCGAAAGTGCAGTTCCCGTAAGTGGGCAACGCTCCACTCCTCTGCGTGAGCTCTAAGGCAGGGCTATTCGTCAGTACTTGTCTTGGCGCTCTTTTGTGCGTTCTCCATCTGACTGCTGTGCATGCCTCTGCGCTCGACATACCCAAGCTTCAGGGGTATGTAAATGATTACGCCGGCATGATCTCGCCGCAGGCCAGGGCCGGGATCGAGCGTGAGCTGCGGGCTTTTGAGCAATCCGACTCTACGCAGATCGTGATTCTTACCATACCGTCCCTGCAGGGTGAGACAGTTGAGGATTTCAGCATAAAGGTCGCCGATGCATGGAAGATCGGACAGGAACATAAAGACAACGGCATCATCTTCCTTGTGGCGCGCGACGATCGGAAAATGCGCATCGAAGTGGGCAGGGGACTCGAAGGCAGATTGACCGATCTCCTTGCCGGCAGGATCATCGATCTTGCGGTCAAACCCCGGTTCAAGAGGGGCGATTTTGACGGAGGATTCATCGCTGGGGTCCAGGCCCTCATCGATGCAGCTCGGGGAGAATTCACCGCAAAACAGGCGGGAGAGAGAAGCGCTTCCCGGCAACGCGATACGTCATCACGATTCATCACCTTTCTTATCTTCGGCGGCATAGCCCTGCTCATGCTGGGCAGCCTGTCCCGCGTTCTTTCCGCTGCAGCCGGTGCCGTGGGGCTGCCGGCCATGGTCTATGGACTCATCTCGCCGATCGGCATGGTTGCAGCGCTCGTCCTCGGAGCGGTCGGCCTGGTCGCAGGGCTCCTTCTTCCTTCGCTCTTCTCTGCCGGCGGCCGGAGCTATCATGGAGGAGGATTTGGCGGCGGACTGTTCGGCGGCGGACTGTTCGGCGGCGGCTTTGGTGGAGGAGGTTTTGGCAGCGGGGGAGGCGGATTCAGCGGCGGAGGCGGCGGATTCGGCGGCGGCGGAGCATCAGGAGACTGGTAATGGGAAAGACGTCCGGGACATTCTTTCGTGAAGCCGAACGGCTACGGATCGAAGAAACGATATGTGCCGTGGAAAATCGCACGATCGGCGAGATTGCCGTCATGCTGGCAGACAGCAGCGAACAGTATCATGATGCCGAGATCCTCGCCTCAGTCTTCCTCGGCAGCCTTGCTTCGCTGCTGCTCACGTTGTCCTTCTTCCATGCTTCCCTCTGGTTCTATATTCCCTTCAGCATACTCTGCTTCTTCCCTGCGCGGCTTCTGGTCAGGAGCATGCCCGCCCTCAAGCTCTCACTCGCCGGGGTCAGGAGGAAAGAAGAAGCCGTGCGTGAACGGGCCATCAGGGCATTTTACGAAAAGGGACTGCACAGAACGACAGCGAATACGGGCGTTCTCTTCTTCCTCTCTCTGCTCGAACATAAGGTCTGGGTTCTTGCAGACGTGGGCATCAATGAAAAGATCGATCAGGAGACGCTCAACGCCTTTGCGCGGAACGTTTCGCAAGGGATCCGGGAGGGACGCGCCTGTGAAGCGCTCTGTGAGGCGATCACTGCTGCAGGCGATGTTCTGGCATTGCACTTCCCCATCGCACCGCACGATAGGAACGAACTGCCGGACAAGATCATCATGGATTGAGCGGTACGGCACCAGCGATATTTTTCTTCCGTGCCGAAAGAATTTGACACGCTTCTGGTTTCATGTTACAAAATCTGGTATCTGTGCAACGTTCGTGACGAAAGGGGGTGAACCTTATGAGAAAAGCAACATTCCTGGCATTTTTGTTGGCGTTCACGGCATTATTCCTCGGCATGGCCGTTCAGAGCGCTCTTGCTGCGGAGGAGCGGACCGACGTCCTCTATTATTGCGACTGCGGGCCTGAATGCCACTGCAACTCCGTGAGCACCTCACCGGGCAACTGCAAATGCAATAAGCCCATGAAATGGGGGCATGTCATCAAGATCGAGGGTGACGAGGCTATCCTCTGCACCTGTGCTGAAGGCTGCAAATGCAGCATCGACGCGAATGACCCCACAAAGTGCGGCTGCGGCAACAAGGTGAAACGGGTCAGCTTGAAGGGTACAGGCATCTACTTCTGCAACTGCGGTGGCTCGTGCCATTGCAACACCGTTTCGGACAAGCCCGGAAAGTGCAAGTGCGGTATGGACCTGAAAAAGGTCGATTGAGACTCACGATAAATAACGGTGGAGCTGGTAAAGGCTCTGCCGTTATTTATTCCTTATCTGAATTACCGCACATATGGCAAGCTACCAAAAAAGCAATGATCCTCTCTTTGGTGTCATATGGATATAACAAACGCATTATTGTAGCGCCATGACCGCTAAGGAATGAGCGAGACAGCCAGAAAAAATGCCGGCAACTGACATTTTGCCGAACCAGCATGGGGGGCATCTCCATTGCCAAAATTCTAACGCACAAAGTAGCGCAATGATTTAGGGCGGGTCAATGTCTGGCGGCCGTGCTGATCACTCGCTAAAGAGGCATGCAACAAAGACAACTAAGCACACGGGCATTCGAGTATAGAAAAATTTGATTCATAGTGTATAAAGACAACAAATAATCAATAATGGCCCATTCATTCATTGTAAAGCTTAATCATGAAATTTCTGAGATTCTTCAGGAAGTAGCATCGGCTATTACAGAAAACGGCGGGCTTTTTAACGGCAACGCTGAATGCGGGATTTTTCATTATAATTCAGCAGCCGGGTTGATTAAAGGGAACTACTGTTCTGTCTCCAGCAGCGAGATAAAGATTACTATCACTGATAAGCCGTTCTTTGTTCCTCATGGCATTATCGAAACGGAGATCAGCAAATATTTTAGTTGAACATGTCGGTCAGCATGTCGCCGTCTCCAGCGCAAGATACAAATTGACTACTTTACCAAGGTCGATCAGGAAGCCCCATAAACAACGGCAGATCTGTGAGCGGCTCTGCCGTTGTTTATGACTTCGGATTACAGAGCAGTATCTGTGACCTGTGCTCGCGGCGGCAGAGCGGCTCATGAGGCATAAGGGACAGGAAAGTGAGGCAGCCGTAACAAACGGCTGCCTCATCTCATGTTTAGTTGTTTTCTGGAACTGTTCTGACCCGGACTTTATAAGCAGCCGGATGCTTCTTGAATACCGCGGGACGCCCTTCGAAAGCAGGAGCTTCCTGCGTCGCTTCGCTCTTTTTCGGCGCCGTCATGATGAGCGTCAGCAGAGCACCGACGATCATCAGCCCCGCTGATATGAGATACCCGAGACTGTAGGTCCCGGTTATGTCGGCTATCTTCCCGGCCATGATCGGACCAAAGACGCCGCCCACACCCCAGGCAGTGAACATAATGCCGTAGTTGAGACCGAGATTCTTCGTTCCCCAGAAATCGGCAGTTGCGGACGGGAAAAGCGAGAGGCATGCACCGTAGCTCAAACCAACGACAGCTGAGCCTACAATAAAGGCTCCGACCGTCGAGAAACTCGAAAAGAAGAACATGACTGCAGCCTGACTGAGAAAAACTACCATGATCGTTCTGATCCGCCCGATCCGGTCGGAGACTATCCCGGCGATTACTCTTCCTGCAGCATTGAAGATCGCGAGCAGGACCACGAAGAGAAATCCGGTTGTTATGGCGTTTCCGGACTGGACCGAAACGATTTTTGCGAGATGACCGATGATCATGAGCCCGGCTGTTGCAGCGCAGGCGTATGAGCACCATAACAGATAAAATGTACGCGTCCTTACCATCTCCCGCCATGTAAAATCTCCTTGGTCACTTCCGCAGCGCGCTCTGAACTGTGACGATACATTTCTCGGAAGCGGGGGATTGACGATGAACTGGGCAATGAATACCGCGAATACGGCGAAGGTTGCGCCCAAAATGCGGAATGCATCGCCGATCCCGAAGTCAGCTATAAGATATTTGCTGAAGGGTGCAATGTAGACCGGCGCAAGTCCGAACCCGCTCACCACGATCCCGGTAATCAGACCCTTCTTCTCGGCGGGAAACCATTTGACTGCCGCAGGAGTAGCGGCTGAATAGCCGAGACCGAACCCTATGCCTGCCAGACATCCGAAGCCGACCACCGCAGGGAGTATGTTGGTAGCACTCGCTAAACTGGTCAGAACGAGGCCGGCCGCCGTAAAGACCGCACCCATGCTGGCCACCATGCGCGGACCGATTTTGTCCTGCAGTCGTCCCGCGGGGACCATCATCAGGGCGAAACAGGCGATCGCCACCGTGTAAGGTATCGAGGCCTCGGTCTTTGACCAGCCGAAGCCGCCTTTGTCTACAGCCTCGGTCAGCTGCTTGCTGAATACACTCCATGCGTACAGAACACCCAGCGCAAGATTAAGCCCCATTCCTGACAATGCCACCCACCAGCCCTTATTGCCGTCCATGCCACAACCCTCCTTTGAATTTTTTCAGGCAGATCATTTCTGATGTCCAATCCTTGAATTGCAATCACTATGCCCGCAGTGCCTGAGTTCACTTTTTTCAGTAAATTCAATCTATTAGCGCGTTCATAGCCAAAACGGAACGACCGCAGGATAAGAGATGTTTGCATTTGTGAAAGTGAATGGCTAGTTCTTCTTGAAAAAGGTGTGGATAGACGCTCATTGTGTGGAATTGCAGAGATGCAAGGCAATTGCATTTCTGCAAGTAGCCCCTGATCAATGCATACCGCGATGGGTCACCTTCGCTTTGATCGAAACTTACGGGCTGGTTATTTCAGATCCTTCTTCAGCTGGTACTTCTTGATTTTGCGATAGAGGGTAACGACATTAATCTCAGCATGTCTTGCCGCTTCCTCCACGTTGCCCTTGGTTTTGCGGAGAAGAGCGGAGAAATACTCCTTTTCAAAAAGACCGAGTGCTTTATGGTAATCTCCCTCGCCGCTCTCTTCTTCCTGCTCCAGGGGTCTGACAAACTGCATGACCGTTTCCTTGCTGATGGAGCGCCCACTGGCGAGAGCAAGGCAGGCCTCTATGACATTTGCAAGCTCTCGTACATTACCGGGCCAATGATACTGCAGCAGAATTTCGACCGCATCAGGCGTAAAGCCGGCAAAATCCGTCCCGAATTTCTTATTGTGCAGGGCAATGAAGTATTGGACGAGTAAGGGGATATCCACGGCCCGTTCTCTCAAGGGAGGGATCGGCACGGTAATGCCATTAAGGCGGTAATAGAGGTCTTCCCGAAAGGTACCCTCCCGAATCGCCTTCTGCGGGTCGGTATTCGTGGCGGAAATGATCCTCACATCCACCTTGGTCGTCCGACCATCGCCGAGACGCCTGAACTCCTTTTCCTGCAAGAATCTCAGGAGCGCCTTCTGCACGTCCGCTGTCAGGTTCACCACCTCATCCAGGAAGAGCGTACCACCGTCGGCGAGTTCGAGCAGCCCGGCACGGTCCTCTGCCGCCCCGGTAAAGGCCCCCTTACGATAGCCGAAAAGCTCGCTTTCGAGGAGTGACTGCGGGAGCGCCCCACAGTTTATCGCGGTGAAGGCATGGGCTTTGCGCGGTGAGTTGTAATGAATTGCCTGGGCTACCAGCTCCTTTCCGGTACCTGACTCGCCTATGATTATGACCGGAAGGTCGCGCTGGGCCACTTTTTCGACTTTCTCTAGCACCTGTTTGATGCCGTCCGATATGCCGATGATGTTTTCAAACCGAAACTTACTGAAGAGCTCCCGCTTCAGCTTCAGGTTTTCCTCCAGAAGCGCTGTATTTCGCAAAGCCTTTCTGACCCTGTAGAGAAACTCTTCGGCCTCGAAGGGTTTGGTGATGAGGTCGTCAGCGCCTTTCCTCAAGGCCTGAATCGAGACGTCAACAGTGGCATGCGCCGTAATGATGATGACCGGCACGTTGGGGTCAATGCGTTTCACCTGCTCGAGCACCTGAATGCCGTCCATTCCCGGCATCCTGATGTCTGTTATGACGAGAGAAAATTGTTC
The DNA here is from genome assembly GCA_002451165.1 of Nitrospiraceae bacterium UBA6905. Classification (GTDB taxonomy): domain Bacteria; phylum Nitrospirota; class Thermodesulfovibrionia; order Thermodesulfovibrionales; family UBA6898; genus UBA6898. Next base: position 50,325 of record DKBH01000076.1, read on the forward strand.
GCACCGAAACGCGGCCACGGCGCGGTACGGATCATGAAAAACGACGACGGCCTTGCCATCGTCCGTAAGAATGTCCGAGATGAGCCGGCTGAGCCCCTCATCGTCTTCAACGATCATGACAGGTTTAGCGGAAGTCACATTCACTCCTTGTCCACAGGGAGCCGGATGATAAAGCTCGTCCCCTTGCCCGCTTCGCTCTCAACGGTGATCGACCCGAGATGCTGCTTTACGATCTGTTTTACAATGGCAAGCCCCAGGCCGGTCCCGTTCGCCCGTGTCGTGAAGAAGGGTTCGAATATCTTCTCGCGGAGATCCTCAGGAATACCGGGGCCGGTGTCCTCGAATACCATTACCGCCTCTCCTGTCGGATCGAATTCTGTCCTGACCTCGATCCGTCCCTCCCCTGAAATTGCATGCGCCGCATTCAGAATAAGATTTATCGCGACCTGGTATATCTGGTCCTCATCGACCTTGACCAGGGGGAAATCGTCCGGGAAATGAGTCAGGATTTCGACATGGCGCGTCTCCGGGAGGTTCGAAGCGAATTGGGCGATTTCCCTGAGTATCCCGTTGAGGTCCTTCGAGACGAGTTTCGGCGCCGGGACGCGCGCGTAACTTAAGAGTTCTTCAACAATCTTCTTGCAGCGCCTGCTCTCGGTTTTGATATCCTGAACGTACCGGTACAGCGGCGTGTCGGGAGGCGTTTTCCCTTCCAGGTAGGACGCATAGCCGAGCACCACGCCGAGGGGGTTGTTGATTTCATGAGCCACCTTCGAAGAGAGTACTCCCAAAGCCGCCATCTTCGTCTGCTGATTCAGGGCCTTCTCCATCTCCTTGTTCCGCTCGATCATCTCGATCATCCGGTTGAAGCTCCCCGCCAATTCACCGATTTCGTCATTCCCGGTAATCTGCATGCGCTGTTCGGTTCTGCCTCGCTTGACGTTTCGCACCACTTCGATCATGTTTCTGATAGGATTCGTCAGCTTCGATGATAAGGAGAATACCAGAATCACGGAAAGGAATGTCGATCCCAGCAGGATCAGGATCATATTCTCCAGTATCTGGCGCGAGATAAGGTTAGCCGGAGCATAAAACTCGTTCTCATAGGAGCCGACGGCAACTATCCAGTCCCAGGGCTCGAAATGGAGATACCGGACGACCTTCATCCTGGCCGCACCTTCTCCCGGGTTCTTCCAGGGATAACGGATCCAACCAGCCTTTTTGGCGAGCATCTCCCGTATGAAATACTTTCCGTCTGAGTCCACTGCATCAGCAATATTCACCCCCTCCTGCGCCGGGTGAATGGTAAGCGTCCCGCTGCTGTCCAGACAGTAAATGTAGCCCGTGGCACCGACCTTCTTGTCCTTGATGATCTTTTGAATGTCTTCGAAAAACTTCCTCTTGAAATCGTCCTCTTCATCCGCGCGATACTTCCCGAGATGCCCATGATACGTGCTGAGCAGATCGATCGTGAACCGGGTCATATGATCCAGATCGGCCATGCTCGTATCTGTAATGCCGCGGTATGCCTGTCGCGTCGCAACATATCCCACGATAGTTCCTACGGCCACGATCAAGATCACCACGAGCGAAAGGACGAGCAGGAGGATCTTCCATTTTATCTTCAGGTTCTTCATGCGGATTGTCCACTGACAAAGGACGCAGGCGACAGCATTGCACCATGGCGTAATGCTGTTCCTGTCTTGCTGACAATATTTATCATCATGGGCGGCGCTTAGACTTTTTTCTCCAGGAGTTCGGCCAAGCGCTCCAGATGCCTCTTCTCCTCCTCTGCGAGGCGCAGGAAAACCTTCTGCGCATCACCGTCCAGTCTCCGTTCCATCTTCAGGTAAAGGTCATAGGCGTTGGTCTCAAGTGCAATGGCAAACTCGAGGATTGTCGCAACTTCCTTTCCCTCAGCCCATTGCAGGGCTTCGGCAACCTTGATCCCGCCTTCCATGATGTCATCGCGGCCGGAGGGAAGGTCATCCTCCACCGCTCTGCCCTTCGTGAATCCCCGGTAGAGTTCAGCAACGGTCTTTTCATGCATCACCTCAGCCTTGGCAAGGTTCTGGAAGAGCTTCTTGGCGTTGTCATCCTGAAGGTGCACATCCATCCCTGCATAGAACTGCCGTGAGCCGTCCTCAAGCATCCAGGCAAGCATAGCAAGTTCCTGCGGTTGCGCCGAGTCCCCAAAATAGGCCATGCCCGACTCCGGAGGACCTGCGGCAATGAGTCCTTCCCATGCCGCAATACCGCCCTGCATATTGTATACTGCTTCGAGACCGGCGTCCGCCAGGACTGCGGCAGCAGCACGGCTGCGCATGCCGGAGCCTCAATAGGTTATGGTCGGTTTCGAAGCATCGAGTTCGCCGATGCGTTTGTGCAGTTCCCCGACAGGTATCAGCTTCGCACCCGCAAGATGACCGCGCTCGTATTCCTTCGGCTGGCGCACATCGACGAGATTATAGTCATCGGGGTTCTTGTCTTTCATGAACGTTCTCGCCTCTTCTGCGGTCATCGACCGGACAGGCTTGAAATAGTCAGTAATTCCCATGTCCCTCCCCCCTGTGCGTCATGCCGGCAATTTCGCGCACCGCATCCCCATATCCCGCTGCGCCGCCGGATCACGCCACCGCATTCAGCTGCTCCTCAAATTCCCTGCTCGCGATCTCGAATTGCTGATGCAATTCAGCAAGCTCATCGAACAGCGTTTCTATCCTCTGCTGCGCATCAGCCAGATCCCGTGACAAGCTGACGATGGCACCGCCGTTACCCTTTGCCGACGCATCGAGGAGCGCCTGGTTGCTCTCCTTCACCTTTTTTTCGAGCTGCAGGATGATCTTCTCGATCTCTTCCATCCTTTTCTGGAGCGGGTTCAGCATCTTTGCGCGGTTCTCGATGATCTCGGCGCGCATCTTCCTGAGGCTTTTTCTGCTGGTCCCCCGCCCTGACTTCGCAGCACGTTCCGGTTCACTGCCTCCGGCTGCCTCATCCTTCCAGCCCACCCGCTCCAGAAATTCCGGATAAGATCCTTCAAAGACTGTTACACTATTGTCATCGAATACGACGAGTCTCTCGGCGATCGCGCTCAGAATCATCTCGCTGTGCGTCACAATGACAACCGCGCCGTCGAACGCCTCAATCGCCTGGATGAGAGAATCGATTGATTCCATGTCAAGGTGATTTGTCGGCTCATCAAGAAAAAGCAGGTTTGCCGGACTCACCAGAATCTTGCCGAGAAGGACGCGGCTCCTTTCCCCGCCCGAAAGCACGGCGATCTTCTTCAGGGCATGGTCACCCTCAAACATCATCAGTCCGCAGATCTTCCGGGCACCCCCCCGACTCTGATCCGGATGGACATCCATGATCTCCTGCTCTACGGTCTTTACCGGATCGAGTCTGTTGATGTTCGTCTGGCCGAAGTAGGCTATCTTCGTTGCGGGATGAACGGTTATCGATCCTTGCAGCGGCGTGAACTCGCCGGCGAACAGATTCAGGAGGGTCGTCTTACCCTTCCCGTTCCTCCCGATGATCGCGATGCGGTCCTTTCTGCCTATGGCGATGCTGAGGTGATCGATAAGGAGGGTATCCCGTTGAAATCCGAAAGAGACATCTTCGGCGACAAGCAGCTGTTTCCCGGTAAACGGGGCGGCTTCGAACGAAAAATCGAGGTTCTTCGCCGCAGCAAGCCGTTCGAGCCGCTCTTTTCTGCCGAGTGATCTTATGCGCGACTGCACCGCCTTTGCCTTGTTTGCCTGCGCCCTGAAGCGGTTGATGAACTGCTCGAC
>DKBH01000087.1 GCA_002451165.1 Nitrospiraceae bacterium UBA6905
ACTCGGCATCTATGAGGAAACCGGTTGCCTCTTGTTCCCTTCTACGACAGAACGCGACCTACTCGCCGTATCCTACCTGCTCAGAAGAGGAGCAAACCTCAATATCGTCTCCGAGTATGTGAAGATAGATCTCCGGAGAGAAGAGATCGAACTGCTGAGCGAACTCCTGAGCGCTGCGCAAGAATGGACGATAAACGGCGTTCGGATCGTTCTTGCCAAGGCATCCCGTGATTCATATGTCGGCGATGCAGCCATCCTTGCACATAAAATCATGGATATGGAAGACATAGATGCTGTGATCCTTATCCTCAGCATGGAAGGCAAGACTCTTCTGGTTGCCAGGAGCAGGGTTCAGGAACTGGATGTGTCGCTGCTCCTCCGCGAATTCGGGGGAGGAGGACATCATGCCGCTGCAGCGGCAACGGTTAAGGAAGATTCTCCCGATATCATCGCCGACCGGATAGCTCACATGCTGCCTGAGCATGTTCGTCCCGGAAAGATCGCCGCTGATATCATGACACAGCCGGTCATCACCATTACATGGGACAGCCCGATCTTTGAGGCGGAACGTATGATGACAAAATACGGGGTTAATGTGCTTCCGGTCATCAGAGGCGGAGCTTACGTAGGCCTGATATCACGTGAAACTGTGGAAAAGTCCCTTTTTCACGGTTTTGGGAAAAATCATGTCTTCGACTTTTGTTCGACCGAAAAGCTCACCGTAACAGCCGATACCCCGATCCGCGATATTGAGACCATGATGATAGAGCAGAATCAAAAGTTCATGCCCGTTCTCGCGGAAAACGTGATCATCGGGGCCATAACAAGAACAGATATTCTCCGGATACTGTATGAAGAATTTCTGAAAAAACGCCGGATTGACAAGGAAGAAACAACCGAACCTCACTTTACGAGTCGGAATCTTTCCGGATGGCTCAGGGACAGATTCCCGGAAGAAGTATATACCGTGCTGAAACTATCGGGAGAGATCGCCGAAAATCTGGGGTATGGCGTCTACCTTGTCGGCGGATCGGTTAGGGACCTGCTGATGGGAGAACAGAACCTCGACATAGATCTGGTGATCGAGGGTGACGGCATAGCATTTGCTCAAGCCCTTTCAGTGCATACCGCAGCAAAGGTCAAAGTTCATCACGTCTTCGGAACAGCCCAGATCTTCTTGAAAACGCTGCGCCTGGATGTAGCAACGGCGCGTACGGAATATTACGAATCGCCTGCTGCACTTCCCAAAGTTGAAACCTCATCCATAAAGAAAGACCTTTATCGGCGGGACTTTACGATTAACAGCCTTGCCATTCGCCTGAATCCCCATGACTTCGGATTGCTGATGGACTTTTTTGGAGGTCAGAGGGACATAAAGGAAAAGACCATTCGCGTTCTCCATAATCTCAGTTTCGTCGAGGATCCGACGCGCGCGTTTCGTGCCATACGCTTCTCCGAACGGTTCGGCTTCAGGCTGAGCAAGCACACGGCCTCCCTCATGAAGTCGGCCATCGAGATGGGACTGTTCGACCGTCTCTCCGGCTCCCGTTTATATGACGAGCTTCTGCTGACCTTTCATGAGACCAATCCCGTGCTCACCCTGCAGAAACTCTCTGACTATGGACTGTTGAAGGTAATTCACCCGGCAATCACGTTCGACGAGGACCTGGAACGAGCCCTCACCTCCATGGGGGAAACGCTCGCATGGTATGATCTTCTCTTTCTGGATGAGAAGGTTGACAAAGGGATCCTCTATCTCATGGCCCTCCTTTCGCTTCTTGCAGACACTGACCGAAATGAAGCGCTTGCCCGTCTCGCGGTGCCTCCAAGAGCGCGGGAACTTATTCATAACGGCATTTCAAATGCGGTAACGATACTCACAAAACTTCCGGCTAAGGATGTCGCAGCCTTATATCATCTTCTTGCGGGCAGCAAGACTGAAGCGCTCATTTTTGCCGTATCAGCGGCCAAAGACGTCCGCAAGAAGAAAGACATCTCGCACTATCTGGTGGAATTGAGAAAAATAAGCCCACTCCTTAACGGACATGATATTATGACGCTGGGGATACCGCAGGGACCCCTCTACTCCCGGATCCTGAACGATCTCCGGGACGCACGCCTGATGGGAAAGGTCGTCACGAGAGAAGACGAACTAGCCTTTATCAGAAAGCGATATCCCTTCAGCCCGCGGGTCTCCTAAGGCAATCGCCGAGCAGCGATATTCTGCATGCCGATTCTGATCATCATCACGGCTATGGAAGCCAGGAGAAGCGCCATCACCTTGGATACCGCAACAATGCCCCCCTCACCCAGGACCTTTACGACTGCAGCGCTCTTGCGCAACACTACCCATACGATCAGCAGGTTCATAAGGAAAGATGCAACGGTAACGGCAACACCATAATGGTCGACAAGAACGATAAGTGTCGTGAGTACAGCAGGACCGACTATCAGGGGCACACCTAGCGGAACAATGCCAAGCCCTCCTTCAGTCTTCCGGGGGCTCTCATAGCGCCGAATAAGGTCCAGTATGGCAATAACGAGCAGGACAAGGCCGCCGGCAATCTTGAAGTCATCATTGGTAATCCCGAGGATGCTGAAGATCACCTCACCCAAGGCGATAAAGACAATGCCCACCAGCAGCGCTGTCAAGACCGACTCCCGCACGACCGTTCGCTGCCCTTCAGCGGAATATCCTTGCGTCAGTGAAAGGAATATCGGGAGCACCGCCACGATATCTATTGCCACGAATAGCGGGATGAATGTATGGGGAAGGTACGTAAAGAGATTCTGCATACCTCATTATAGGAAGTTTCTTCTGAACCGTCAAAAAAATTGACGGTGCCGCAAAAATTTGATAGTCTTAATAAGACGTTAATCCCGGGGATACACTATTGGATGAGCCTTTAGAAAAACTCAGAGAGCTTGCGGTGTCGCGAGGGAATAGTTATGTGAAGGGACCCTCGACCATCCAGGAACTTCCGGAAAAGCTTGCCGAACTCGGGATTTTGTTGCTTGAAAAGTCTAAATCTATAGAGACCTTGCACGGCGAAGCGCTGAAACTCGAGCTTATAGAGATCCAGAACAAGGTCGATGACCTCCGGAAAGCGCTTTTTGCCAATAAACTTCTTGCAAAATAGGATGAACGACACCGTGTCGGCATTGCAGGACCATTGCCATGACAGACATTCCGCTATCTCCGTCATCCCCTGCAGCCAAACAGCCGAATAGGCTGGCGCAGGAAAAAAGTCCCTATCTGCTACAGCATGCCCATAATCCTGTAGACTGGTACCCCTGGGGAGAGGAGGCATTTGAGAAGGCCGCAAGGGAGAATAAGCCGGTCTTTCTCTCCATAGGATACTCAACCTGCCACTGGTGCCATGTCATGGAGAAAGAATCGTTCGAGGACGAAAACGTCGCAATGCTCTTGAACCGTTCCTTCGTTTCCATAAAGGTCGATCGCGAAGAACGACCGGATGTAGACGGCATTTATATGACGGCCTGCCAGATGCTCACCGGAAGCGGCGGGTGGCCGCTGACCATCATCATGACCGCAGACAAACAACCTTTTTTCGCAGGCACTTACTTTCCCCGCGAGAGCCGATTCGGCAGAATC
>DKBH01000065.1 GCA_002451165.1 Nitrospiraceae bacterium UBA6905
ACAAGGTAAGCCTCTGGGAGGATGCGGTGCGGAAGAGTCCGGGTTCGGCGCGGGGGTATAACAACCTCGGGATCGCCTATCACGAAAAGGGCATGGAAGACCGGGCTATTGCCGCTTACGAACGCAGTATCGCCAACGTCACCTATTATCGCGAAGCCTATGTCAATCTCGGGGTCTCGTACTTTGTCATGGGCAGGACCGATGAAGCCATCGAATTGTACATAAAGGCATTAGAGATAGACCCGAAAAATCCTGTTATCTATGCAAATCTTGGGCGCTGCTTTGCCGGTATTGGGCGGTATCGCGAGGCTGCGGAGAATTATCTTAAGGCTATCGAGCTGAACCCTTATGATAGCAAGTCATTTCACGGCCTCGGCACGGCGTATGTCAATCTCCGTAGCCTTGATGACGCCCTCGCCGCCTATACGCGGTTTGTGGAACTCAGCCCGAACGATCCTGAAGCATACAGAAACCGTGGGAATGTCTATGCCTATAAGGGTGACTTTGCCAGCGCCGGTGCGGACTTCCGGAAGGCTTGCTCCCTTGGAAGCAGGGAGAGCTGCAGTGTTCTAGAGAAGCCACCGTTTCGTTAAGGAAGCTTCCTGATAGAAAAGCGCATGATACTGGTGTAGAAAGCGGAAGAATCTGTGGAAAGAAAGAATCTTGCAGAACTCTGGGGTAGATTGCATGACGTTATCAGGAAGACGACGTTTCACCTCCTGCTTCTCGTGATAATCGGTTTTGTCTCTTACGCAAACACCTTCAAGGTGCCTTTCACCTTTGATGATGGATATCAAACTGAAAACAATCCCCTCATCAGGAAGGTCGGCACCCTGATTTCAGCAGATAATAAACACGAATACTATAATGCGAGGAGATTTGTCGGCTATCTTATCTTCGCGCTGAACTATAAGCTCCACGGGATTGACGTGACAGGATATCACGCCGTGAACCTGCTGATCCACCTGGTCAATGCGCTCCTGGTATATGCATTCGTTACCCTCACCTTCAGGACGCCGTACTTCAGATCTCGGCGCTCAGCAGTCAGCTGGCAGTCTTCAGCGGACAGCCTTGAACAGCGTTCACTCCTTGCTCCTGACTATGCGCGGTTATTCGCCCTTGCTGTTGCCCTGCTGTTTGTCGCGCACCCTATGCAGACCCAGGCCGTTACGTATGTATCCCAAAGGTTTGCCTCTCTTGCCAGCATGTTCTGTCTGCTGTCGTTGGTGCTGTATATAACAGGGAGGATAGTTCATGCAGAGATACAGGAACAGGACAAGAAGAAGCATATACCCTTAACCATCTTCTGCCTCTTGCTTTCCTTTGTTGCCGCGGTCCTTGCCATGAAAACAAAAGAGATATCCTTTACGCTGCCAATACTGATTATGCTCTATGAGTTTGTTTTTTTTGGGGCAAGGCTGAAAAAAAAGCTTCTGTTTCTTCTTCCCTTTGCCCTGACCCTGGCGATTATCCCCCTGAGTATCGTTGGATCGATCAAGCCTGTCGGGGAACTGTTATCGGATGTGAGCGAGAGCACGAGGGTGCAGACCGGCATCGCGCGCTGGGATTATCTGCTGACGCAGATGCGGGTAATAACAACATACCTGCGACTCCTCTTCCTGCCGATAAACCAGAACCTCGATTATGACTACCCTGTATATCATGAGCTGTTCGATGTGCCGGTGCTCCTGTCATTTCTGCTACTTGTGGCGCTGCTTGGGGGAGCGGTGTATCTGCTGATCAAAACACGACAAGGTGCAGTGGGTTCTGAGACTTTAGCCATGGAAGGAGGCTCTGCTCCGGAGCGGGGGGAATTAAAAGAAGCTGCCGTGGCTTCGGCCTTTGACTCCTCGCTAAACGGCTATGCGCGGCTGATCGGTTTTGGCATCCTCTGGTTTTTCATCGCCCTTTCTGTAGAGTCAAGCCTCATCCCTATTGTGGATGTAATGTTCGAGCACCGAGTTTATCTCCCGTCAGTCGGATTTTTTATTGCGGTGGTAGCCGCGGCATGGATTGTAGCGGTCCGGGCAGCGGCGATATGGCCGAAGGCAAAGCCGGCAATGATTTCTCTCGGCATTAGCGTCGTGTCAATTCTCACGGTAGCTACTGTTGCCCGGAACAGCATATGGCAGGATGACCTTACCCTCTGGAGCGATACTGCCCGGAAAAGCCCGGCAAAGGCACGGCCGTTAATCAATCGGGGACTGGCTTTTTTCGGCAGAGAACAATTTGAAAGGGCGATAGAGGACTATAGTGGTGCAATTAATCTGGATCCCGATGATCGCACGGCTTACTATAACAGGGCGTTGGTCTTTACGGAGACCGGGCAGTATGACAAGGCAATCAATGACTATATTGCCGCTATTGTATCGTCCCCCTCTTACATGGATGCTTATCTAAACCTCGGAGCCCTTTATGCCCGCGTTGGCAAGACAGGGTTGGCCATTCAAACCCTGTCAAAGGCAGTTGCCATAGACCCGAAAAACAGTATTGGCTACGTCAATCTAGCTCTGGCATACAGCCAGATCAACCGACTGGATCTGGCTGTGGAGAATTATATCAGGGCAGTAAAAGTTGACCCTTCATACAGCAATGCCTATCATGGGCTCGGTACTGCCTATGTGAGGCTCGGCCAGCTCGATAACGCACTTGCTGCCTATTCGAGATTTGTGGAACTCAGTCCGAATAATCCCGAGGCATACAGAAACCGCGGAAATGTCTATGCCTATAAGGGTGACTTTGCCAGTGCCGGTGCAGACTTTCGGAAGGCCTGTGCTCTAGGGAGCAGGGAGAGCTGTACATATCTGCGAGACCCGAAGTTTCAACGAGGTGAGATTAAGGCATATTAGGAAGAAGGTGATAGATGGCCGGGGGCAGTTGTATATGCTTTCGGTCTTTAGCGCGTTTCCCCGGTTCACACGCTCCACGTCGCCTCGATGAGAATCAGGTATGGTCTCATGAACGGCAGCACGATGAAGTTCGGGAGATAGTTGAGCGTATTCCTCCATCGAGGGAATTCTCTCGCTCCCGGTTCCGCCTCTCATGTATCTCGCATCCTGCGCAAGCGCCCGTGCAAACGGGGACTACGTGTCATGTGTTTGTTCGTGAAGAGATATGCGGGTGCCGAAAAGACAGTGAGAAGGATGGAGGAGAAAGACTCGACTGAACCATACTGAAGAATGCTTCAGGTCTGATCACACACGAATGAAGGGGCATGTTCGCTGCGCTGCACAAGGCCCAGGGGGAACAATCATAAGGAAAATCGCTGATACTATTTTTAACAACAGGCTCTTATCAAGGCCCGATGCTGCTGAGACCTTCTTCTTGTGCAGCAGGAATCTCACTTCCTGCGACTCATGCTGCTATGCCTGTTTTGGAGGGTCAAAAAAATAATCTAGGAGCATTAACGTAATAAAGCCTGTAGTTTTTACTGATGGAGAAGCATCTAGAGACACTTCGTGAGAATGCGCATAGGTGGCAGGAGAGATCGCATAAAAGAGAAAACACACAAAAAAGATAACTTTCAGTATCGCAACCGTTCTTTTCCTTCGAGGGGGGAATGCATAATTTTTTTACCAGGCGTAGCGGTCGAAAGTCAAGGTGGGCTTGTTAATGCTGAAGGGTAATGAGTCGACGTAAGGATATGGGAGAGGCTATTCCTCTGATGATATGGCATTCTTGTAGCCACATGTCATCTTTACACTGAATTCGAACAATGAAGAGGATATCTGATTTACTGCATCATTCTTCGTATTTGGCTGACTAATCGATTGTGTTGTATTATTTTACTGCATGGGCAAGGCATCAAGAAAAAAACAATCCCCATCACAAGCTGTAAAGATGGAAAGCGAACAGGCTGTAAAGCTGAAAAACTTGCAGGCGAACAGGCAGTCAAGCCAAGAAGCCTTCAAGTTGGCTATTCGGCAAGGCATTCATCTCCTTATCATCTTAGTTGTCGGGTATTTAGCCTATGCCAATACCTTCCAGAGTCCCTTCCAGTGGGATGAGGCAGACTATATTGTGAACAATCCTGTCATCAGGGATCTCGCTTATTTCATGAATCCCTCGCGGGCCAGTGGCATGCTCGATGATGCCATCATATCGCGCTACATCGGGTATTTCAGCTTTGCGCTGAAC
>DKBH01000023.1 GCA_002451165.1 Nitrospiraceae bacterium UBA6905
ACGGACATGCAGACGATCATGAAAAAGGGCGTGCGGGCCCCGATCGATGGCACCAGCGCCGGATGGGTCGTCAGGCATAACAAGCCCTGGATCAACCATGACCTGAACACGACGGAATTCAGTCTGGACAGGAAGCTCCTGAGAGAAGGCATTCGTTCTACGGTCAGTATTCCGCTCTATCATGACAAGATCCTCGGGGTATTCAATTTTGACAGCAGAAAGGCCGGGAACTATTCGGACAAGGACCTGGAGATCCTTCTGCCCGTTGCCAAGCATATATCCATTGCGCTGGAGAATGCGCTGCTCTTTGAGGAGATCTCTCGCGAAAAGAAGGAGTGGGAGAAGACCTTTGACGCCATTACCGATATGGTATGGATTGAGGACAGCAGACAACACGTAGTACGTGCCAACCGAGCTCTGCTTAACAGGACAGGACTCACCACCATCGAGGCGGCAGGTAAGAGCTGCAGAGAACTGTTCTTGATGATCGGAGTGATCGAAGAGGAATGCATCTGCACCGAGTCGTTGACCGAGCTCCGTCCCTGTTTCAGAGAGCTGAAGAGTCCGGGGGGCAGCATCTTCCATTTCTGGACTTATCCTTTGATCAGCGACGAAGGGAAACTCTACTCTCTCGTGCACTATCTTAAGGATGTCACGGCGCAGAAGCGGCTCGAGCAGCAGCTTATGCGCTCGGACAAACTCGCGTCGCTCGGGACGCTTGTAGCAGGAATTGCCCATGAGATCAATAACCCCCTCGGGATCATCGCGGGATATGCCGAAGCGCTCCTCGACCGGTCGCACAATGAATCGCTTCTTGCGTCCCCGGAGTTCGAGGACTTTCCCGAGTACCTCCAGACTATTCATCACGAGATATTCAGGTGTAAGGGTATTCTGAGGAGCCTTCTTGACTTTGCCCGGCCGACAGGAGGGACTTTCCGAGAGATAGATATGAACGAGCTGGTGAAAGAGGTTATTCTCCTCGTGAATCATCGGGCGAAGCGATTGAATCATAACATCGGTCTGAAGCTGGACAGGAACATCTTAAAGGTCTTCGCTGACCCCGGCAATCTCCGGCAGGTCTTTATGAACATCATAATAAATTCCATGTATTTTACCTCCGAGGGAGGGAGCATAACGATCACGACAGAGATGGACGGGGACGCTGACCGGGTCGGGCAGAAGAGAAACATCAAGGTCACGATAACGGATACCGGCGCTGGTATAGAGCCGGAAATCCTCGGGAAGATATTTGACCCCTTCTTCACCTCAAAACCCGTCGGAGAAGGGACCGGGCTCGGCCTTGCCATATCTTATAAGATAATCGAGGAGCATCAGGGCAGCATCGATGTGATGAGCAGCGTGGGAGTGGGCAGCAGCTTCATCATACGCCTTCCCACAGGCACAGCACATGATTAAGGTTCTGGTCGTTGATGACGAGGAGCCGTTCAGAAGGCTCCTGAACAAGGAACTCACCCGAAAGGGTTTTTCCGTGGATGTTGCCGCAGACGGGAAAACAGCCCTCGGACTGGCAAAACAGACCGCCTATGATGTTGTGCTCCTTGACATCATGATGCCGGTCATGGACGGGATCTCGGTGATGAAGAAGCTGAGAACGGACCCTGCTGCTCCGGCCATCATTGTTCTGACGGGGAAGGCGACAGTGGAGACCGCTGTCGAGGCTATGAAGCATGGTGCCTACGACTACCTAACGAAGCCCTACAAGCTCGATGAGTTGGTCATTATCATCAACCGGGCGTATGAGTATGGCAGGTTGAGCATCAAGAGTCGCCTTCTCGAGCAGGAACTGGTGCGCAAGGAATCGCCGTTCAGGTTCGTATCCAGGTCTCGGCAGATGAAGGACATCCATCAGCTGATCAAGAAGATAGCGCCGACCGATTCCCCGGTGTTTATACAGGGAGAAAGCGGGACGGGCAAGGAGCTGGTCGCCAACACGATCTGGCATTACAGCAAACGGCGTGCGCTTCCCTTTATCGCCCTGAACTGTGCGACCTTCTCAGAGCACCTTATTGAATCAGAGGTCTTCGGCCATGAGAAGGGCGCCTTTACCAATGCCTATGAAACGAAGCACGGCATTGTCGAGGTCGCTGACCGGGGAACGCTCTTCCTCGATGAGATTGCAGAGATGCCGGTAGGACTGCAGGCAACGCTGCTGCGCTTCCTTGATACGGGAGAGTTCAGGCGTGTGGGCGGCAACAAGATTCTCAACGTTGATGTACGCGTGATCACGGCGACGAACAAGGACCTGCGCGATCTTATCCGCGCGGGGATGTTCAGGGAAGACCTCTACTACCGACTGAATGTCATCAATATCATCATCCCGCCCTTGCGGGAAAGGACAGAAGATATTGCGGATCTCGCAGAATATTTTCTCGAAAAGTACGGCCGGAAGCTCTCAAAGACCATCACGGGTTTTGCCCCGCAGGCGCTTGCCATGCTCAATGCCTATCCCTGGCCGGGGAATGTTCGTGAACTGGAAAACGTGATCGAACGTGCGGTCATCCTTTGCGATTCTGATCGGATTGAGCCGGACGACCTCTCAATACCTGCTTCCAAAGCTGTTGCGGAGGGGTCTGGCGGTTCGCTGGAAAATATGGAGCGCGATCATATCCTGAGAGTGCTCAGGGAGTTTAGCGGCAATCAGTCAAAAGCGAGCCAGGTGCTCGGCATAGACCGGAAGACCCTTTATCTCAAGCTCAGGAAATACGGTCTGAGCGACTACGTGAAGAAATAGCATATTGACGACTTGCCGGTAAATAGGGAGAGGGCGACATAGGTTCATTTTTACAATTGCCCCTCAAGCCAGCCCTTAATTCAAGCAGCGAACCATGCAATTTTCACCCGCTTATCGGCAGGTAGTGTTGATTAAGACGGTTGAGACTTTCCCGGGAACATGTTTTCAGATAACAGGATCTTGCTGACAATCTGATATAGTTCGTTTTATAAAAAAACAACGGCAGAGAATTCAAAAAGAAAAAGGCAGGGTCTATTTCAACCCTGCCTTTACTTGAACATGCTGCTTCCTACTACTGTTTATTACTTCTATTGGTTATTGGGCACAACCACGGTCGTATTTCCAACTGAACTGTTCCCACATGCGTCGGTGCAAGTGATGGTCAGCGTGTAAAACCTTCCGTCGCCGGTCCCAGAGCGTTCTGCCCTGAGATCCACGGTGAGGTCGCCTGTGATCATCCAGTCGGGAGACGTATCACCGTCGCCGAGACCATTTACTGGCTCGCTGCTGGTCACCGCCGTAATGGAGCAGACTGGAATTGAGTCGCAGTTATCTGTAGCAGTAGCTGACACTGCAATATGCGCCATCTTATGGTTCGGCGACCAGAGAACATTGGGCGAAGCGGCAACACTCTCGATAACAGGTGCTGTGGTGTCAACTACGTCAATGACTTGGGTGCTACTGCTCTTATTTCCGCAATCGTCGGCCCCGGTCCAAGTCCTTATCAATGTGTAGCTGTTTGGGCAGCTTCCAGCTATACGTGTTTCGATAAAACTCGGAGAAACAAGCATATCACAATTGTCAGCTGCGGTCACAACAGCCGGCTCCGGAACAGCGTCACACTGCACGGTTTCATCGCTTGGCACACCGATAAGTGCCGGAGGCATGGTATCCACTACATTGATAGTCTGCTGGCAGGATGCAGCATTGGCGCAATTATCAGTCGCCTTCCAGGAACGGAAGATCGTCGATGCCTGCGGGCATGCACCTGGTGTGGTGACATCTGACCAGGTTACGGTCGGTGTGGGTACGCAGCTATCTGCAGCAGTTGCTATTCCCGTAATTGATGGCGCAGATGATACATCGCACTGGATGATACTAGTAGCTGGGCACACGATGGTCGGCGGGATTGTGTCGTGGACGGTGACGATTGCTGAATCACTATCGCTGGTAAGACCCTGATCGTCTGTTACTTTCAGCGATACGGTGCAACTGACTGTGCAGGTGGTCGAGGTGCTGAGCGTCAGGGTAGGCTGGGCGATCGTAGCGTCATTGAAGGTTCCGTCACAGGATGTACTCCACGAGTACGTCAAGGCTGATCCCTCAGGATCGCTGGATCCTCTGCCATCCAACGCCACCATGGTTGTGAGGCCAGTGCATTCTTCGATATAAGGCCCTCCGGCATCTGCTTTGGGAGGGAGGTTTCCATTTGATATGGTCACTTGAAATCCCGTAGCAGTTGCAGAGTTAACTCTTACGGCAATATGATTTGTAGTGTCGATAAATGTCTCTCCCGCGGTAAACCTAACAGCTGGATCTGTTGCATTCTTACCTGCAGGCATGAGAAGTGCCTGCTGATTTTCCGCCGTATCAACATCGTGAATAATTACCGCTTCGCCCGATAGCTTGACGTCATAACCGGTAAACTTCCGGGCCTCTGCGGTATAGAAATGGGTGGCTCCCCCCCCTATCGGGATCTTTACCATTTGATAGTTTGATGATGCCGGAGCGGCCAGATCTTCCAGTGTGATAGTAGTGCTGGCACCGACTGCTACGGTGGTTTTTCGTGTGCCGGGGATCCAACCCATCAAGTCTTTATGATGAGAAATGGTGTGCTGTGCCATGCAGCCGTAAGTGGGGTCAGTGGCGGCAGCACAGTTATACCGATCCTGACTCATAACGTCCCAGGCATTGTCATAAACGGGGCTGGTATTAGGCGTATCACGCATATTGGCAGTGGAATGCGGCAAGACAAAACCATGCCCCATTTCATGGGCAAGTACTGAAATGTCCGCAACACCCCATGGCGGCTCCCAGGTTATGCTCCAGTGCTTAGTAACACCATCTAATATGTCATCCCAGCCGCCTCTCCAGGCCCAGCCGTTATCAAAATCGGAGTTGAACATCATATTTATTCCATCGTACAGTGAAAAATCAACGTCGGCATCTGCTGCGGCAATACAATCTTGAGCCAACACAGTTCGATTTGTTCCTTTTTCTGTATCCGTAGGATTGTAATGTAACTCAGTTTCTGGCAAAGTATACCAGCTTGTTCCTACAGTGCTGCCGTTAATATTGGCATTGCCAAAGGACAATTCCTTCCAATAATGATTGAGACCGGGTTTTGTGTCGCTATACATCCCCACAAAATAAGCCCGATCGTTCGGTTCAGCTGCAATATCAGAGAATTTGCACATGATGGTGACCCAAGGATGTGGCCCGCTCACCACCTCCGATACAGCAACACCATGAATCACCCCGGGTTTACTGGAGGCTCTACAATTTGAGAGGATAGAGTCATGGACAAGACAACGAAGTATTCCCCGGAGACTCGGGAACGGGCAGTGCGGTTGGT
>DKBH01000009.1 GCA_002451165.1 Nitrospiraceae bacterium UBA6905
AGGTGGTCTCCCAAACAGATCATCTCCCATATCTCCGGACCGGATGGCATCGGGTTTATGCCGGCAATCAGGCGTGTACTGGAAGAGGATACCCCTCGCATCGACATCGTAGCCGAGGATCCCTTCTTCACGGAGAGGCGGGCAAAGCTGACGATGCAGGAACTCTTCAGTGAGTTCGCAGAGGAGTACGAAAGGATAGCTGTTTTTCTGGATCACGCATCAGAAGATCAGTTAGCCAGAACAGTTCATATCCCCCTCTTCCGGGAAACGCCTTTAGGGGAATACCTGACGCTCGGTAAATTCATCGGCGCCATCTGCGGCTGGCATCTGGAATTTCATCTTAAGCATGTGAAGGAAGTCCTGCAGGCCCTCGGAACGAGATGAACGCGGCAGAACGTATGTTGCACCGTGAATAAACTTCTTCTCTTTATCGGGGCAACGATCGGCAGTGCCTTCGGCTGGTGGTTGGGATCATGTATCGGGATCATGACAGCCTATACTGCAAGTGTTGTCTTCACTGCCGTGGGGATATATGCAGCCCGACTGTTCGTCATGAATTACCTTGCATAAGGAGGCGTCTGCATGCCATATGTGAATATTAAGATCACCAAAGAGGGAGCGTCCGCAGAGAAGAAAGCCGAGCTTATCAGAGGCGCAACCAAGCTGCTCCGGGATGTCCTGGGGAAAAATCCTCAGACAACGATCGTGGTGATCGAAGAAATTGAGACCGACAACTGGGGCATCGGCGGAGAAACAGTCACCCGAAGACGGCAGCAGGGGAAGTGATAGTATTTTTGTCGCTGCGCCCTGGCAGCTCTTTCGCCTATTCAGAATAAGGGGATGACCGAACGCCGCAGCATATTTGCGATGTTTGGTCCGGTCTGCTTCCCCTATCCCTATCACCCCGCATCATCCTGAAAAAGTCATGCCGAAGCGCAATGCGGCAAAGAGCATATCCGCAAGAAGCCGCGGCAATAAAAACCTTCAGCACTTGAAACATCGCCACAGTCTCCCGAAATACGGTCATGAACAATTTGTGCGAGATCAGCGGACTTCGACCATGAACTCGATCAGCCGGACCTTGCCCTCATGTTGTATCTCGGAGAAAACTTTGTAAGTCCCCTTGACCGGGAATACCACACTCGCCTCTATCTCGGGACCGAACTTTGTCCCGGCCGGAACGCTGTGCCCCATGTGCGTCGCCATATGCCCTTCGTGACCCCTGTGCAGCATGGCATCGGGGCGGTCTCCATGGGCATGGACAAAGTAGTGTTGCATACCTTCGTTGATGACGGCGAGATGCATGGCAGCCGAAAGATAAGGATCAATATCAGTAACAGGGCTGCCGTTCTTCATGATCATATACCGGAGTATGGTTTCCTTCCCTGCAACAGGCTGTTCCGGAGATGTTGTCAGTTTTACGTCATAACCGGCGGAGTTCTTCTCCCGTGAAAGGTCTCTCTGTACGTTCCCCATCGGAGGAGCTCCCCCCACCTCAAGGTCGAGGAGTTCGGAATACCCCCTGCCCCCCAAAGCGAAATCAACGGCAATGGTATACTTCCCTGCCCTGGGAAAGGTAAAGAGTACTGGGAACCGCTCAGATTCCTTCATCTCCTGCGTAATGGGTCCCAAATCCTCGGCATGGATATGGCCGAAGACCGACAGATCCTCTGATATGATCACCACATGGAGGATCCTGTCATGGGTTATAGCAAGGTCTCTGACCGGTCTGCCCTCTTCATCCCTGATGGAGAACGTTATAGTAGCAGGAACTCCCGCCATGATCTCTGCCGGAAGCGTCTTCATATCCACGACCGGCTCTGGACCGGACGGCGCAGCAGCATGACGCTCATGCATATCATGGGAATGATGGCTGTGCTCTTCAGATCCGGCATCAGACAGGCCTGATGCGACCAGCACCAGAGAAATGATGACAGCAAACGCTGCCCAGAGCTTCTCTCTCATCATCATTGCACCTCCTTGTTTTAGTATTGCGCACGTGCCACTGTTCCTCCATTGTCGCGCACGCTCTTCTACAATCCACCGGAAAAAGAGCGTTTGCCGATTGCGCTAGGGCTGAGAAAGGCGATATGATCTGAAAAGAGATGCTGCCGCTACTGCGCAAGGAGCAGACACCGGATGATCAATCAGCACACCAGCACCATTCGATCATCTCCGCAATGAGACCTGTCCAGCCGGTCTGGTGGCTTGCTCCAAGACCTTTTCCCGTATCGCCATGAAAATATTCATAAAACAGAACAAGGTCCCTGAAGTGCAGGTCTGAGCGATAGCGTTCCTCATCGCCGTGCACAGGACGCCGCCCCGTTTCATCCCTGCTGAAGATACCGGAGACACGCTGCGAAAGCTGCTTTGCAACCTCCCAGAGGCTGATGAGGTTCCCTGAGCCCGAGGGATATTCGACCTTGAGCGACTCCCCGTAATAAGTGTAGTACTTCTTGAACGATTCGATGAATAGATAGTTGATCGGTATCCAGATAGGACCTCGCCAGTTGGAGTTGCCGCCAAAAAGACCTGTCTGCGACTCTGCAGGTTCGTACTCCACGCGGTATTCATCGCCATTCACCTTCACCACAAACGGGTTGTCCCGATGGTAGCGGGAGACTGACCGGATCCCGCAGGCAGAGAGGAACTCGCTCTCGTCGAGCATCTTCTGCAGAATCCGCACGAGGCGATGTCTCGGCGTAAGCGACAGCAGGATATCTCTGCCTTCCTGCAGTTCTTCAACAGCCAAGAATTTCCTGAGGTCCTGCCGGTTGTTTCGGAACCAGACGAACCGCTTCCGGAATCCCTTCAGCCGCTGGAACAGGTCCTTGCTGATGACCGAGACGGCAAGCAGCGCGGTGAGGCCGACCAGGGACCTTACCCGCAAAGGCAGAATGCCGCCGTCGGGAAGGTGCAGGGCATCGTAATAGAAGCCGTCCTCCTCGTGCCAGAGACCGTGTTCCGTCAGTTCGTTGAGCGATTCTGCAATGTGGACGAAGTGCTCAAAGAATTTGGATGCCACGTCCTCGTACGAAGGATCTGCCGTTGCGATCTCCAGGGCCATGTCCATGAGGTTCAGGGAGTACATCGCCATCCAGCTGGTACCGTCTGCCTGTTCGATATGTCCGCCCGTTGGTACCTCTCTGCTCCGGTCGAATACGCCGATGTTGTCGAGCCCCAGGAAGCCGCCCTGAAATATGTTGTGTCCCTCTGAGTCCTTGCGGTTCACCCACCACGTGAAGTTCAGGAGCAGCTTGTGGAATATCCGTTTCAGGAACAGGATGTCCCCCTTTCCTTTCATCCGTTTTTCGAGATGATAGACCTTCAGGGCCGCCCAGGCATGTACCGGAGGGTTCACATCGCAGAGGTTCCATTCATATGCAGGGAGTTGACCGTTCGGATGCATGTACCATTCGCGCAGAAAAAGGATCAGCTGCTTCTTGGCGAAGTCCGTGTCGATGCGCGAGAGCGGAACACAGTGAAACGCCAGGTCCCAGGACGCGTACCAGGGATACTCCCAGGTATCCGGCATGGAGATGACATCCCGGTTAAAGAGATACGGCCAGGTATGGTTCCTCCCCTGTTTTCGCGCCGCAGGCGGCATGGGTTGGCCAGGGTCACCATGAAGCCACGTCTCGATCTCGTAATTGTAGTACTGTTTGTTCCAGAGCAGCCCGGCATAGGCCTGGCGCTGCACCTGGACTACATCGCTGACCGGTTCCTCGGGAATGAACTCCTCATAAAACTCATCCGCCTCGGCAATCCGCTGCTCAACTATCATGTCAAAAGGCCTGCCGAATATTCCTTTATTCGGCAGCTTTGCTGCGAGCCGCAGTCTGATGGTTTCGGAGTCCCCGCCCGGCAGAACGACTCGGTAGAGCGGGGCATATTTGGTGCCCTGCTGTCGCTCTCTGAAGAGGGCATCCTCACCGTTGATGACGGCATCGTGAAACGCATCCTTTACGAAGGGCGACGGATTGGGAACCTGGAAAAGCCGCTCGAGGTTCGTCTCATTCTCCGTAAAAAGCCAATCGGCAGTATGTTCTGCAGCGAAATAGTATCGCCCTAACTGTTCATGCGTAGCCTCAACGATGGTCCTGCGGCTGTCCGAGGAGCGCAGCACGATAAGAGGCCGTATAGATATCCTGCCGAACGCCCAGGTGTTCCGGAACCAGAGCGTCGGAAGCACCGTGATATTCGCCCGCTCGGTTGCCCGGTTAAATATCGTTATCCGGATAAGGATATCGTCCGGCGCAGCCTTGGCATATTCGACAACAAGATCGAAATAGCGATTATGCTCGAATACTCCCGTATCAAGCAGCTCATATTCGGGCTCGAGCCGGCTGCGCGCACGGTTCGCATCCCGGAGCATCTGGTATGGAAACTCCTCTTGGGGATACTTGTACAGGAACTTCATGTAGGAATGGGTCGGCGTGTTGTCAAGGTAGTAGTAGAGTTCTTTCACATCTTCGCCATGGTTGCCCTCTCGGCTGTTCAGGCCGTAGAGCCGTTCCTTCAGGATAGGGTCTCTGCCGTTCCAGAGAGCGAGAGAAAAACAGAGGTTCTGCTGAATATCGGAAATGCCGCCGAGCCCATCCTCTCCCCACCGATAGGCACGCGAACGGGCATGTTCAAAGGGGAAATACTGCCATGCATCACCGTCTGCGCTGTAATCTTCACGCACGGTCCCCCACTGCCGTTCGCTCAGATACGGACCCCACTGTTTCCAGAAGACTTTACGCTGTGTATTTTCGGTCAGCCTTATTTCTTCAGCCTTGCGGGCCTGTTTCTTCATGCAAACCTCCTATGGCCAGTATGACCACACTTTTTTAGGAGATACCCGAGATCATCAAAAAGGCAAAGAACGCACTATCGAGCAGAGTATCCGAATCGGAGCGAATAGGTATAACATTAGTTTTGCTGCCGCAAGATGACTACCTTCATCTGCATCTTATTGATTTCCCGGCATTCCACCTTTAGCCCTTCCAAGGAACCTGTTCCTCATGGCATGTTCTCCAACATGATTCCCTGCGATGCCCGTCAGTTCGGGCATCGTGCAATAAGATCCATTCCGATCGGAATCTTTTGTTACATCATATCAGATATATTCCGGACATTGTGGAAGAAAGATAATTCAGCTAAGGGCTTTTTTGGTGATATAATGAATTTATTATGATACTGCGCGGTAACACCTGACCGCGGAGACTTACAGGGGAGGTAAAAGACCATGAAGAAAGTTTCTTTCGGCGTGGAGAAAAACTTTTGTGCCGAATGTTCTCTTGCGCTGAGAAGATTTATCGGCCATATGGACGGCGTAGAATCCATCGACGTAGAAAACGGCATGGTCGCTATCTCGTTCGATGACGCAAAGATTCCGGAGGATATGGTCGTCAGAATCACCAAGAACAACATCGAGAAGCTCGGCTACAAACTCACCGATTAAAGACAAATCCCTAAGGAGGCTGCATATGAAGGTCCTGATTGTTTTCTATTCAATGTACGGACATATCTATCGCATGGCTGAGGCGGTTGCTCAGGGCGCACGGGAGGTGCAGGGCGCAGAGGTTGTTCTGAGAAGGGTTCCGGAGACCTTGAGTGAAGAGGTACTGACGAAAATGGGGGCCATAGAGCCGCAGAAGGCCTTTGCCCATATACCTGTCTGTACCGTCGATGAACTTCCGGAGGCAGATGCGATCATATTCGGCACGCCGACCCGTTTCGGCAACATGTGCGGACAGATGAAGCAGTTTATCGATGCAACAGGAAAACTCTGGATGGCCGGAAAGCTTGTCGGCAAGGTCGGCAGCGTCTTCACCAGCACTGCTACGCAGCATGGCGGTCAGGAAGCGACGATCCTCACCTTCCATGTTCCGCTCTTTGCCCAGGGCATGATCGTCGTCGGTCTGCCCTATGCCTTTCAGGGGCTGCTGAAGATGGATGAGATCACCGGCGGTTCGCCGTACGGCGCATCGACCATCGCCGGCACCGGTGGTGAACGCTCACCGACCGAAAATGAGCTTGCCGGGGCCCGGTACCAAGGCAGACATGTCGGCACCATAGCCGCAAAACTGGTGCTTTAACGTGCAGCGCCTGCCTGTTTGTGCTGGGCGATGGGGACGGACATCACCATGAACGATTGCCGGTGAAGTACATACAGCCTTTGGGCTGAACAGGAGGTCCGGAGGGTTCATTGAAAAAAAACTGCTGGGAGATCATGCAGTGCGGCAGAGAGCCCGGGGGGAAACACGCAGAGGACCTCGGGGTCTGCCCTGCGGCAGTCGATAAAAGACTTGATGCAGTTCACGGTGGGAAAAATGCCGGCAGGGCCTGCTGGGTTATAGCCGGCACTTTTTGTGAGAATGAAGTTCAGGGCACATTTGCGCTCAAATACCGTGACTGTACATCGTGCAGGTTCTTCCGCCAGGTGAAATCGGAGGAAGGCTCCGAATATCAGAACTCGCTCATATTACTGAAAAAACTGAGCAAAATAAAACGCTAAGCGGAAGACAAAGCCCAGAGTGAGGAGCTATAATTGCGCGGTGTTTATTATCTTAGTTCTTCCTTATGTCCGCTGCTTATTCCTTGCTGGAAGCAGGTCATAGGACAGTGCACGAAAGAGCCTGTTGCGTCGCGCGGAGTACATCGATATATATATATCCTTCATGAAATGAATCTATTTCACAATTCCACCTGTACTGAACAGAACTAAGGTCAATTGCCATGCTGCTGGCACAAATAGTATGAGATACTATTGTCGTCGATTGAAAATTTCATTGCTTCCTAATAGTTGTCTTATCTAAAACCTGATATAATTATGTGGAGTGCAAATACGATTCTGGAAGGAAGGATCGCTTTGAATCTGGAAGAATTCTTAGAGAACATTATCTCCTTCGGACGAAATCATCCGTTAACTGCCCTGATAGTAGCAGTCGCCTTTCTTCTCTTGATCCTTCGCCGACCTAAGTTCATCCTGTCGCTTTTTCTCCTGGCACTCATTTTATCAATCATTATCTATTCGATCATGGATACCGCCTCGTCAGCAAAGAAAGTGAAGCAGAAGCTGATTCAAAAATCTGAGGAAGGTGTGAAGTAAGATCTTCAGCACGTGCATGCTACGTTCGTCAGCCTTAGATATTTCGATTGCACTTAATAGCTCCTATCTGAAATCGCATTCTCAAAATTTAACCTAGTAAGTGTGATTTCAAGGGTAGGATATTCAATCGCCTTCATTGCCTCCTCCCAGTAAAGAGAAGGAAATTTGGAAAAACAAGAAGATTTGGTGAAGCGAGAGCGCGTGGACGGTGCCGCTTATAGAACTGACAGACATGGGTTACATGCAGGCCTCTTTTCAGTAGTTTTAACGGATAAAAGGAGAATGACATGTCAGAGAAAGAGATAATACGCAGGCAAAGATGGCGACCTGGCATCATACAGCACTATGAAGAAGTCTCGAAAAATGCAGCAAAAACGGCTCGTTATTATGGCATAAGTAGAGCCGCATTTTACCGCTGGTATAGGCGATACCTTGATATGGGAGAGTGGCCTGAGGGACCTTTCCATGAGTCCTCTGAACAGTCCCCGGACCACCAGGGGTGACATAGTAGCCAAGATCATCTATCTCAGGGAGACCTATCACTTTGGCCCTTGGAAGATTCAGGCATATCTGAAGCGGTACCACGACATAGCTATCGCCAGCAGCAGTGTTTTTCGTATTCTCAAGCGACTGAAAATGAATAGACTTCCAAACAATCAGGGATATAAACGGGACAAATGGATAATACGGCATTATGAAAATCCTAACCCTGGGCATCGAATCCAGATTGACGTCAAGTTTCTGGAACGTACAGATGGATCACGCTAGCGCTTCTATCAGTACACAGCAATTTATGATTGCAGACGACTGAGGGTGCTGAAAATATATGACAGCAATAATCAGGCAAATGCCATCAGATTCGTTGACTATACGCTCTCAAAGTTGCCGTTTCAGGCCGAGGTCATTCAAACGGACCGCGGCAGCGGGTTCGGCTCACAGTTCCATTGGCATGTTCTAGACAGAGGAATCAGGCATGTGTATATAAAGCCCAGAAGGCCGCAGTTGAGTGGGAAAGTTGAACGATCCCACCGCATAGATGACGCGGAATTCTATCGAATGCTTGACGGTGTTATCATAGACAACTCAGAATTGTTCGTTGAGAAAATAAAGGAATGGGAAGATTTCTATAACTACAGCAGACCGCATTCGACCCTGCAGGGCCATACACCATATGAACGATTTCGTGAAAAGGTGGGTCTCATGTCGTAAGCTTCCCTGTCAAGTAGAC
>DKBH01000050.1 GCA_002451165.1 Nitrospiraceae bacterium UBA6905
GGTGACGGTGGTGGGGATAGTGCTCGGGGTATTCTGTACGGGAGCCGTCAGCATAGTGCTGGGTTCGGTGTTCGGGACCGCAATGGGATATGTTGTTGACGTGATCGGCGGAATTTCCAAGGCCAAGGTTGAGGAGACCGCAGAGGTGAAAGCGCACAACTGATCCCTTCAGATACCTCCCCTGGGCACCTGCAGGACATGATCCTCAGGTGCCTTTTTTTGCTGAGAACAATGGGAATCCTTTCACCATTAAGGCGTCGGTGTTACCCCGATTCATAACCTCGATATTTCAATCAGCGTCCTGCGAATAACCAAACGCAATCGATTATTTTCGATATACTCCTCAGTAGCGTGATAACCATGTAAGAGTTACTATTGAATAGAAGCAGTGTTCAGACCGGTAATCGTTAACGGTTCGGAACAACACTTGCATAAGCACTCATCATAAAGTTCAGTTTATAGTGCGGTAATATGATGTATGTCATAACACCCCGTGCCTCACAGCAGTAATATCAGTATGTGAAAATATTCGTTGATGAGGTGAACGGGTGTATATAGCCATAGTGGATTGGGAAAAATGTACAGGGTGCGGGGATTGTATAAACGCCTGTCCCGTCAACTGTTTTGAGATGTCAGATGGCAAAAGCCTGCCTCACCGGTCATCTTATTGCATCAACTGCGGCACGTGCAAAGAGGTCTGCCCAGCCGATGCTATAATCATCAGCATGGGGTGGGGTGGCTAACAGTACGTCTCTGTATGAGGTCCCGATAACCTGGCCTGCTCTCTTTCTGTTTCGGAGCCTGTGGTCAAAATCTGCGAACAGAATCTGCTGCCCTGTGCCAGGCGACACCTTTCCTTCTTCTATAAATAATATAGTAATAGAAGGTTTCATGAGTGCTGCCCCCACACATGAAGATCCCTCACCATCTCCCAAGCCCTGTCATGCGAATAGGGCACATCTGAAAGAGTTATCTTCTCCAATGCTTATTTCAGATCTTAAATAACTCCAGCCTCAAACTCTGAAGTAGTAATCGTACCTGCTGATCCTTGACAAAATACCGTCACGACTCCACGTGCGACCCCTGATTTCACTTTAATTGGCCTGGCCTCTGTTAACTGTCCAGGATATGCGAAGTTATTCTCCTCTTGTGGAACGTATACATCGGAACGTATACATCTTATTGACAACCGCGCCATTATTTGATATAGATTGACTAAGAAGTGAGATTCCCGACAAAGCCAAACCACCTGTGAGGGTGGGGCGGAAAGCGGCGGGTCTTAAGCATTAAGATGGCCGGGCTGCCGAAGGAAACTATCCTTTGGCGGGCTCGGCCTTTCTGTTGGAGCCCGCGGGAGTGCAGCTCATGGAAGCGACGCGGCACATTATTCAACCCCGGTGCGAGAGCCACCGGCCTGCATACTGGGGGTTTGCCCTCTCCCCTCCGTAATCCTCCTCTGCTGTCTGAGCTTGAAGCACCGGACATGATGTCCTTATGGGAGTGAGAGCTCACAGAAAATAAAGGAGGATGAGATGAAAAAGGGGAATATTCTTATCTTGGCATTGCTAGCGGCAATGCTTCTGACGGTAGCCGCCTACGCACAGACCTACACGATCTTGCAGCTGACCGACAACAGTCATGACGATTCTTGGCCCGAGGTCAATGGCAGCGGCCAGGTGGTCTGGTATGGCTCTGATGGCACGGACATGGAGATCTTTCTCTACGATGGGATGGGCACCGTCCAGCTGACCAACAACAGCTATTATGATCGGGATCCGCAGATCAACGCTAGCGGCCTCGTGGTCTGGGAGGGCTTTGACGGCACGGACTGGGAGATCTTCCTGTATAACGGCACCAGCACCATCCAGCTGACCACCAACAGTCGTGCTGATTATGATCCCCAGATCAACGCCAGCGGCCAGGTAGTTTGGGAGGGCTTTGACGGCACGGACATGGAGATCTTCCTGTATAACGGCACCAGCACTATCCAGTTGACCAATAACGGTTATGATGATTGGTATCCGGAGATCAATGGCAGCGGCCAGGTGGTCTGGATGGGCTCTGACGGCGCGGACGTGGAGATCTTCCTGTATAACGGCACCAGCACCATCCAACTGACAAATAACAGTTATGATGACCAGTTACCCCAGATCAACAGCAGCGGCCAGGTAGTTTGGGAGGGCTCTGACGGCACGGACATGGAGATCTTCCTGTACGATGGCACCAGCACCATCCAGCTCACGAACAACAGTGTTGATGATTGGGCACCCCAGATCAACAGCAGCGGCCAAGTGGTTTGGTATGGTGAGGACGGCACGGACAGGGAGATCTTCCTCTACGACGGCACCAGCACCCTCCAGCTGACCAACAACAGTTATGATGACCAGGTGCCCCAGATCAACGACAGCGGCCAGGTGGTCTGGTATGCCTTTGACAGCGGGGACGGCGAGATCTTCCTGTATGACGGCACCAGCACCATCCAGCTGACCACCAACAGTTATACTGATTGGTTTCCCCAGATCAATGCCGGCGGACAGATGGTCTGGTGGGGGTATGACGGCATGGACTGGGAGATCTTTCTTGCACTGCCTGATGCCGACAGCGACGGCGACGGGGTCCTGGATGCAGTGGATAACTGTCCCACGGTCTACAACCCCGACCAGACCGACGCCAACAATGACGGCTTCGGGGATGCCTGCGTGCCCCTCGATGTCATCATCGGCCCGGGCGTAACGATCGGTGTTAACCCCGTGATCGGCAGCGGGACGGTCCTGAACAAGAATGTGATGATCGGGGATAACGCCCAGATCGGCGCCGACGTGACCCTGAACCAGAACGTCAGCGCCGGGGACAACCTGGTGGTGGGCGATGGGACCGTCATCAACCAGGGCGTCGTCATCGGCGATGACGTTGACATAGGCGCCGGCGTGACCATACAAAGGGATGTGACAATCGGGTCGAATGTCACCATCGGCAGCGGGACGAATATCGGCAGAGAAACAGTGATCGGCAATAACGTGACCATCGGCAGCGGCGTGGTGATCGGGCAGA
This sequence comes from Nitrospiraceae bacterium UBA6905, assembly GCA_002451165.1. Taxonomy (GTDB): domain Bacteria; phylum Nitrospirota; class Thermodesulfovibrionia; order Thermodesulfovibrionales; family UBA6898; genus UBA6898. The sequence continues at coordinate 3,052 of DKBH01000050.1, forward strand.
ATGTCACCGTGAGCGACGGCGCTATGATTCCCGACGGCACGGTCATCCCTGCTCGAGTGACGGTGCCTTGAGATGATTAAGGGGGCTCATTATGCTCGCGGTTCTATCATTCTTCTCATGCGAGAACCCGGGGCTTTTGCGGTAACAGCGAACGTGTTCCAGATGCGGGGGAGAGGGGGTAGAGATTAGGGTCACCTCTCCCCGGCGCGGGGGGCGAAACGACACCCCCGGAGGAGCAGCTCATGGAAGCGACACGGCACATTATTCAACCCCGGTGCGGGAGCCACCGGCCTGCATACTGGGGGTTCGCCCTCTCCCCTCCGTAAGCCTCCTCTTTTGTCTGAGCTTGAAGCAAAGGGCATCGTGTAGTTGTCGTTTCAGAAAGACTTATGGTCTGAATGCTCAGTCTAAGAAGGCGTATGTTTATTACTATGCCGAAGGAAATGATCCGTTGGCAGGTACGCTCTTTAGGTAGAAATTAAGTGGATCAAAAGAGGAGGGCTGTGCAATGTTAAGGGATATTTACACAACGGGAAAAAGTCATACGGCGAGGGTGAAAGTGTTAGTTATGTGCGCTTTATGCGTACTGGTTGCGAGCGTAGGCGTCCAGTTGCCCTATGCCTTAGCCGCCCCCCCCATGATACCGGGCAATCCAGGGGTGCCGGGGCTGCTTGCGCAGATAGCGTCCCTCGAGCAGCAAATAGCAGACTTGGAGGCGCAACTGTCCATCAGGGACGCTCAGATTGCTGATCTGATGGCACAAATCGCTGCGAAAGACGCTCAGATTGCCGCCAGGGACGCTCAGATCACTGATCTGCTGGCACAAGTCGCCGCGAAAGACGCTCAGATTGCTGCCAAGGATGCTCTAATTGCTGATCTCATGGCACAAATCACCGCAAAGGATATTCAGATTGCTGACCTTGAAGAACAGATTTTCTTCTTGCAAACTCACACCCTGATATCGAAGACCGGGCAGACTGAGTGTTGGGATGAGGACGGCAATCCAATTGATTGTGCAGGGACAGGACAGGACGGAGAAGTACAGGCAGGTGTCTCATGGCCGACCCCGAGGTTTACCGACAACGGAAACGGTACAGTCACGGATAACCTCACCGGCTTGGTCTGGCTTAAAGACGTCTCATGCCTTCCGAGGATGCCTTGGCAAACGGCCTTAGATACGGTAAAAAATCTGGCGCACGGAAGCTGCAGCCTCACCGATGGTAGCAACCTGGGCGATTGGCGATTACCTAGCGTGAAAGAATTGCAAAGCCTAGTCGATTTTAGTCGCTTCAATCCCTCCCTCGACGACTCAACCCCCTTCATTTCTGGGGGCTCACAGGTTTGGTCGTCCACTACAGTTCAAAGCGCACCGGAGCACGCATGGTACGTCACATTCGGCGACGGAGCTACTTTGCAAGATTTTCGCGACCCTGAAGCAGTGCTACTCGGAGGAGACAGCAAGACAACATTCCCAGGGGTCGTATGGCCAGTGCGTGACTAGGCTAGTGCGTTAGCACCTTGATGATTCTTGGGATATAGGTCTGCGTAATTGTGTAGTCCGGTGAGGGACGGCGGCAAGCCGTCCCTCACCGGGCGTTAGAAGCAAGGGAAAAGCGACAGAAAAAAGAACATTACGTGCAGTGCACGAGGATTGCGGTGCAGTCGGTCGCCCGGGTCACATACGGCGCAACCTTCCGCTCCGCAATGTCATGAGGAGGGGAGCGTTGATAGAGGGGCAGTCTGTCCAGAAACGTCTGCATTTGGTATGCGTATCTGACAGCACCGCCCTGGCTGGTACTCCCGGCAATGTGCTGCGTCATGAACTCATAAAGAGGTCGAGTCAACTATTGTTCTGTCCCGGCTTTTGGGGAGACATCATATTTCTTCCCTGGTGTGTATTACGCTCCGGACCGCGACAGGCCATGCAATGTTATCATCCGAACTCGCACGCCCGAGATGCTCCTTTGCTTCGTCTGTGAGTGGCTGTACTTCTCGCCGGCTCTCTTCCCGGGCATGTCTTATGCCAGACGTACTCTTACTATAGTTTCGGCTTCCTTAACGTATTGATACGTCGATGGGATCAGGAGGCGAGCGCATGTCCGGTTTTCGACGCGCTCACGCCCTCCAAAATGGGGGCTGCGTACAATAGCTGTCGGACGTTTTATCTTCAAGAGTAACCTTGCATCTGTTACCATGAAGTCAGGACACTGATATCAAGGGGGCAGCGTATGGCAGATCGATTCAGCGAGACAGGTGAAGATGGCCGTTTCATGATTCTCGAACATAAAGCGACACAGATCAGAAAATTGCTCCTTGGAGCGCTTCTGCTGGCAAAGGACACCTGGAAGGATGAACTGCTCAGTTCGCCGGAGGGGCTGGATGTCACAGGGACAATTGAGGAGGCCGAGGAGGAATTTGCTGAGACCGGTCGCGTAGGCCCTATGGAGAGGCTCGACAGTGCTCTGAGTGTGATCAATACGCGGGCGCGCGCCATCGTGACCGTAATCGACTATCTCGCTCAGCGCAGGCAGGGATGATCAGGCAGGAGCACAAGGAAAAGTTCCTGCAAGAGCTGACCGCCTCCGAAAAGGTCTTTTTCCTCAAAACTGCTCGGGCAGCAATCAGCGCAAAAAGATACCGTCCTTCAGAGGATCTTTTTTACTATTGTTATTTCATGACCTTAAGAGAGCGGCTGAAGGCCATCAGCCCATCACGCGGCAACGGCATGACGCGTATCTTGCTTGTCGAGGGCGCAAAGGACATCGACGATACCTTAAAGATCTATATACAGAGGCTCGAGGAAACCAAAGGCTCCACGCCTGATCCATCAGGCGACAAGTTCCTTGAATTATTTTCTTGATGCGCATAAAACCTCTTGCCTGTCTGCTAAACTTTCAAAATGTGCATAGTATTGTGCACACCTTGGTTTTGATGCTGAAGCTGCGTTATTCAGGTGGTAGGGGAATATTCAGCGGCGAAAGAACCTTTCACTGTGGGCGCTCACATAACTGGTTTTCCCTCGGTTTGCTCAGCGCCGCGTCCGGACTGTCGGTTTTTTCGTGAATCCTCAACGGGTTCACTCCCTGTGCCTACGGCGTGCCCGGTCTGTTCCGCAAAACTTATTGTGGTGATTATGTATTGCAGAAGAGCGAAAAGAAATCTCTTTACGGGGAGTGCAGGGTAGAAAACTCTCTGCCCGTGGTGTATCGTTACATATATCTATGGACATACAGATCAGAAAAGAACAACCCGATGATTTTCTGCAGGTTGCCAGGCTTGTCGAGATGGCATTCCGTCAGAAGAACGAGGCGGTTCTCGTCGAGAATTTACGGCACCATAAACAATATAATGCAAACCTGTCGCTCGTCGCGGAGTATCATGGGCGCATCGTCGGACAAATACTTTTTTTTCCTATCGTAATCCGGTGCGGAGATGCGGAAAAAGAGTCCCTGGCGCTCGCTCCCCTATCGGTATCCCCTGAATTCCAGAAAATGCGCGTCGGCACCAGGCTTGTGGAAGAGGGGCTGAAAAGGGCACGGGAGTCAGGCTATGGTTCTGTGATCGTGCTGGGACATCCCGAATACTATGCGCGGTTCGGCTTTGTCCCTGCCCGTACATGGGGCATAACTGCTCCCTTTGATGTGCCTGACGATGCGTTCATGGCTAAGGAGCTTCAGGCAGATGCCTTGAAAAATGCAGGTGGGGTCGTGGAATATCCAGAGGAGTTCTCGGAGGTCTGAAGTGTAGGAACACGCAGGACGGGACTCTTAGCGATGTGCGACATGTCCCCCCTTTTCCTGTGCACGCTTTTGTGATTCAGCGGAGAATGCAGGATTGCCTGCTCCGTCATGCCTGTGCAATCCGGTTATATCTCTCCTTATCTTGCCTCTTCGCTTTCGTCATACATGGTGCTGCGTATGCATTCGTGGATGGCATCTTCAAGCGTGCACTGCTTTGTCTCAAATACCTTGTGTCTTTCGATCATCGCCTGTAGTTGAGCAACTTCTTTATCAGTGAGCGTTATGGTTATTTGCATATCTGACCTCCTCACTTATTATAGTCAATATATCCAAGAGAGCGACGATACAAAGCAGAAGCAATGTTGATGTTGATCGCCCCGACGCACCGGATAGCAGTCTTGACGGCAAACTTCAGCCATCGGGCGTGAGAGTGCTTCTTATTACGATCAGCCTTTTTGATCAAGGAATATAGCTTCAGTTGATCTATTTGCCGCGTGATTTCTTGTTAACACTTTTGTTAAGCAGAATATGCAGCTTGAGCCGCTGCCGCAGTCCGGAAAAGGTGGCTCTCCCCGCATGATATGCGGAACACCTCTGCCAGAAATCTTATTGACTCATAAATGAAAGTTATTAGACATGTCATGTATCTGATGGTTTAATTATTTCCGATATGTCAAGAAGGGCTTGTCGGGCAAATGAGCTGGGCCCTGCAAGAAGAAGTTGTGACTGTCTGGGAGGAGGGGTGCCGGCAATATGACCACAGGGTATACGCCTGAGGGCTATGCCCTTACCATGACCTATGATGCGCAGAACAGGATGAAGACGGCGCAGTATACGGAGGGCACCGGCAAGGTGAACCTTTTCGAGTATGCGTATGCCGGCACCAGTCTTCTGGATCAACTGGTGAAGAAGGAAAACGGAACCCCGTTGAGCACGACGAAATACCTCCGCTCAGGCTTCCTGCCGGTACAGGAGAGAGACGGCAGCAATGCAATCACAAGAGAATACACCTGGGGCAAGAACCTCGGCGGTGGCATCGGCGGCCTGCTGAACCTGAAACAAGGCGGGCAGGACTACAGCTATCTTTATGACGGCAAGGGCAATGTGAGCGCCTTGATCGACAGCACCCAGGTCGTAGTTGCTTCGTATGCCTATGACCCCTTCGGGCAGTTGATGAAACAGTCCGGTAGTCTCGACCAGCCGTATACTTTCTCGACAAAAGAGGTTCAGTCAGGCACCGGCCAATATTACTACGGCTACAGGTTCTATGATTCTTGCTCAGGCAAATGGACGACGAGGGACCCGTTGGGAGAGGCTGGGGGGATGAATTTGTATGGGATGGTCGGAAACTCACCCATTA
>DKBH01000019.1 GCA_002451165.1 Nitrospiraceae bacterium UBA6905
GCGAAAGATTCTTGACACTACCTCAAGATGGGGCACCTGGCCGGCACCGCCGCGCCCCGAACGTTGAAGTTCGCCGGCTGGCAATGGAGCGCAGCGGAATTGCCAGTCCGAGGTGATGCGGTGAGCGCCTGAATTATTTCCAATCTATCCTTGCCGGTCTTCTTTGAATCCATTTTTTATATTTGAACATTGGATAACCTATTGCTAACACACCATAGACTTGATGGTTATTCGGAATCGACAATAAATGGTGAATACTGTTGTCACGTTTGCATGAGGAGACTACATAGCCTGCATAAAAGCAGCCTAAACCCAGTGAATGACATAACAGCATGGCATTCTGAACAGCAAGACTCGAATTTACGTCTGAAAAATTAATACTCTTATCTGCGTGAAAAAAAAGGACACAAGGCGCACCGAATATCACCGCATCCTTTCCATCATTATATTCTTTAACAATTCTGTCAAAATCATTCATTAAGTGAAGAGCACCTTCAATTTCATATTTGGCTACCTTTAGTAACAAGTTCTTAATCAGGGGATTACGTAATTGTTTTGCGGTCTTAGATAGATACAATTGGGTTGATTCAACTATTTTTTCGAGGGTTTCTTTTTCCTGAACAACGACAAATTCCGTACTTTGTGCATTATGTCCGCTCGGAGCATAACGCGCTGCAGCAATAATTTGCTCAATTAAATCCCTTTCAACTGGTTTGTCCTTGAATGCTCGTATTGATCGCCTTGCTTTGATTAATTCAAAAACCTGTTCCGGTGAAGGGAAAATATCAAGGTTAATTTGATGTACGCTACCTTGTGGAAAGTCCCGGTGAGTTATGGCTTCCTGAGGACAGATGGCAACACAGTGACCACAGGAAATGCAAAGGTCTTCGTGGATGATATCAGGAATAGATTTCTTCTCTTTTTGGACGAACACCGTCTCAGGGCAGGATAATACACACGTGCCACACATTGCACACAGATCTCGGTCAATGGTGATTTTAAGCATCTCTTTCCCTCCCCGTAAATATCACGAAATGGCTTGTTCTCAGTGCGGTCCAACGCATTGCTCACCAGAGAGGGCCGCTTTTTAGCCCAAATCTGGTGGAGCAAGATGTTATACTTTGACTATTCTTCCTCGCCAATCAACAAGGCCCTGGATATGGGAATTGGTAGCTTCTTCCAATTGAGCTCTGATTTTTTGCATTTCAGGAGTATTTAATTCGAACACTTTAAAAAAGGGCTCTCCAGTAGGGATTTCTCAATGTTGATAGCGATATTCAAAAAATGTTTTAAATCAGGTTTTCCCTTTAATATTTTATCTATTTAATTTTCTATGTAATCAATAGCTATCTTAGTAGATTGTGTCGTAATTTTTGTTTGCCCACGCTGTATCTTACCATCTTTAACATATGCATAAAGTCTATTCATCCACTTAGCATGAAGACGCTCTTCCTCTGCAAAGACCATCCAAGCATCTTTTGTTTCTGGTAAAACAGAAGCAAACGTTTCATATAAGCTGGCTATTGACAATTCATATTCCTCGAGAAGTTGGAATAATTCATCTATGTGTTCGTTATTCATCAACATACTCCTGCGCATCGATTGCCTTAACCAGCGCGGGTAATCAGCTTTGTCAAGCCAAAACAGCAATATTCCGCGTCTGGTTGAAGGTGTTGTTCTGTGTCTGTATTCTTATGACTCAAATTCTGGACGGGAAATTCCGGACTGTCTGATGATGGACTGCAGGGTTCCGATTCTGATTTCATGGTGGTCAGGAACTGGAACAGTAATAGTGCCGTTTGATAGTCTTTTTTACATTACCATATGGCTTCCTTTTCTTCTTACCTCACTGAAGCCATATCGAACAAGAATCTCGCACACTTCCCTGCCGGAAAGTACGCGAAGTTTACCCAACAGCAACCTCGACTTGTGTAACAAATATATCTGTATGGAGTCGCTGCCTGATTTCCTCTGGAGATGCCGTTTCAAAAAATAATTCTAATGCTTCTTTCAGATTATCACGTGCCTGCTCAATGGTATCGCCCTGACTCGCTATATCCAGTTCCGGACACAGAGACACATACCCATTATCTTCTTTTTCTATGATTGCCGTTAGTTTTTGCGTCATAGTGCCTCCTTTTGCCTCTATTATACCGATAAACCTTAATATTTGGCAGCATCTCTATTCTATTATTCACAGAACGGTCACAATGAGGGGCGCGCGCCGCTCTTGCGCGCGGCCCACTCGATTGTGCGGTTAGGCGCCCCCTCTTGGACTAGCAAACTAATCTCGATACTGCACATAAGAAACCTTCGATATCGCGTAGCCCACGTATACCCACAGAATAACGTAGCTCACCACGGCCGGCAGTAGCCAGACAAACCCCTTCACGCTAACTGCGAACGTCAGCCCTAGCGACATCAGGGTCAGAATAATTATTGGGGCCTGTCGTTTCTTGGATTGCGAATCTGCGGTGTATTTCGCATTACAGTCAGGACATACGCGGTACGGCTTTAAACTGTAATGGGATAGCAAGCTCCTACTTCGCATATCGCTGCCACAAACCGGACAATTCATCTGTGCAGGCATCGTCTCACCGAAAGTGCCCAACGGATGGCGCTGAGCGACTGCGGAGGAGGCTGAGGGCCTGAAGGGCCGGAGGCCTCGGGGAGCAGTGCGCTCCAGTGGCTTGATGGGCGGCCTCTATCAGAGGACGCACAGCGAGACGCTGGTGTGAGCGCAAGCGCAGCGCCCTCCGATGGGGCGGGCTCCATCATTTCATTGTCTTTATTGTCCCTGACCATTGCCTTTTGCTTTATTGTGGGCAGGGACATTATATTTAATTCCCCGCCCCATCGTAAAGCTCACCGGGAGACCTATCGTTGGGCGATGCGGTGGAGCGACTTGTTGGCCGAATCAGTGCCCTGCTCTAGCTTTGCCTTGCCGAAATGTATGACTAAACCCAGAAGGATGGATACCAGGCTCACGCTCATATTTGCAATAATTTTGATCTTCTTCTTGTCAGAGATAAACCATCGCTCGAGATCAGCAATTGTACCAACAATTATAACGTTCTTTCCTGGGATTTTGGTGCCGTCTGAAAACTCCTGATATACGGCAACTATCGGAGCGCTCTCAGGGATGAGGACGACGTCTGGGGCTGTATACGGGAGTGAGACTGATTGAGGGTTATTTATTTTTAACATACTAATCGCATATGGCCGTTCCTTTCGCAAAGGGGCGTGCGTGTAAGTCAGGATAAGTTTCCAAAGAGTCCTATACTCCTGTGGTTCTGAATGTTCAAAAATAGCTCTCTTTGGTGATTGGGCATAATCCGTCTTGAAGTTGTAAATAGTATTCTCCAAGGTTGCAAAATCGAACATTTTATTGTAAATCCTGGTGTCCTCAAGAATATCGAGTCCCACAGTCATGAAAGGGACCGCAATAATGAGGAACAGCTCCAATACCGAGACAAATCTCTTATAGCTCATTGATCTATTGCCAGCGGCCAACAATTACAATACGAATACGGTAATTCCGGTGTCGTGGTAGAAATATAGCACATTTAGATTGGTAAGGTAAGAAATAACATCATTGAAGATAATGACTTGCATGATCTGCCTTTTGGTTTTTTATAGGAATATGGACAATAAAGGAAGTTGGTGATAGATGGAAAAAACCTCTAATAATGCTCATGTGCTCCGGGACATGACGAACGCCTCCACAAGCCCGCTCGATGCGTTGTACCAGACAGACAGATCCTGATTCCAGCATAAGGCACATCTATAGTGATATTTCCCCTCTTTGGGATATAATACAGCCGCTTTCGGGAAAAGAGAGGGACCATCATCAGGAAATTACCGGATAAGAAAGGCTATTTCGGCGCCTACGGCGGCAGGTTCGTCCCGGAGACGCTCATGCCCGCCCTGCTGGAGCTCGAACAGGCATATACAGCATCGAAAAAAGACAAGGCCTTCCTCGCCGAGCTCGCCATGCTCCAGAAGACCTACATCGGCCGGCCGACGCCGTTATATTTTGCATCCCGGCTTACGCAAGAGCTGGGAGGCGCAAAGATCTACCTGAAGCGCGAGGACCTTGCGCATACGGGCGCGCACAAGATCAATAATGCCATCGGGCAGGCCCTGCTTGCAAAGAAGATGGGCAAGAAGCGGCTGATCGCCGAAACGGGTGCCGGACAGCACGGTGTGGCGACCGCAACAGGCGCTGCGCTGGCCGGGCTTGCCTGCGAGATCTACATGGGCTCCGAAGATGTGGCCCGCCAGTCGCTGAACGTCTTCAGGATGAAGCTTCTCGGCGCTACGGTGCACGAGGTGACCATCGGTTCCAGGACCCTGAAGGATGCGATCAATGAAGGGCTGAGAGACTGGACAACGAATGTGCGTACCACCCACTACGTGATGGGTACGGTCTTCGGACCCCATCCCTTTCCCCTGATGGTGAGGGATTTTCAGTCGGTCATCGGCAGGGAAGCGCGGAAGCAGTTGTTTGCTGCAGAGGGCAAACTCCCGGCCTATCTCATCGCCTGTGTCGGCGGCGGCAGCAACGCCATGGGGCTGTTCCATGCCTTCATGGATGATGCGGTCGGGATGGTCGGTGTTGAGGCCGGAGGCCGGGGCATCGCTGCCGGGGAGCACGCGGCCCGCTTTGCCGGCGGTTCGATCGGCGTGCTCCAGGGTACGAAGAGCTACCTGCTGCAGGACGACGACGGCAATGTGCTCGGCACGCATTCCGTATCGGCAGGGCTCGATTATGCAGCTGTGGGGCCTGAACATGCGTTTCTCAGGGACTCCGGCAAAGTGCAATATGCCTACGCCACCGATGAGGAGGCCCTTGCCGCCTTTGAGCAGCTTTCGAGAACAGAAGGGATTATTCCCGCGCTGGAATCTTCCCATGCCCTTGCCGAGGCAGTGAAGCTCGCACCCAAACTTTCACAGGATGAGATTATCGTAATCAATCTCTCCGGTCGCGGGGACAAGGATGTGCAGCACGTTGCACGCATCAAGGGCGTGAAACTATGATGTCCCGCATCAGCAGAAAATTCCAGGCCCTCCGCAGAGAACAGAAGAAGGCATTCATCCCGTACATTATGGCAGGCGATCCGGACATTAGCAGGACGAGGGATGTGGTGGCGGTCCTTGAAGACTGCGGGGCAGACATTATCGAGCTTGGGGTGCCATTTTCCGATCCGCTCGCGGACGGGCCGACGATCCAGGCCGCAGCGCAGCGTGCGCTCGACGGCGGCACTACGCTGCATAGGGTGATTGATTTTGTTTCCTCGCTCAGGGCTTCGACACAGATACCGATCATCCTGATGACCTATTACAACCCCGTCTTCAAGTACGGCGATACGCAGTTTGTTGCTGATGCCCTGTCTGCCGGTGTCGACGGCGTCATCATCCCCGATCTCCCCCCTGACGAGGCAGCAGGGCTGATACGTCTGACGCGCAAGGAGCCATTCGATACGATCTTCCTGCTCGCCCCGACGTCAACGGATGAGAGGATTCACAAAGTCTGCCATGCATCCCGCGGCTTCATCTATTATGTCTCGATTACCGGCATAACCGGGACAAAACTGGCCCTTGATCCTGCTATCGGCGCGCATATCGCGCGGATCAGGGAAGCCTCGGATACACCCATTGCCGTCGGCTTCGGCATAGCGACGCCGGAGGAGGCAGCTATGGTCTCACAGTATGCCGACGGCGTCATCGTGGGGAGCGCCATCGTGAAAAGGATGCATGAACGCGATGCAGATCTGCGGCAGTATCTTCGCTCTCTCCGCGCCGGGGTACGATAATGGGGTCAGGCAGTGAAGGTTAAGGTCCTGGGGAGTTCGGGAGCGGAACTGCCGGGATATAACTCGCCGGCGTTTTTGATCGACGGGACCGTGCTCCTGGACGCCGGCACCATCGGCGCGTCGTTGAAGGAAGGGGCTCAGTGGGAGATACGGGACATTCTGATCAGTCATGCCCATCTGGATCATATCAAGGCGATCCCGTTCCTTGCGGACAATATCATCATTAATCATAAGCGCCACTCGGTAACGGTCTTCGGCACCTCCTCAACGCTCGCTGACCTGCGGAAGCACCTGCTGAACGATCGGCTCTGGCCCGACTTTACCCGCATCTCTGCGTCCATCAATCCGGTGCTCCGGCTGAAGAGCATTCAGGATGGTAAACTCTTCAGGGTAAACGGCTATTCGGTGACGGCCTATGCGGTAAGCCATACCGTACCGGCAGTGGGGTATGTAATTCGAGAAGATACCTCGGGCAGGACCCTGCTGTACACCGGCGATACCGGACCTACAACGCGTATATGGAAGTATGCGGCCAATGTCCATGCCGCCATCATCGAGGTCTCATTTCCGAATGACCGTGAGGCACTCGCGCGGAAGACAGGGCACTTGACGCCGGCCCTGCTGAAGGCTGAACTGGAAAAAATGCAGAGCGTGCCGGCACGGATATATGTCACCCATCCCAAGCCGCAGTACATCAGGCAGATCCGAAAAGAGATCGTCGCCCTGAGGAAAAAGACCGGGGTAGTCATCGAAATACTGAAAGAGGGTGAAACATATAAGGTATAATACTGCCACACCGTGCTCCCATACCGCTGCATGGTCGTGCCATAGGGGAAGAGATGCATTATGACGTGGTTCAAAAAAGGCAAAGAATCAAAGGCAGATAAGAAGATCAAGATCCCGGAGGGGCTGTGGGTGAAGTGTGACAGCTGCAAGGAGATCATCTACAAGAAGGAAATAGACAAGAACCTCAAGATCTGCCCGAAATGCAACTATCATTTCAGGATTAGTGCCCGTGAGCGCATACGACTGCTCGTTGATGATGAGAGCTTCTCGGAGATCGACGCCGGTCTTTCGTCGACCGACCCTCTCGACTTCAGGGACAAGTTCTCGTACCGGGAACGGCTTGAGGAGAACCGGAAGAAGAGCGAGCTGGAGGAAGCTGCGGTATCCGGAGAGGCGACTATTGCCGGACATCCCGTCGTCGTGGTCATCATGGATTTTTCCTTTATGGGCGGCAGCATGGGCTCGGTCGTGGGAGAGAAAGTAGTACGGGCTGCCGAGGTCGCGCTGGAACAGAAGAAGCCGCTGATCACCGTGGCGTCTTCGGGCGGCGCACGGATGCAGGAGGGCATCTTTTCGCTGATGCAGATGGCGCGCGTTTCGGCTGCCCTCGCGCGGCTGAGCGAGGGAGGTGGGCTGTACCTTTCGATCATTGCTGATCCGACATTCGGCGGCGTGACCGCAAGTTTCGCCATGCTCGGGGATATCATCATTGCGGAGCCGAAAAGTCTCATAGGCTTTGCCGGTCCGCGCGTCATCGAGCAGACCATCAAGCAGCAACTGCCCGACGATTTTCAGCGGGCGGAGTTCCTTCTGGACCATGGCATGATCGATGCAGTCGTGGACCGGAGAGAACTCAGAAGGACCCTTGGCCAAATTATCGGTACCCTGGCATGAGCTTCGCCGACACGGTTGCCTACCTGTACCGACTTCAGCAGTACGGCATGAAGTTCGGGCTCGACAATATTCGCACGCTGATGGCTGCGCTCGGCGGTCCCCAGGATGCGTTCCGCTCCGTCCATATCGCCGGGACAAACGGCAAGGGATCCACCGCCGCTATGATCGAGTCCCTGCTCCGCACCGCCGGGGTAACGACCGGCCTGTTCACGTCTCCCCATCTGATAAACTTTACCGAGAGGATACGGGTCAATGGCAGGGAGATACCGGAGTCCGATGTGGTGGAACTTGCCGATGCCGTGCGGCAGGCCGCAGCTGAGATCCCGGATTTCTCTCCGACGTTTTTTGAGGTGACCACTGCCATCGCATTCCTCTATTTCAGGAAGATGCAGGTGGACTGGGCTGTGATTGAAGTGGGCATGGGCGGCAGGCTCGATGCTACGAACATCGTGATTCCCAAGGCAGTGGTGATAACCGGCATCGATATGGACCACCATGAGTTCCTCGGCCGTACGCTTCCGCAGATCGCGGCAGAGAAGGCCGGGATCATAAAGCAGGGAAGACCGGTCATCACGGCGTTTCAGCAATCCGCTGCCATGGAAGTGCTAGAACAGAAGGCAGCAAATTTGGGCGCTGCGCTCTGTGCATATGGAAGGGATTTTTCAGCTGAAATCGTCGCAGAGGAGCTCACCGGGATCAGGATCGATTACCAGGGCGATGTGACTCATCAGCGACTTGCGGTGCCGCTTGCGGGCAGACATCAGGCAATGAATGCTGCCGTCGCCGTGAGGACGAGCGAGGAGATCATGCGTGCTTATCCCGATATTCGGTGTGATATTGTTCGGGGACTGGCGGCGGTACGTTGGCCGGGGAGGCTCCAGTTCGTAAAGGAGGATCCTCCTGTACTCATCGACGGAGCGCACAACCCTCAGGCTGCAGCAGCGCTCGCAGCCTATCTGAAGAAAGCCCTTGACGTGTACCGCAGGATTATCCTGGTTATGGGGATCATGGCTGACAAGGACCGGGAAGGCATCATGCGGCCGCTCCTTCCGCTCGCATCGGAGATCATCCTCACGGCGCCCGCCTATGGTAGGGCTGCATCGCCTGAGGAATTAGCAGCAGCAGCCCGTTCCCTCGGGGCGTTTCCGAAGACCGCGCCGACGGTTGCTGATGCCCTTGTCATGGCGGAGGAACTGGCCGGCCAGGGCGATCTGATCGTGGCAACGGGTTCTTTCTATACCATCGGAGAGATACAGGAAGCGCTGGGACGGAGCGGTGTGCTTACGAGGCTGAGAGAATGATCGTGGCGATGATGCGTCAAGGGGTATCGCAGATACAGAAACCGCTGCGGGAGGTAGCTTTCGCAATACCTTTCTTCCTGCTGCTCACACTGATCGGAGCGCTCTTCGCGGAGACCTGTCAAGCTGCGGAGAAAGAAACCACCATTACTGCAGAAACGATGCAATATTTTTCAGATGAGAAGAAGTACGTTGCAACGGGAGCTGTTACCATAGAGCAGGAAGATGCCACGATCCAGGCCGACCAGATGACCTACTTCGAGGAGACCGGAGATGTTTTTATGGAAGGGAACGTACGGTACAATGACCCGGTCATAGCCTTTACTGCCCGGCGGGCAGAGATGAACATGGAGAAGAAGACCGGCAGGCTTTTCGGCGGTGATGTCCTCTTCAAGGAGGACAACTATCACATATCCGGAGACGTTCTGGAGCGGAAAGGCGACAAGGAATTCGCGAGCAAAGAGGAAGCTCGCTTCACGACCTGCGACGGCATCCCTCCTGCGTGGTGCTTTCGCGGGAAGGATGTAAATCTTTTGGCCGGCAAATCTCTGACGGCACGGGACGCATCGTTCAGGCTCCGGGACGTTCCGGTCCTCTATACGCCCTATTTCATGGCACCGCTGCTTACGGAACGCCAGACAGGGTTTCTCATGCCGCTCATCAGCAACAGTTCGACACGGGGTTTTGGCCTGAACATCCCTTTTTTCTGGGCAATCGCAGAGAACAGGGACGCCACCTTCATGCTCGATACCTATTCCAAGCGGGGGATCGGCACCGGCCTTGAGTATCGCTTCATCGAGCCGGGAGGCATCGAGAGCAACTGGTGGATCTACCACATACGCGACAACGATCTTCATAAGGACTTTACAGAGTTCAAGGCGCTGTATGAGCAGCGGCCCGGAAGCGGGCCTTCCCTCTTTGCCAATATCAACGTGGTGAACGAGCAGGATTTTTACCGCGAGTTCAACCCGAATAAGGAGAAACAGATCCTCCGCTATCTTGAATCGACGGCCGAACTTTCCCTGCCGTTCAAGAACTCCCGCGGCTATCTCCTCGGGCAGTATTGGATCGATCTTGATCATGATACGGGCGATGTGCCGCAACGGCTGCCGGAGGTCGGCTATGTCCTGCATTATACGAGGATAGGCAGCTTCATGGTTTCGGCTGACACGAGCGCTTCTAACTTCTGGGTGAAGAACGGCGTCTCGGCGCAGCGGCTTGATATCTATCCCCGGCTCTTACATTCCCTGGGCGATGCCGTGGTACTTACCCAAATATTCGCGCTGCGGGAAACCGCTTATGCCTTTTCCGGTGACGATAAGACCCAGAGCGGTCTCCAGCGTCAAGCAGCGGAATACGACGGGAGTGTCAACATGCGGCTCTACCGGCAATACGCTGCCTTCACCCATATCATCGAACCGTCGGTGCGATACCATTATATTACCAGCTCGGAGAACGACATTCAGGTCTACGATGCCGTGGAAACGTACAAAAAGACCTCGCGTGTCGAGCTTAGTGTGCTGAACCGCCTCAGGGTCAAGGGGCGTGATATGGCGGCCCTGAGAGTGACTCAACCGTTAGACACCTATCAGGGCGATCGGCCGTTCCTGCCGCTGACGGTCGAACTTTCATCACGTACTCCGCTGGTCATGAGTATTTCCGCACAGTATGACGTGAATTATGGAACAGTAAAGACCGTGACATCGGACATCAGCTTACCCTTCAAGCGCGGATCGATCCATGTCGGCCAGCGGTATAACAAGGACGAAGACATCATGGTCTACAAGGCCAGCATTATAGTGCAGCCGGTACGGGCTATCGAGTTGGCGGCAAAGGTCTGGTATGATGCAAAGGGTGAGGGATTGACGAACCTTTCCGTGGATATGAGATACTCTCGTCAGTGCTGGGGCGTACGTATCACGGCAGCGAAGCGGCCTGGTGATTTCACAATGCAGGTGATGTTTGACCTGTTTGGCGTAACCGCAAAAGCTCCGAAGGCCAGCGGATAACGTCCGGAGCCCCCTTGCGGCCAGAAGGCGGTTATTGCTCGTTCTTCTCCCGCTGCTGAGCCGCGGTGCGCAGCAGGAACCTGCTTATGATCTCGGCGGCTTCACCTGCCGAGGTAGTCCCGCTATCGATGGTCACTTCCGGTGCCAGAGGTTCTTCATAGGGCGCGCTGACGCCGGGTACCGGCCAGCCTGCCCGGCCTTTCTCATAGATGCCCCGTGGTGCTCCACGGGTCTCGGTACGCTGCTTTTCCCGTGCAGCGCAGGTCTCCAGAGAACAGATGAGGTATACCTCGGAATACCGAGGTATGAGCTCGCGTGCGAGATCGCGCCATCTTCTCAGGTTGCCCGTTGCATCGATGATGACGTCATGACCGAGCATGGTGAGGGTCTTGGCAATATAGATCAGGCTTCGGTAGGCAATTTCCCGCTCCGGATCTGAATATGTCGGGTCCGGCGTGATGACCTTCCGCAGGTCATCCATACGCAGGATGACCATGTCAGGGTGGCGCAGCTTTACGTCTTCGGCGACCGTGCTCTTGCCACTACCCGGAAGACCGGTTATCCAGACTGCCCTGCCCTGCATGGTCAAATCTTATCGCGGCGAATGCAGAATAGCAAGCAATCCGGTCGGGAACGGCCGATGCATAACCGCAGCGTGCTTAGGCTGATGTCTTCTTCGCCGACGAAAGGCTCTTGATGTCCGCCAGTATGTCGTCGATCTTCTGATAGCGGTCTTCCGGGACCTTGCGGATGCACCTGATCACGATCTCATCCAGCCAGTCGGCAACGTCGGGGGCAACCTCTGTAACACGCACCGAGCCAAGGCCCTCAAGACCGCCGGTCAGCATCTCGTACAGGATGACGCCCAGGGAAAAGATGTCCGAATGGACGTCTGGTTCGAGACCTTTTGTCTTTTCCGGCGCACGATATGCCGCAGCGGGGGTCTTCTGCAGAAACGAGATGTTGTTATGCGTGTCGATGAGGATGTTTTCCGGCGCCACCAGGCCACAGGGGCGGCCCCCGGCATGTGCATCCTTCAGGACCCTGAGGATCTGAACCCAGAGTTTGAAGGCGTGCTTCGGTTCGAGATACCCTGACCGTATAATGCTCCTGATGGAGGTCGTGCCGTCACGGAGTTCCTGCGCATCATCGTGCGGCTCAGGGGCTAGGTCCTGAACCTTTTCCCGCACATCCCTATAGGCAGGATCGAACTCGTCGATCTGCCGGTAGACGGCAAGTGCAGCAGCCGCCTGCCCGCTCGCCTCGAGCCTGTAGGCATAGGCATAATAATCATCGATCGATGACGCATCCACGGCCATGCCGCGGAGCATGAGGCCGAACATCTCTGCCGCCTCCCGGTGCATGCCTTCTGCCGCGAGGAGGCGTGCGGCATTCCGGTAATCCCCTGCCTCACGGTAGGCCCTGATCGCCGGGAGTCGCCTCCCCGCTTTTTCCATCATGACAGCCTCATCGATCTTCTTGCCCGCCCTGCCGTATAGCCTTGCAGCCTCTTCGAACTCTCCTTCCCGGATCGACATCTCCGCAGCATCCGTAATATTGCCGTCCTTTTCGTACAGTTCCCTGGCTTTGTCGGTTATGCCGATAAGATCGTAAAGGATCGATGCCTTCCGGTAGTCACCACCCCGCTCATACAGGGCAGCAGCCTTTCTGAGATCTTTCAGTTTCGTTTCGTAGACGCGCGCTGCAGATACGAATTTTCCGCTTCTTTCAAAGCGAGCCGCTTCATGCTCATAATCCTCCCGAAGCGTCGTCTTGAGCTGTTTCCCCACCGTATGGCGGTAGATGAATATCGACAAAACGAAGAGGGCGGCCAGTGCGGGGATCGCCAGGATCGCAAGCAGCGCGGTCAGTCCGGTCTGCGCCGATTCCATAACGTTCCTATTATATCAGAAGGACGGCAGATTCATTGACCTTGAAACTGACCATGGGGTAATATCACTGTATGCATGAACACGCGGATTACGTATCCCTCCACCTGCATACCGAATACAGCCTCCTTGACGGAGCAATACGCATAAAGGACTTGGTGGAGCGTGCCAAGGAGTTCAGACTTCCCGCTCTTGCCATGACCGACCACGGTAACCTGTTCGGCGCGGTGGATTTTTACCGCCAGTGCACCCATGCGGGCATCAAACCGATCATCGGTTGCGAGACCTATGTCGCACCGCGGAGCAGGTTCGAAAAAGGCGGCGCTGAAATGGACGAGTATTCCTCCTTCCATCTCATTTTGCTTGCGCGCGATGACGCCGGCTACCGGAACCTCCTGACACTGGTGAGCAAGGCATAC
>DKBH01000116.1 GCA_002451165.1 Nitrospiraceae bacterium UBA6905
TTGAAGGACGAACCTCTGGTGCACCAGTTGTCGTGCTAACGGCATGGCTGGATAGCTACGTTCGGAACAGATAACCGCTGAAGGCATCTAAGCGGGAAGCCCACCACAAGATGAGATCTCCCGGGGAGCAATCCCCCTGAAGGCCCGTGGTAGACTACCACGTCGATAGGCTGGAGGTGTAAGCATAGTAATATGTTCAGCTGACCAGTACTAATTGGCCGTGCGGCTTGACCCTTATTTCTCTTCCCTCCTGTTGTCAAAAACAACTTGCCAAAAAAATAAAACGTAGTACAATTGAACAAAACAAACAAAGGGGGCAAAATGATGTCCTCTTCTACTGTTATCACAGGAAGAATAATGAAGGAACGGGACATATTCGAGGAGATCATTGATATCGGCAAGCGGCGGGGTGTGCTTACCTATGATGAGATCAATGAGGCTCTTCCCTCGGAATATTTTTCGCCTGATGAGATAGAGGATCTCATGGATCTTCTTCAGGATATGGGGGTGAAGGTTACCGATGCCACGGAGGATGAGACCGCTGTCGAAGAGGAGATTGAGGAAGAGGTTGTAGAGTACGAAAAGACCGAGGATCTGGTCCAGGCCTATTTCCATTCTATGGGCGACATATCCATCCTGACCAAGGATGAAGAGACCGAGCTTGCAAAGCGCCTTGAGGAAGGACGAAACATTATCCGTGACATCGTGGTTTCAATTCCCCTGTATACCTATATGACCGAGCAGCTTGCCTTTGAGCAGGAGCAGTCAGGGGAACAGAAGGAAGAGGCGGAAGAAGAAGAGGAAGAAGGCAACGGAGAAGAGGAAGAAGAAAAACCGGATGAAGCAATGATCAGAAGCCTCAGAATTCTTGACGCTTGCATGAGGGATATTGAGACCGCAGACAAGAAGATCGGCCGTCATGGCAGCCTGAAAGATTTGAAAAGGCTCATCGCGGAAAAGAAGAAAAAGGATATCAACCCGCTGAAGCTTGGCGAACTTGCCAAAGAAGTACAGGCTAGATATCGGAAGGTCGAAGATGAGATTGGCATAAGGATAGACGAGCTGAAGGAAAAATGGAACAGAATAACTATGGCACGGGCGCTTGTCATGGAGGCAAAAAACGAGCTTATTACTCGTAACCTGCGACTTGTTGTCAATATTGCCAAGAACTATGTTGGCAGAGGTTTGCCACTGCTGGACCTTATCCAAGAAGGCAACATAGGACTCATGAAGGCTGTGGATAAATTCAAGTACGAAAAGGGCTTTAAGTTTTCAACCTATGCTACCTGGTGGATCAGGCAGGCGATAACGCGGGCCCTTATAGACCAGACCAAGACAATCAGGGTACCGGTGCACATGATGGAGTTCTACAACAGGGTTACCAAAGCCTCGCGTGAACTGACACAGGCATTAGGCAGGGAACCAAGTAATGAGGAAATCGCAAAGAAATTGGGCGTTCCTACCCGTAAGGTGGAAGAGGTGTTCAGGGCAATACAGGATCCCATAGCTCTACAGACCCCAGTCGGCGATGAAGACACTGAATTGGAGGATTTCATCGGTGATAAGAACAGCCCGTCGCCGTATTCTGATGCTGAGCGAAGTGAAACTTCGGATCAAATCCTTATGATACTGAAGACCCTTACGCCAAAAGAAGAAAAAGTGATCAGAATGCGGTTCGGTATCGGCGTTGACAGGGATCATACTCTTGAAGAAGTCGGCCGGCATCTTTCGATCACCCGTGAGCGCGTTCGTCAAATAGAAGCGAAAGCCCTGAGAAAGCTCAAGCATCCAAGTCGTCTCAGGGCCTTAAAAGTACTTACGTCAGCGTAATAACTACTCAGCCTGCATTGTCATTGTTCCGGGTATTATTGAAATTGTGCTTTCCCGCACAATGGCAGCTGAAGTTGTCTGCTCAACATTGAAAACCTGAATAGCGCCGCTCGGAACTTTCTGCTTTCCTATGTAAACCGTCCTGAATACGTCTCCTACCTCTACACCATCCCTTTTGCCACGATCAATATATACGACGTCAAACAGGCCATTGTTTTCTCTTAGGTCCTTGGCTGCAACAACATATCCTTTAATGTCCGGCTTTCTGTAGGGCTTCGAAACAACCGGCGGAGTCATCTCGGTATAAGGGATGAGGACATCTCCGGTTGTAATATCATTATAAGTCGTCAGGATCTGAGCAACGGTCTCTCCAAACTCGAATTTTCTTATCTCGGCAATGCCGGCCACCTCTACAAGGTATCCCACCTTTGCGTTGGTAATCGGATGCATGATGAGTTTGGGTTGTTTCAGAACATAAAACTTTTCACCAGAATTCACCTGTCTTACTGTTTTCACGTAGACGAAATCCGGGCTCCCAAAGAGTTTACGCATGCTAGGGGCGCCAGTTATTGTACCTTCTACTAGTATCGAATCCGCAATTCTCCCACTGGCAATGTAAAGATTTGCATTGACAAGGGGTCTTTCAGGTACTGGCGCTGCCTCAACTTTCTTAACCTCTTCTTTTTTAGGTTTAGATTCTATTTCAGCCACCGGTTCTAATACAGGCTCTTCGACCTTTTCTTCAGTCTTGATGAGATATAGTGGAATTCTTACGATCTGGCCGGGCTTCAGCCTGTCGGGATTGGCTATTTCAGGGTTTTCTTTCCAGACCTTTGGCCAGAGGAAAGCGTCGTTTAATTCTTTATTTGAGATGTCCCATAGTGTATCACCCTTCTGAACAGTATATTCTTTTACCTGCTGCTGAGCGAAAACAAAAGATGCTATGCCCAAGAAGGCAATGGCAAACAATAAGATAATCCTTTTATTCGGCATAATATCTCTCCTTCTTTAAAGTTATTCTTCAACTTAAAACATAACCGAGATGATGGGAACTGTCAAGTATATTTTTGGAAATGTGTCGTTTACCCGTACATAAATGCAGCATTAGCTAAGAATTATTTCAATTCTGTGAACGTCAGCGGTGAATAGGAGCAGCTTGCGCGATATTAAAAGCTAAATCGCTGGCGAGACCAGAAAACCATATGTTATTGCTGAATATATTTGCAATCAGGACCTTGCGCCACGCCTCCAACTACTTGATATCATTAATATAATATCAGACATGCTAAGAGCAAGAATGCATTATAATGTTATGCAATAATTGCCTATGCAGTTGTTGCCTGGTAAACTTTTTCATGCAGGACATCATAGGCTGACAGCTTTCCCGTTATGAACGCCCCCGTATCCAGGCAGACGATATTTCTCCATCGATTGATCTCCGATTTTGGCGTATGTCCTACTATCAATATTTTCCTGCCGTTATAGGAAAACGATCTATCCCATAGAATTTCGTCTGTAGATGCTGTTTCAGGGTTCTTTCCATGTGGAATGCCCGCATGTACAAATATATATTCATCAGTTTCATGATAAAGCTCAAGAGAATCGATGAAAGGGATAAGCGTTTTGCCTGCCTCTTCAAGCCCCTGAAAGGAGTCTATCGTTGCCTTTCCTCCATTAAGAAACCAGAGCAGCTTGGCATTCGTGCAGTTCTCATCATCGCCAGTGCACTGCAAGGCTCGTAATGCAAGGTCTTCATGGTTGCCCTTGAGCAGAATAATTTGCCCTGGATAATTCTTCCGAAGTGCGGAGACATAGTCGACGACTTTTTTGCTGTTAGCTCCCCTGTCAAGATAATCTCCGAGGAAAACGAGTCTGTCCTCATCCGGCTTAAACATAATGCTTTGTTCCACCAGATCTAACAGTAGATCATAGCATCCATGGATGTCTCCGATGCCGATCAATCGATTGAGCCTTTCCTTCGTCATCTCAGTATATTCCTCTCTCACACTCTAACATTTCCGGCATGATCGTCCAACAAGCAATAATAGCCCTTGTCCACCCAAAATAGAAATTCAGTAATCATGCATCGACATTGTATTCATTTCTTGATCACAACTGGCTGTCTTCTCCAGGATGATCTTTTAGAGGTAATAGCGCTTTGATGCTTGACGGTAGCGCAGAATATTTTGAGGCTCCTTAGAGTTAGCTCTGTCTTGATGCTCAGGACCCTGCCAAAGTTTATCCCTTTGGATGTCGGCCGATGGAGGTTTTCCGTGAGCTGCTTTCTGGCAAAGCGTCTGTTATAGATCGGTAGCCACGTTTCAAGGAACTCATTTGCCTCGGCGTTAATGCTTGTTGCCGGAGTCTCATCTAGTTAACCGGCCGATCCTGAAGGTTCTGAAGAGACGCTCAACCCTTCCTTTTGTCCGCAATGCATTGGCATGAATCAGCTGTATTCCCCGTTCCCACAGTGCCCTGCAGAATTCATTTATAAACTCCGTGCCGTTGAGCTGATCTTCACTGGTCGGCATTCAGCGTTATAATTATTATTGGCCATGTAAAGGCTCATGGGATCCTATATTATTTGCACTGAACACTAATTGTGTTGACAATCGGTCTTCCGGCTAGGCGCTTCGCCTGTTACGCCGCTGCTTCCATCACCTCCTTGTCATAGACATATTGCTGGTAGAGTTCCAGTCCTTCGACGAAGGTCTGCATAGGCGTCTTTCCCTGACAATAGCACCCTTGGTTCGTCCTCTCCGTGTTATACCATGTCATGAAATCATCCAGGTCCGCCTGGATCTCGTCGATGGATCGGTAGAGCTTCTTTCGGAAGGCAACCTTGTAGAACTCCTCCTGGATTGTCTGGTTGAAACGCTCTGCAGCCCCGTTGGTCTG
>DKBH01000098.1 GCA_002451165.1 Nitrospiraceae bacterium UBA6905
ATACTGCCCTGCAGGGGTAGAGATAGCCACCGTCCTGAGATACCGCATGTACTTTAAAGATTATGGCATGGAGAAACGGGCGATGGAATCCTATGCCGCTCTCCATAATAATGCGGCACCCTGTTCCGGATGTGATCAGCCCGTCTGTACAGCCAAATGTCCTTACGGCCTTCCGGTGAAGGTGATGCTCAGCGATGCTCATGAGTCAATGTCGTTTATAGTCTGATGCGTTCTGCACGGCTTGTCTCTCGCGTCGTCCTGCTTGCCCTGCTGCCGGGTATTGCGGTGGTCCTCTTCCTTAACGGGCAGCACTATGATCCTTCGCTCATCGACTTTACGAAAATATCTGAAAAAAATGCATCCGGGCCTGACATATCAGCCCTGTCAGCAGAAACATCTCTTCCCGCTCCGGAGGCAACGGTCATTGCCGGCTTCCGGCAGACCGGCAGGGCGCAGCGCTTCACCAAAGATAATCTCTATGAGCATGTAAACGGCCATGCTGAATATTTCATCAGTGCCGGCTTTGTTGAACTTGTTGTCACGGAGTACGCGTTGTCTGATTCGGCTTCTGCTCAGGCCGAAATACAGGTTGAAGTTTTCGACATGGGGAAAAGCATTCATGCATTCGGCGTTTTGGCAGATGAGTCCGGCGAAAATGCCCGGTCCGTTGCTGTCGGGACGATGGCCTTCAGAACTTCGAGCGGCATCAACTTTTTCAAGGGACGGTATTACGTGAAAATCGCTGCCATTACGCCGAAGTTGCCTGTTCTTCAGTTTGCTCGGGAATTCAGCGACGCGCTGCCCGTAGCACAGGACTCTTTCGAAATATTCGCGCTGCTCCCTGCCATCGGAAAAGCGGGAAAAACACGCTTCATCAAGGAAGGGTACCGAGGTCTCGACTTCCTCCGCAACGTAATCGAGCGGGAGTACACTGCAGGCGGCAAAAAGATAACGGTCGCACTTATCGACGGCAGCGGACAGGAACAGGAAAGGCTGCGGGCGGCTTTCTTCGAGTACTTCAATACGTCGGGGATGCATTATGAGACAAAAGAAAGGAGCGGACGCACATTCTATCGGGTGACTGACAAATATGAAGGCAACTGGCTCCTCATCCCTTCCCACAAAGCTCTGTTCGCTGTTTTCGGGACCGAGGATGAGTCTCTCGTTGAATACTTTCCAAAAGCTTAACTGTAGACGCCTAAGGTGATGTATGCCTTCAAAATATGACAAAAGAGAGCCAGGGATAAGCAGAAGAGATTTCCTTCTCAAGACTGCAGCCACCTGCGGGCTCGCCGCTGCAGCAGGAGGCTGGGGATATGTCTTTTACAGCAGGGACCCGGTTCGGAGGCGCGACACGAAGATATTCACCTTCAGGGATTACCGCACAGAGATCCGCGCGGTTTATCCTCAGCTGGCAGTAGTCCGCGGCAGGGATACAGAAAAAATGGTTGTTGCTGCAATAGAAAAGATCGGCGGTATCAGCCGATTTATAAAGCCAGGGGAAAGGGTTTTGATAAAACCGAATGCCGCGTGGGACAGACAGCCCGAACAGGGTGCAAACACAAATCCTGCCGTCGTAGCTGCAGTCGTAAAACTCTGCCATGAGGCCCGGGCCGCTGAAGTCTGGATCACCGACGTTTCGGTGAATGACCCTTACCGGTGCTTTGCCCGGTCAGGTATCGAAGATGCCGCGAAAAGGGCGGGAGGAAGCATCAAGATTGCCACGGAAAACGATTTTGTCGACACTGACTTCAAGGGCGAATCCCTCAGCATATGGCCGGTCAGTCGCTTCTATCACCAGGTTGACAAACTCATCAACCTGCCTGTGGTGAAACATCACTCGCTGAGCAGGTGTACGATGGCAATGAAAAACCTCTATGGTTCCCTGGGGGGACAACGGAATCGTCTTCACCAGGACATCAACACCGCGATCGCAGACCTTTCGTCGGCGATCAGACCGACATTCACCCTTATGGATGCTACGCGGGTCCTCAGGAGAAACGGCCCCACCGGAGGTAATCTGTCGGATGTGACCATTGAAGATACGGTGGTTGCCGGAGTCGATATCGTTGCAGTCGAGTCATATGGTCTCAGGTTCCTTGATCTGAAGGTTGAAGACATCCCCTTCATACAGATAGGCGAAAAGAGGGGCATCGGAATCTCAGACTGGCGTTCACTTAATGTTGCCGAACTGAACGTATGATCGGGATATTCCTTACGCTCAGGAACATCAGAAGGATTTATGCTGTTTTCTTTCTGCTCCTCTTTGTTCTGTTTCTCTGGATCACCAACTTCCGACACATAAAAGGCTATGATACCCGGCTCTTTCTGGAGATCGATCCCCTTGCCGCAGCCGCCTCCTTTCTGACGAGCTGGACCGTATACAAGGGTCTTATCCTTTCGCTCGTTATCATTGTCGGAACACTCCTCTTTGGCCGGTTTTTCTGTTCATGGATCTGTCCGATGGGCATTGTCAACCAGATCGCCGGCACGGTCTTCAATAAATTACGGGCAGTCGATGCGATCCAGCTCAATGGGTATCGAACCTTTTACCGTCTCAAATATTACCTGCTCGCGGCCGTTGTTGTCCTGGCTGCACTCGGATCCCTTCAGACGGGCCTGTTGGATCCTATTTCGTTCATTACGAGGTCTTTCACCATCTCGGTTTTTCCCGCACTCAATCACCTCCTGAGGGGAATCTATCTCAAACAGCCCCTCTTTCACGGCGGCACGCTCCTCGGGCTGATTTTCCTCGCGGTAATCTTCGCGAACAGGTTCCTTCCCCGTTTCTGGTGTCGTGCACTCTGCCCCTTGGGGGCCCTCCTTGGAATCCTTTCTTACGGTCCGCTGATGAGAATATGGCGGGATGTGGACCGATGCACGGACTGCAAAAAATGTCTTGGTAACTGCCACGGGGGCTGTGACCCCCATGCTGCACTCCGGGTTACCGAATGTCACCTCTGCATGAACTGCATCGTGGACTGTCCGGAAGACGCAATCCATTACGGCCTTCCCAAAACCGCCAGCGCTGAACACCTGCCCCTCGACATCAGTCGCCGGAGACTGATAGAGTGCGCCCTCGTTGGGGCCGTCAGTTTCCCGATAATGAAGAGCACCATAACCTCTCAGACTTCTCCCCGTTATAACGTCATCAGGCCACCCGGTGCCATCGCTGAAGGCGATTTTCTCCGGCGCTGCCTGAAATGCGGTGAGTGCATGAAGGCATGCCCCACCAATGCAATTCAGCCGGCATTGCTCGAGGCAGGGTTTGAGGGCATATGGACACCGATCCTCATAAACGCTATCGGATATTGTGAATATAACTGCGTGCTCTGCGGCCATGTATGCCCCACCGGAGCGATTTCTCCTCTGTCCATCGAGAAAAAGCTGGGAAAACCAACGAAGCAGCAGCCGGTCAAGATCGGCACGGCCTTTTACGACAGGGGAAGATGCCTGCCGTGGGCAATGCATACTGAATGTATCGTTTGCGAAGAAGTCTGTCCGACCTCACCCAAGGCGATCTGGTTTGAGACCGTTGATATGCAGATGCGCGACGGCAGCACCAAGAGGCTGAAACGTCCCTATGTCGACGCAAAACTTTGCGTTGGATGCGGGATCTGTGAAAACAAATGCCCCATTCGAGATCACGCCGCTGTCCGTGTAACCTCAATAGGGGAAACACGTTCTAGGACGAACCAGATGATTCTCAAGCCCTGACATGAGCTTCTCATGATGCATGATCATGCGGTATATTCTGCCCTTTCCGTTCCTCAAGATCTGTATCCCCTGATGCAGCAAATAGCAATTCACCGTCCTGAACGCGCACGCGGGAATATGAAGAATTTCTTCAAAAAGATGTATACCACTTCTAGATGAGGCGCGTATTCGTATGAGAGGAACCGATAGAATTTCTCGTTACAGGAGACAATGCCTTGTCAGGAGGAATACGTGTACATATTGAGGAATACGTGTACATATTGATGTTAAACCGACATCCGACACATCACACCTTGTCAGCAGTACCGCCCGTTAAGCCCTCGGGGCAATCGCCACTCCCATCGTGAATACCTCTTTCGAATGGACATAGGGAACCCTCACGGGCTCAAGTGGTTTGGCTGAAGGGAAGATCTCAAGGAAATATTGAGGGATAGCTTCTCCGTCAACCGAAGCGTCCCACACTATGATTCCCCCCCATGCTGACCGCAGAAAGTTTATCAGGTTCTAAGGTACTGCTCTCGTCGTCTACAAGGAGAGAATGACGCACGCGCAGGCAATGCATCATGTTTGCCATGAGGTAGTGTCTATTTCTGATGATAGCCCGATCCCCGTCATCACTTAACCGAAGGTCAGGAAGTCTCTGCGTCATCTCCGTCGACACGGTCTGGAACGGAATGTGGATGCGCTCCTTTTTCTCCGTGACATCCGGAAAGAAGCCAACAAAGACTCTGACAAGGAGCATCGAAACGGCAATTGTCGCACAGCAGTAACCAAACAGATTGGTAAGCTTTTGGTTCTTTTTCAAATCGATCAGAGAAAAAAATGCAACCGGGATAGAGAACAATATCGTCGCAAGCCAGCGGGCTCTGAACTGCCCCAGCCGAAATAGCAAGATAGTTGCTAATGGTATAAGGGTCCGTACCACCGTGAGATAGCGAAAGAAGAACACATTCGGGGAGCCGGCTCCGCTCAGTACAGATATTTGCCGACGAAAAAAACAGCATGAAGATCACGGCTAAGATAAGTATCTCCATGAACCCTGTAAGCAATACGTCACGAACTCTTACGGGGGAGCCAAGGTCCAGAGCCCCCTGATGAGTTATGTTCATAATCTATCGCAAGAAAGGGGAGGCATCAGCTTCGATCAGCATGAATAGCGACAAAGAGCAATGCGCACAAAGTATGTTACTTAGCGGCATCCTCCTCTTGCCCCATTGCTTCCACCCCTCTTTGACGAGAAGATTCGAGAGAATCAGTGACACCAATAAGAAGATAGAAACATACTTCGAAAGCATCCCCAGACAAAGGGAAATCGGAAGGGCAAAAGAAATTTTCGCATCTTTTGATGAAAATGTTTTGACGTATAGAAGTGCTACCACAACAGAGAAGACAGAGGCCAGGATACTATGGCTGAGATCGCGCACGAACTCGTATGCATAGGCAGGAAAAAGCATCAATAAGGAGGTAACTACCAATGATTCTCTGGTATTTTAATATGTCCGGGCGAGCCTATAAAAGCAAAGATAAAAGATCACAAGAATGGCGCACTTCACGATAATAATCGTTAGAAAGGTCTGCCCGCTGAGAAGAGATATATTCTTCACCATAACGCTGTAGAGACGTGGCTGTGGACTGATATCCAGATCCGCGGCCTGGCGAAACTGCTCCGCTTCATCGAGCTCCATCGAAGCGCAGACCAGCAGACGCAGTGCAAAATGAAGCAGGCAATATAATACTATAATTGCAACAGCAATCGCATCACGCGCTTCATTAATCTCACCTGAAATCTCTTTCTTCATAATGATCCTTAACGGGGGATCTGCCAAATCGTCAGCGACTGCTTGCCTTCCTGCGATCTATAGAATGCAAAATCGACGATCCGAAACAGGCCATTCCTCTCTATATCGCATCATCGTGTACACAGAAATTACGAATTATCCTGATAGGCGTCCTCAGCTGCTCACTCCCAGCCCATCCAAAGAGAGCCCGCCCATGACCACATCCATTCGCTATCCTCCGTAAGAATTCTGCCGCGGTGAACTGGCGAAGGCTATCTCACATGCGCGCACCTGTCTCTACGATATTCACAACGTATCTTCTACGATATTGCAGGATCGATCCGGGGTTGCCCCATGACCCTCAAGTACCGCAAGAATGCATAAGCGGGATCGGTGCACCCCCTTCTTTGACCCTGTTTCTTTCCTCAGCAGATCTGCGGATTAAGGAAGAAAGTGTTCTCGGCAGCTCTCGGAGATGGCATTTCTCCAACCTCAGATAAATCTGGGCATACACGCCGTCAGAATACGTGATAACGTAAAGTATTTTTTGCACAATTAAGTCATGGTGACCTCGAATCTGGTAATGTAATTTCGCCAAAAACCGACTACCGATTGATGAGAAACAAGTGAAAGATCACCTGGGGGAGATCGTCAGAGGTACGGTACAGGAGACCCTGAGTACTCTGCTGAATGAAGAGGCAGAGAGGCTCTGCAGGGCAAGGCGATATGAGCGGACCGATGCAAGAAAGGATACCAGAGCCGGGCATTATAGGAGGAAACTCCACACCAAGGCAGGAGAGGTGGATATCAGGATGCCGAAGCTGAGGGTCCTGCCCTTTGAGACGGTGATCATAGAGCGGTACCGCAGAAGAGAGTCCTCAGTTGAAGAAGCGCTGGTAGAGATGTATCTGGCAGGAGCGTCAGTTCGGAGAGTAGAAGACATCACCCAAGCCCTGTGGGGCAGCAAAGTAAGCCCGGGGGCCATCTCGAACCTCAATGCCAAGATATATAAGACCATAGAGGCGTGGAGTATGAGGCCGATTGAAGGAGAAATTCCTATGTATACCTGGATGGGATCGCATTGAAACGGAGTTGGGGTGGTGAGGTAAAGAACATAGCGGTTCTGGTAGCTGTTGG
Organism: Nitrospiraceae bacterium UBA6905; assembly: GCA_002451165.1. Taxonomy (GTDB): domain Bacteria; phylum Nitrospirota; class Thermodesulfovibrionia; order Thermodesulfovibrionales; family UBA6898; genus UBA6898. Next base: position 6,633 of record DKBH01000098.1, read on the forward strand.
CGTAAATAAGGAAGGCTACCGGGAGGTTCTGGGAGTAGCGGAAGGGGCCAAAGAGGACAAAGCAAGCTGGAGCAATTTTTTGAGGTATCTCAAGGAACGAGGACTCAAGGGCGTGGAGCTTGTCACCTCGGATAAATGCATAAGGCTAATAGAAAGCCTGGGGGATTTCTATCCCAAAGCCTCGTGGCAGCGGTGTGTAGTACATTTCTACCGGAACGTCTTTACCGCAGTGCCCAAGGGGAGGGTCAAAGAAGTGGCAGCTATGCTCAAGGCCATTCATGCACAGGAAGACAGGAAAGAAGCCCTAAGGAAGGCAGCGCTTGTCATAAAGAAGCTCCAGACAATGAAACTGGGCCGGGCTGCGGATATTCTGAAAGAGGGGATAGCAGAGACAATAAGCTATTATGCATTTCCCCGGGAGCACTGGCGGAGAATCAGGACGAATAACCCGCTTGAAAGGATCATGAAGGAGATCAGGAGGAGAACACGGGTGATCGGCTCCTTTCCGGACGGCAACTCAGCCCTGATGCTTGTGGCAGCCCGGCTCAGACATATCGCAGGGACCAAATGGGGACTGCAGCAGTATTTGAAGATGGATCGGCTTGAGGAGGAGGCCAAGGAGATCGCAGCCTAAGGGAAAGCTGGATTCAGGTCACCTGATGAAAGTGCGAAAGATTCTTGACACTACCGAATACGTAACTGGCGGAGAGGGTGAGATTCGAACTCACGGTAGGGTCGCCCCTACAACGATTTTCAAGACCGTCGCCTTCAACCGCTCGGCCACCTCTCCGCGGAAATAATTATAACAGAAACATTTTTATTATAATGATGGTTTAATTTGAAGAAAAGAGTTAAAATTTGTTAATTTGACTTTTAATCCTAGATTCATTAAATTCTTTAAAACATTTAGGGGTACACATGAATAATACCGTGATACAGCTGATTCTTAACGCAGGATACGTCGTCAAGGCTGTTCTCCTCATCCTCATGACATTCTCGGTCATCTCATGGGCCATCATCTTCTACAAGCAAAAATATTTCACCAAGGCGAGACAGGGAATCAGAACAGTTCCAGCGCGCGTACCGTACCAACAGGGACCCCAAGTCACTCTTTCAGGCAACACGAAGCCTGACGCTCAGCCCCATTGCAAATGTATTCAAGGCAGTCTATGTTGACGATGCAAAGCGTGATAAGAACGAGGTGAAGCGCCTTCTGAGGAGATATGAAACCCTTGAGTCTGTCAAGCTGGAAAAATATCTGAATTTCCTGGCAACTACGGGATCGACTGCCCCGTTCATCGGACTGTTCGGCACGGTTTGGGGCATCATGAACGCGTTCCATGGCATTGGCGCCGCAGGCTCTGCATCTCTTGCGGTTGTGGCCCCTGGCATTGCTGAGGCCCTTATTGCCACGGCTGTCGGACTTGCTGCCGCGATACCCGCGGTCATTGCATACAACTATTATCTCAGCATGTCCCGGAAGATGATCATCGAAATGGAGGACTTCTCTGAAGACCTCCTTGAACTTTTCACCAAGACCGACTGAATGAAGACAACGAGAAACAGGACGGTTCTTTCGGAGATCAACGTAACGCCATTCGTTGACGTCATGCTGGTGCTGCTTGTTATCTTCATGGTCACTGCCCCTCTTTTGCAGCAGGGGGTGGATGTGAACCTACCAAAAGCTAAAGGCAAGGACCTTCCTCCTGACGAAAGAATATCCCTGGTCATAAAACGGAACAGGACCATATATATGAACGACACCCCGACCAGTATGCAGGAGATGAGACAGAAGCTCGAGGCGATCAGCAGACTGAACCCGAACGTTTTTCTCAAGGCGGACAAGGATGTTCCATACGGTCTGGTGGTCGAAGTCATGGGCGAGATCAAGGAGGCAGGTATAGAAAAACTTGGGATGGTCACGGAACCCAAGCTCGACCTGAAATGAAAGGGCCAAGCATTCAGAAGACAACTGCCCTTTCTGCAGCCCTGCATCTGACCTTTTTCATCGTTGCCGCCGTGATCCTGAAGCAATCTCATTCTATCATTATCCCTTCACCTTACGTTGTCAGCCTCGTCAGCCCCTCCAGTCCATCAAAGGAACAGGTACCAGACAGCACGGCTGCCCGCGTTACCACAGATGCCAAAACCACTGAGCCGGCTCTAAAGCGGGATGAGACAGGTACTAAAACAGTAGAACGAGACAGACAAAAAGATTCTACAGCTAAAGATGCCAAGGTTGAGCAGAAACAGTTGGAAGATCGCCTCACTGAGCTGCGGGCAAAGAAGAAGATAAAGGATATCGTCGGACTGAGGTCCAAGGTTCTTTCTATACGGGGAAGTGATGCCAAGACGCTGCATGCCGATGCTCAGCACAGGGCAGCAGGCCCGTCATCTCAGGGTACTCTTTTCGACAGCTATTATGCAAAAATCACGCAGCAGATCTGGCAAGAATGGGTCTATCCGGATACCGGAGACAAGAACCTTGAGGCAGTCATTGCTGTGAAGATAGCCAAGGACGGTTCTGTAACTGTCCTTGGGCTGGAAAAAAGATCCGGGAATACCCTCTTTGACCGATCGGCTCTGCGAGCAATTTCCAAGGCATCCCCCGTTTCTCCTCCGCCATACGAAATGGAGATCGGCATGAGGTTTTTTCCATGAGGACAAATATCATAGGGCACCGACACAGGGACATAATGTCATGCGTGACAGTGATAACTCTCTTGACTCTTATATTGTTTATCGCTTGCTTGTTTCCTAGGACAGCTGCGGCAAAGGTATACATTGATATTACTTCACCCTCGGCAAAAAAACTCCCGATAGCAATTTACGACCTACAAGGGCCTTCGGGAAAAGAGATATCTGATATCATTCGGGACGACCTTAGTTTTACCAGCCTCTTCATGTACATTGACAAGGCATCATATATCGAACCGCTTTCTGATAAATTCAGTCAGCAGAACTGGAAACCACTCGGGATCGAAGCCGTCGTCAAGGGAACAACCAGGGGGAACAGCAGTCTTACTGCAGACATCACCGTTTACGATGTGTTCGACGGCAGGCCGGTCTTAACGCGCCAGTATCAATCGACTCCTGAACTCGTGCGCCAGCTCGCTCATTCGATCGCTAATGATATTTACCAGGCATTTACCGGTCAACCCGGCGTGTTCCGGACGAAGGTAGCTTTTGTTGCAGAAGATGATGGCGAGAAAGGTATCTACGTCATGGACTGGGATGGACATCGGGTAAAAAAACTTGGACTGAAAGGTACACTTGTCCTCTCTCCCCGTTGGTCCGCCGACGGCACGAAGATGATCTACTCATCGGAGCGGGGTAGACAATGGGGGATCTATCTGTTAGACTTTGTGAAAATGACGGAGAAGAGAATTGTCGCATCAAAAGGAACGAATATAGCCGGTGATTTTTTCCCCAAGGGCGATGCCATAACCTATTCATCGTCGAAAGACGGCACCCCCGACATCTATGTAATGTCCCTGAAGGACCACGAAAACAGGAAACTTACCCGAACGCAGGGTATCGAGGTCTCACCGACGGTATCTCCTAACGGCAACCATATTGCCTTTGTTTCTGACCGCGGAGGAAGCCCGCAGATTTACCTCATGCGTACAGACGGAAGCGATATCAGACGGGTAACATTCGAAGGATCGTACAATACTTCACCAAGTTGGTCTCCTTCAGGCGACAGGATCGTATTTTCCTGCAGACGAGGGAAAAATCAGATTTGTATTGTTAACCCCGATGGTTCGGACCTTCTTCAGCTGACAGAGACCGGCAATAATGAAGACCCATCTTTCTCACCTGATGGCAGATATATTACCTTTTCATCGGATAGGGAGAAAATACGGGGAATCTATATCATGCGGGCAAATGGCGAAGGACAGAAAAAGATCAGTCCACCGGGACTCCGTTCATACGGCTCCCGGTGGTCACCAAACTAGCAATAATGATTAAGAAGGAGGAAGAGATGAAATCAGGAAAACGTGTTGTACTCGTTCTCATGGTATTGTTCGCATTCGGACTTGTTGCCTGCCAAAAGAGGGCTGTTACCAAGGCCGACACAGGTCAGCAGGCGCAACCGCAAACCATGGAGAAGAAGGACCAGGAAAAAGTGTCGGAAAGCAAGATCGACTCCACTATCGAGTCTGTAGATGTGAAGGACAAGGATGCGCAATACGCAGAGAGCAAGGAGAGCATGTTCTCCGACATTCTCTTTGATTATGATAAATACGATGTTGCAGATAAATACAAGTCGGTTCTTCAGTCCGTCTCATCCTGGATGGCAAAGAATACTTCCGCCCGTCTCTCTATCGAAGGCCACTGCGACGATCGCGGCACAAACGAATACAATCTCGCACTTGGAGACCGCCGCGCAAAGGCTGTCAAGGACTATCTTGTGAGTCTCGGCGTAGCAGCGGACAGGATCAATGTGATCAGCTACGGTGAGGAACGTCCCCTCTGCAATGAGCAGACAGAAGTCTGTTGGGCCAAGAACAGGCGTGCTCATTTCGTAGTCCTTACCAAGGTGGGCAAGTAGGCGTGATGAAGACGTGGCTTTTACTCTTGATCCTACTGCTGTCGGCCTGCGCCTCGAGTAATGACTTCAACCGCCTAAGGAGCCAGGTCTATGAATTGCAGCAGTCATCGTCTGAAACCAGGAAGGACGTTGATTCCGTAAAGGAAAAGACCGCCGGCGCTGTAAAAGAGGATTCTCTTTTTGCCGTGAGGGAAAGCCAGGCGGATATCCTTGCAAAAGTCAATGAGAACGCGAGAGGCTTGCAGGAACTTCGAGGCAGATTCGACGAAAACCGCTATTTCACGGAAAAGACATTCAAGGAATCTTCTTCTGAACGCGAACTAGTAAGGACCCAAATAGCGGCGCTGGAAACCCAGGTAAAGGCCCTGAGAGATAGGCTTGCACTCATCGAGGGCCCGGCAAAACGCCAAGGAGAAACATCCGAAGCAATAGGCTCCTCGATAACGGCAGCAGAGACGGCGAAAACTGCAAACGAGCAACAGGATGAAAAACCTGCTCCTACAGATGACAGCATGTCTGCTACCTATGATGCCGCCTATCAGCTTTTCAAAGAAAAGAAGTATAAGGATTCACGAAAAAAGTTCGAGTCCTTTCTCGGGGAATTTCCGAAATCGAAACTTGCTGATAATGCTCAGTTTTGGATCGCTGAATCTTACTATGCGGAAAAGGACTTTGAGAGCGCAATCCTTTCCTATGAGACTCTGCTGAAGAAATACCCGGAGAGTAGCAAGGCAAGCGGTGGCATGCTCAAACAGGGTTTTGCATTTATCGAGATTGGTGATGTGAAGACCGGGAGGATCATTCTCACCAAGGTCATGGAAAAATATCCTGACTCTAAAGATGCCGAACTTGCGAAGAAGAAGATCGTGGACCTAGACAAGAAATCGCCCAAAAAGAGATAGGGTCCATGCGGGATAGATTCTCACGAATGATCGATTATCTGCGCATATCGGTCACTGACAAGTGCAATCTACGGTGCATCTATTGCATGCCTGCCGACGGCGTTTTGCCGGTACGCCATACTGATATACTCCGCTACGAGGAAATCATCCGTATTGCGTCAGCCGCAGCCCGCCTTGGCGTTAGGAAGATCAGGCTGACAGGCGGTGAACCCCTCATCCGAAGAAATCTGCCGTTTCTCATTTCATCTCTGCGCAAAATTGAGGGCATCGAGGATATTAGTCTCACGACGAACGGGACATTACTCGGGCAGCATGCAAAGACGCTTGCCTCCGCCGGTCTCAACAGGGTCAATATAAGTGTCGACTCCTTACGGTCACGTCGTTATGGCGAAATAACGCGGGGAGGGCGCTTGGACGCCGTATTAATGGGGATCCAGGCAGCGGAAGAGGCCGGGCTCAGCCCGCTGAAGATAAATATGGTGCCGGTGCGCGGGATAAATGAAGACGAGATCCTGGACTTTGCAAGGATCACCATCGATACCGAACGTCATGTGCGGTTCATCGAATGCATGCCCGCCGGCTCTGCGAATTTCTGGGAGCCGGAGAAATACATAACCACCGATGAAATACGGAACACGATTGAGACCCTTGGTACTTTGTTACCTATAAAGGTGAGGAAGAACGGGCCATCAAAATACTTTCGATTTCACGGAGCGAGTGGCGTCATCGGCTTTATCAGTGCGCTCACCCACCACTACTGCGAAGACTGCAACCGGCTGAGACTGACGGCCGATGGCATGCTCCGTCCCTGCCTGTTTTCTGAGACAGAGATCGATATCCGATCTGCGATCAGAGCCGGCGCTCCGGACAAAGAGATTGAGCGCTTGCTCGAATTGTCGATCGCGGTAAAACCCCAAGGTCATATGTTAGGCAGTATATCCTCTCTCTCTTCATGCGTCTCTCCTCACGTGGTCAAACGACCCATGTCCCGTATTGGCGGATGAATAAATTCTCTCATCTGGACAGAAACGGTAAGGCCCGCATGGTAGATGTATCGGGGAAAGCTGTAACGACACGCGAGGCAGTAGCACGCGGTGCTATCTCAATGAAAAAAGCTACGCTTGCCCTTATCCTGACAAATCAGGTGGCCAAGGGAGACGCAATCAGCACCGCCCGTATCGCAGGAATCATGGCGGCGAAGAATACTCCGGGGCTTATACCACTTTGCCACCCCCTACAGATTTCATCGGTCGGTATTGACTTTTACTTCGAGAGAAAAAAAGGACAGATAGTCATCGAGTCTCGGGTGAACGTCACGGGTCAGACCGGCGTCGAAATGGAAGCCTTAACCGCCGTCACCGTTGCCGCACTGACAATCTACGATATGTGCAAGGCCGTCGACAAGGAAATGGTCATCTCAGATATCATGCTCGTTGAAAAACGCGGCGGCAAAAGCGGCGTATTCCTCCGCTCATAAGATCTTTTCACCGACAGAGAACAGGTGACTACCGTGTCTGCTCCAGACCTCTCTTTGCTTTTTCATTGCCGGGGTCTATCTTAAGCGCTTTTTGAAACGATAAATGTGCCTTCTTCTTAAGTCCAGCCTTCATATAGACAAGTCCAAGATGGGAATGGAATTCTGCGTTAAACGGCTCGATCTTCAGCGCCGCCAAAAGGGCCTCTTCAGCTTCCTTGGTATGTTCGGGAACCTTTGAATATGCAAGCGATAGATAACTCAGGTATCCGGCATGTTTCGGCGCCAACTGTGCAGCTCGTTTGAACCTTTCAATCGCCGCCTGGTAATTACCTTTTCTGAATTCTCTAACGCCATCCCGATGCTCTTCTGCTGCCCGAGTTTCTGAATCTCCTTCCTCTGCCTGCTTCCCTGATCGGAGCGATGCAAGATACGCTATACGCTTCTGATCGTCTTTCAGAGTATCATACGCCCTGGTCAACGCATCAAAAATCTCCGTGAGCTTCATCTTAAGTGAATAGTCGTCAGAACTGAAATACCGGTCAGGATGAAACTCCTTAGTAAGCCGATAATAACTTTTCTTGAGAGCTTCGCTGTCAGCCCTTTCATCCACTTCCAGCAGCTCCATCATATTCAGGCTGCCGAGATGTGCAAAGGTTTCTTCAATCTTCCTGCGAAAAATCTCTTCTTCCGCTGTATAGGGCTTAAGGATATCATCCAGAGAGATTACGTCTTCATCCATATGTTGTTCTTTCCTCTGGTCAGCCCCTTTTTTACCCTGCGCAACCTCTTCAAGCATACCGATCGCCCAGAGTACATAGAGGACCTTCATCGCCTCAAACGATCCCATCCAAGAACTATCGACAATCTGCTTGATAGACTTCTTCCCATCGACGAGCGATAGTATCTTCTTGTCCTGTTGACTCAGTTCAATGTCCTGAAAAAGACTCAGGGGATCAGCGCTCAACTTAAGCACGGAATCTGTATGCGGCATCTCGCTCCTGATCCTGGTCAAGTTAACGATCTTATTCACCCCGCTATAGATCAGATTACCAACACTGTTCTTCAGAGTGATGACCTCCTGTGTAGGGAATTCTCCTTCGTGAAAAGCATAGTCTCCTTCCTCGACGAGGAACATGCTTTGAACGATCTCGCGCACCTGGTATTTGACACCCCAAAAGAGATCTTTCGGCACAAGGTAACCGAGTTCAACAAGTATCGCCCCCTGCCGTTTCCCCTTTGACGCCTTGAGAACCTCAACAGACTTATCGTATTGTTCGACGGTAATCTTGCCCGCCTTCAGGAGCATTTCTCCCAGCCGGTCATCCTCAAACGTCGAAGAGGCAAAGACAACATCTCCGCCACTAAAGTATATTTTTTTTGTAAATGACCGGGTTGTAAGCGAAAGCGTCCCGGTCTTCCTGCTCCTGTTCAGGCTCATCAGAATTTTTACTAGCGCGATATCTTTAACGTTGCCGGTTAATGGTATTTCCATGATTTCCCTCTTCTGCCTGCTTCCGGGCTACTGAGATCTCTTCATACAGAATATCCCGTTCACTCCTGAGGTTCTGCAGCCGAACAGAAATATCCCTGAGATCCTCGGCCTGTCGCCGTACGGTATCCCTGAGCAACACGATATAGTATCCCTCAAGGCAGACCAGGGCAAGAAGTGCGGCGACAGCCAGGTATTTGCCGATAATCTGCCTCATATCTTTCCGGATTTCCTTTTTCCTATTTGTTCAGCCCCCGCCGCAATTTAATGGTATCTCGTTACCGCAAACCTGAATATTTCCATTTGTTCATCCGACCAGATGCCCGCCTTCATCTTTGCTATTCTGAGCTGTTCCTCCGCAGTGTCGACTCCTTCAAGGTCCGGCAAAAGCAGCCCCCGCTTCAGCCCCTGGGATACAATCACACCGTATTTCTTCGGATCTAGATCGCCGATCGCCTCGATTCTTTCAGGAACTGAAAGAACATCAACAGAATATACTATATCATCAAGTTCTTCTTCCGTCACGGCGGAAAACCTCGGGTCCTGCGTAGCAGCAGCAATCGCGTTCTGTATAACCTCTTCAGCAATCGAATCCTTGCAGGGCTGGAATGTGCCGATGCAGCCCCGCAGGCTCCCGTGCTTTTTAAGACTCACAAAAACGCCCGCTCTTGCCGCATATTCAGCAGAGAGTTCCACCGGCGGGGATATCTTTCGTCCCCGCTTGACAAACTCCTCGATACTTTTTTTTGCGAGCTCAACGATGGGGTGCATTACTTTTCCCGTTGCAGGGAATAGTCGGCAATCGCGAGGAGAGCATCTTTAGCACGCCCACCAGGGAAAGGCGCAAGGTCCATCTTCGCCCCTGCTATCATTTCTCTGGCTTTTTCGAAGGAGGCTTCAATAGAACGGTATTTCTTCAGCAGCGTCAATATCCGCTCAAGCCCGGTAGCAGAAAAATCTTTGATGATCTCCCGGACCTCTGCCTTGTCGTTCTCAGCCGCCTCGGAGAGCAGAAGAAGAAGGGGAAGCGTTATCTTTCCCTCTTCGAGGTCCTTGCAGAGCTTCTTGCCGAGCTCTCGTTCCTCCGCCATATAATCAAGTATGTCATCAGCCATCTGAAATACGATGCCGGTTTTCATGCCAAAATCGACAAGCGCCTGTTCTTTTTCCTGCGACAGTCCACCAAGAATGGCACCTATTCTACAGGCAGCCGATATGAGTGCGCCCGTCTTCGCCGATATAATGTCAAGATACTCTGACTCTGAAATATCAGGGTCTCCTACCTTGTTGAGCTGGAGCAGCTCCCCTTCCGTCATACGTGTCGTGGCTGCCGAGAGGGCCTCCATGATTTTCTGATTCTTCAGCAGGACCGCTTCACGTAGCGCATTGGAATATAAAAAGTCCCCAACCAGCACGACGACCTGATTTCCCCAAAGCGCATTTGCAGAAGACTTCCCCCTCCTTACCTCGGCCATATCAACAACGTCGTCATGAAGAAGGGATGCGGTATGGATCAGTTCAATAATGCTCGCGACATCGATACTGGCATCGCCGCCATATCCTGACAGATCTGCTGAAATAAGATGAAACAGGGGACGAAGCCGCTTGCCGCCACTCGAGATTATGTAATCACCGATGAGAGGGATGAAGGGAACCTTATTCCAAAAAAGCTCTTTAATCCTGAATTCTACGCGGTGAAGCCTTTCCTCATAAGAATCAAAGACCTCCTGAAGATTCATTTTCTGATAATAGGATAGTGTCTCTTTTGATGTCAAGGGAGATATCCTTATTGCCCACCCCTGATTCTGATCGAGTCAAGATCAGCATCCGGGCTTGCGAGCTTCCGGATATCTTCAGGTCTGAAGGCTCCTTTTTCGGTAATAATGGCTGTTACATATGCAGCGGGTGTAACATCAAATGCAAGATTCCTCACCTTCACACCCTCAGGGGCTATCCTGCACGTGCCACAGATATGGGTGACCTCCTCAGAAGACCGCTCCTCGATGGGGATAAGATCGCCCGATGGAATAGAAAAATCTATGCTGCTCATCGGCGCGGCTACGTAGAAAGGAATTCCATGCACTCGGCAAAGCACTGCGACGGTATAAGTCCCTATCTTGTTTGCAACGTCGCCGTTCAGCACCGTCCTGTCGGTGCCGACTATCGCCAAGCTTATCGCCCCCTTTTTCATAAGGGCTCCTGCAGTGTTATCGGTTATGAGCGTAACTGGGATGTCAGACTGCATGAGCTCCCATGACGTGAGACGTGCCCCCTGGAGCACTGGTCGGGTCTCATCAGCTATGACCTGAATGTTCTTGCCTTGTTCTTTCGCAATCAGCATCGGTGCGGTCGCCGTACCATATCCGCCGGTCGCAAGCGACCCTGCATTGCAGTGGGTCAGAATGGTATCACCGTCTCTGATGAACTCTGCACCCCATCTCCCGATTGCCTTGTTCACTTTAATGTCTTCTGCCAGGATTGTCTTTGCCTCTTCGATGAGTAAGTCCTTGAGCGCGGAGATCGATTCGTCCTTCCGGGAATGGAGCAGCGCCTTAATCCTCTCAACTGCCCACCGTATGTTAACTGCCGTTGGCCGAGTTGCAAGGAATGTGCTGAATACAGGATCGAGCTTTCTCAGGAAATCGGGAAAATGCTCTGCAGCTATCTCTTGTGCAGCAAGAGCTATGCCCATTGCCGTCGCAATGCCGATTGCAGGTGCGCCGCGTATCCAGAGCTTTTGAATACCCTCTGCCACCTTCAGGTAGTCCCGGCATTCAATATAGACTACATCGATCGGCAGCCTGCTCTGGTCAAGCATAAAAACCCTGTTTTCTTTCCATTCTATGGTCGCTATCATGAACTCTCCAGCGTCTTGCTATTATAAACTAAACAAGCTCCCGGATACCGAGTTTCCTATCCATTCAGGGGCGAGAAGGTGGCCACGACAAGAATTGATGTCAGAATGATAATCGTAATGACTGTTGCCCATGAGATATAATTGAATGTCCTAGAATTCGTATATTCCCCCATAAGCTTTCTGTTATTGACGATCAGCAGCGCATAAATAAGGACAAATGGCAGCAGAAGCCCGTTGACCACCGATGAAAGCACCATGAGGAAGATGAGGGGTGCTCCCGGTATCAGAATCACAAGTGACGCAACAACAATGATCAGCGTATAGATCCACATGAACTGGGGAGCCTCTCTGAACGTCTTATTTATCCCCGCCTCCCATCCCATTGCCTCGCAGATGTAATAGGCCGTCGCCAATGGAACGATGATCGCTCCAAGCAGCGACGCATTGGCCAGGCTCATCGCGAAGACGATATAGGCATACTCGCCGGCCAGGGGTTTCAGAGCAAGCGCTGCTTCAGACGCTTCATCGATGCGTATACCGTGCGGGAACAGCAGGGTACCGCAGGTTACTATGATAAAAAAACTTACGATATCGGTTATGGAGCAGCCAATGATGACATCGATGCGGGAAGCCTTATACTGTTCCTTCTTGATGCCCTTCTCCGCGATCGACGACTGAAGATAGAACTGCATCCACGGTGTTATCGTCGTCCCTATGATCGCAATGCTCAGCATGATATACTCGGCGTTCCACTGCACCTGGGGGACAATAGCAGCTTCCAGTACGGGTACCCATTCCGGCCGCGCCATGAATCCCGAAATAACATACCCGAAATAGAGAAGGCATGCAAAAAGCAGGAATTTTTCAACAGAGCGATAGCTCCCCTTGGTTACCAGGATCCAGATAGACACAGCCCCAATCGGCACCATACCAAACTTACTGAAACCGAGGATTTCCATGCTCGCAGCCCACCCCGCAAGGTTTGCGACGGTAGTGCCAAAATTGGCAAAGAGCAAGCCGAGCATCATGAAGAAGGCCGTCTTTACACCATAATTCTCCCGGATGAGGTCAGAAAGCCCCTTGCCGGTTATGACACCCATTCTGGCGATCATCTCCTGAATGACCACAAGAGCAATCGTCGTCGGTATGAGTGTCCAGAGCAAAGCATAGCCAAAGCGAGCACCGGCAACGGAATATGTCGTTATACCACTTGCATCATTGTCTATGTTGGCGGTGATGATGCCCGGCCCCATAACACTCAGGAAAAAGAGCAGGTTCTTCCAGTACTTCATACCTTCCTCCTCTTCCTTTTTGCTTCGGGGGGAAGAAGGATGTCAATGATATCATCAACGGTAATAATGCCGTGCAGGTATCCGTTCTCATCAACAACCGGCAGAGCGAGCAAGTTGTACTTTGAGATGATCTCTGCGGCAGCCATCTCGTCTTCACCTGGCGCTACGGTCTTGAGGTTTGTCTCCATGATGTCGGCGAGGTGGCAGTCGTTCTCTGCAATGAGCAGTTCACGCAACGATACAACTCCCCGCAGTTTTTCCTCCTTGTCGACAACATAGATATAATAAACGTTTTCCGTCTCCCTTGCCTCGGTCTTGAATAGCTCGGCTGCCTGTTCCACTGTCATATCCGGCGGGTACCCCAAGAATTCTGTTGTCATGAGACCGCCGGCAGTATCCTCTTCGTGCCCAAGCAGTTCCTGGATGTCTTCGGCCTCCTCCTTTTCAATGTGCTCGAGGATCTCCATGGCCCGCTCTGTCGGAAGATCGCTCAGGACATCCGCAGCCTCATCCGGCTCCATCTCCTCGATGATATCTGCAGCCTTTTCAGTATCCATGGCACTGATAATATCAGCCTGCATCTCGGGCTTCAGCTCCGACAGAGCCTCTGCAGCAGTCTCTATGTCTAGGTTGTTAAAAAAACTGGCGCCCTCTTTTTGAGAAACACTGCTGATAATGTCGGCAATATCGGCCGGATGCAACTCGGAGAGCATCTGACGCGGGATGGTCAGCGATATCTCGGTGAGCTTCGGTTCAAGGGGCTGCAGATAGTCCCAGCTGATAAGCATAAAGGGAAGGCTCTTCTTGAAGAGCCTCGCGATGTCCTCGCCGCCGCGCTCGAAACCAAGCCTTCTGAGTATACCACGCATTCCGACGTCGACCGCGATAAGGACCGCCTCATCATTATACCCTTCGAGTTTAATGTCGTTAACCCGCACGACCTTGGCGCCATTCGCATCAACGATCTGCTTGTCAAGTATGTCCCTGAGGATGAGGAGATCGTCCTCCTTTGTCTCATAGGGCTGCAGACTTTCTGCATAAATTCTTGAGGATATTATCTTCTTGTTAAAAATGTTAAGATCCTGCCAGGGAAGGTAAAAAGGCTTCTTCCTTCTTTCGATAATGAGCGCAGCTACTTTTGGGAGCGGAGCCCCTTTAACGACAACGAGGTCCCTTACTCGTCCAAGATCCTCCCCCTTGGGATCAAGCACGGTCTTTTTAATGATTTCACTTGAAAAAACCTCGCCAAAAAAGGGCATTCCAACTCCCTGGAATTTATGGAAAAAGAAGGATTTGCCATAAAGTATAGCCCTACATGCCTTCTTTGGGCAACAAGAAAGTTCTTCGAAAAAATACTTCCTGTAACGGTGCTTACTTACACATCCGGAAAGGAAATAATTATGCAATTGGTTATGCATGGAGAAAAAGTATGTTCTTGGTAGCTGGTGGCTCATGGCGTGGCGTTTTCAGCCTTTCCATGCTTAGTCCGAGGTCCCCGGTCTTGTTCCCAAAACCGGACTTCTTTTGCATTATCTACGCTTTATCGGCACTTTCTTCTGATTATTGCATTAATGGAAAATTGCGGCAGGTATGGCTAATGATCGATGTGCAGCCTGCTCAGGTCGGCAGGGATGGAATATGAACCATAACGGGGTGGTCAGGCGTGATCGGCAGACGGCACTGACTTCCCCGAACAAGCATGCCTAAGCGTCGTATATCCTGCTCGATAAGGGATCCTGAATAAGGCTGAGACCGTAGAAGGGGCCTCGTTCATGACTGTCTGAACAGCTAACAATAAGCTCTGAGGATGTCGTAGCATAGAATGGTCAGAAAATATCTACTGAATAATGTGATTAACGTTCTGTACAATCTTCATCTCACCAGGGATATGTAGTGATATTCACTCGGACCAAGGCTCTCATCTGACAGCCAAGATCTATCGTCATGGCTCAGTAACCTCAGGATTTTAAATCCTCATATAAGAGAATCTCAAAGTCCTGAGAAGAATTGAATTATAATGCCATTCATGCGGAAATTACACCGATATGCCTCTCGGTAGGGAGATCTCTCCCATTATCAGAGACAAGAGTTCCCCATGAGACTTGGAAAAAAATATAATGCAAACAAATCATCAGCATTCAGCGAGCTAATAGACACCGGCACTAGATTTCTTCCTGCCAATCTATATGAGGCCAATTTAACGCAAGCCAATACGTAGCGGTGCAGCGCCCAAGGTATAATGTCCAACGTAGTCAGTGGATGACTCCCGCCACGACTGGTTTGAATGCAGAGGGCCGGCAGGTGTGTTCATGGGATATCTCGATGACGCTAAAGGCAAGGTCTCATGGAGGTTCCAAGACTATAAATGAACGATCCCTTCCCTGAACAGATTAAGGAGATAGATCAGAAAAAATGGCAATCCGATGAGCCTCTCTCTGGACAAACATACTACTTTTTTAATTAAAACTACAGAAAAGCCGCCATTAAAGATGAGCTAAACCGTACAGAGCCCCAGGGTGAATTCTGCATGCGTCAAAGAAATTGGGGATGCAACTTATCCAGGCACTCTCGCCGCAGGCAAACGGCAGGCTGGAGAGGATCTTTGGTTCCCTACAAGGCCATCTAATAAAGGAGATGCGGGTCAGAGGCATAGCAGTATCGCCGAGGCAAAGGAGTTCCTTAAAGCGTATCTGCTGATCGATAACAGGCGTTTTACAAGGAAGGCAGCTCAGACAGAAAACCTCCATAGAGCAGCCCCCCAAAGGATTGAACCTGAACAGGATTCTCTGCATCTAGACGGAAAAGAAGGTCCGTAATGACATTACGAGCACCTTTGACTGAAAACGCTATTAGGTCGAAGAGGCAGTAACAACAAAAAAACTGTCGGCAAAGGAATAGACCGATGGCTTGATTGCTATCTTCTGTCGGCACCAGCAAGTGAAGCATCAGCAAATTACCATACGACCTGAACAACCACGAAAAGAATCTCACCAGCTGCCCCGGAGGAAGCCTTATCGCCTCCCAAAGATCACCTATGGAGAACACTGTTTATGTCTGCAAGAAACGAAAGAAATTCGCTGGTTGAATCCCTGACATTTCTATTTTGGGTTGACATTCGTCGGTGTATTTCTTGAAAATCAATAATTCATGTGGTATGGGTAGCCTACTCAAGATTGATTTCTGCATGCGAGGAGATATGTCATGAAAAGAACTCTTTTATTGCTTGCGCTTTTTCTTATTGCATTGGCCAGCGTTTCCTGCGCCAAACCAGACTATAAAAAAGTAGTTGCCGACTTCATAACGGCCAACTCTCAGGTCAGAGACTTTGAAGTGCGAGAGGTTGCCGATACCAAGTCTTCTGCATGGAAGGCCGTAATTGTATACACAAACCAAGGTGCTGCCAAGGTTCCCGTGCTCTTTCTTGTTTCAACTGATGGCAAATCCATTGTGGCGAATTCTATGGTCTTTGTCGAGAATAAGCCCGTCTTTGAACAGCAGCTCCAGGTTGAGCTCGGCAAGGTAGATTTCAAGCCTTCAGAATTGGACAGGATCGTCATAAACCCATCAGGTAAAACCGTGGTATATATGTATACCGACCCTGATTGCCCCTTTTGCACAAAAGCCAGGGAAAAGCTGAAGACGTACAGCGGTGATTACCGTGTGATTGTGAAGCATTTCCCTCTGGAGCAACTCCACCCGGGAGCAACAAGGAAGGCTGTCGCGGAGCAGGCAGAATGGCTCAAGAAGACAAGGAAAGATTTGACAAAGGACTCTGATGTCCTTTCTCTGGCACAGAAAATAGTAAACGAGGATATGTCCGAGGCACGTAGGGCAAATATTGAAGGGGTCCCAACATATATCATGGCTGACGGTTCCCTAAAGCAGGGGTTATTTTAACTGATAAAGTTAATACGCCTTTAACATGCATATGAATTGCTGACAGGGTTGCCTGCTGATTCAGATGGCGCACGTGCCCTAGTATAGTTATATGAAATAGAGTACCAGCGGAGGGTGTGAGCATGGAAAGAACCGAGTTGCCTAGGAAGTCGTATGATCTGCCGACATGGGAGGAAGACAGCGGACTCCTGCATTTCCTATCTAGAGTCTCCACCGAAGTTGCAAAATTTGACAGCACCTTTGATTTCGGCATATCCCAGATTCTTGAGCTTCCTGAAAGTCTTGACGGCAGGAAGGATCAGCTGCTAAGCATAGGGTTTGTGATCACTCGGCGTAACATTGCTCTTTCTGGCCGTGATTACTGTCTGTATGCAGTTCTCAGGGGAGGGGTACTCGAAGGATTTATTGGCATTTTTGCTAACGGTAATGTCGATACCATAAAGGCACTGAAACCTATGACCGACTTCCGAAATGGCTCAGCAGTTTTTTATGACTGGTTGCGTAACTTAGTCAAGGCTTCCTGCGATAAGATCTGATCTCTTTCGGCATTGGTAATGCGCCTCTTGCCCCATTATCAGTTTCAGGAGGAGATAAATGCCAGGGCTGGCGGGAAAAAGAGTTCCGTCGGCTGCTGAAATTTCTTGTGCATGGAACAGAGCCACCAGGCAGCTCATTGCCTGACTCAACGTGCCGAGCAAAATGCAGTATTTCCTGAATGCTCTTCCTTGTGGCGACAAGGGCATCCATTGCGCACCTTACCAGTAATTCATGAGCTGATCTGTCAGTGTTTCAACAGTGCTTTTTCGCTGCAGCTATATTAAACGGGTCCTATACCCTGACATTATCCTGAATCCTATGCCGAACCACGGTGTCAATGATCAGCTTCTAGCGCTTTCCCGGCAAAATGGACTACTAAAATTAAATATTACCAGACTGAGGCGTCATGAGCCCATCGATGGCAATTGCAGGGAGATGATCATCTCCCACTTTGAGCTTTACTTATGATGTCACGAGATGAAGCAATAGACTGTTCACACGGCAGACTGACAAGATGCGGCGGGCTCCTTAGTTGAACGAGCCTCTGATCAGTCTTTCTTCCTGTGGATAAGCGGTCAAGCGATGCAGGTCTACTCGGTGCAAAGGCCATAGCCCTGTCTCGGTCGCTGCGTAAGGATTATATAATGTCGCTTTATCCTCCTGGACAGCATTGTTGCAAATTTGATTCGAAGAAGTTTGTTCCCCGGGAAGACTATTTCCGGTATAATGGAAACGAATATATCTGAAGCCGGCTTGCACCGGCAGAACAGGAGAACATAATGATACGCAGCTCTAGCTTGATACAATTAATGGTTCTATTAGTCTTGGGTCTTATGGTTGGTGGATGCGGCAAGAAAGAAGAAACAACAAGTGCTCCGCCTGAAAAGCCGGCTGCGGTGAAGGGGGTTAACATGCAGGAGGGTAAATGGGAGATCACCTCAACCTTCGAAATGGAAGGCATGCCCGCCGGCATGATGCAACCCCAGACTTTTACTACCTGCCTCAAGCAAAATGATTATGTGCCACGGGACGAAGAGCAGAAGGACTGCAGCATGAAGAACGTTACCATTGATGGTGACACTGTCTCATGGGAGGTCGTCTGCAAGGACTCAAGCGGAAGAGGAAGGGTTACGTATGCGGGCAGCACCTTTGATGGCATAATGGAAACCTTTATGAAAGAGGGGGGCAAAGAATCAACCGCCAAGATGACAATGAAAGGAAAGCGAACCGGTCCTTGTGATAAGTAGTTTGGGTATTATCCAGCACGGAAAGGCCCGGATCAGTGTCCGGGCTTTTCTTATGTGTTGATAGCACACAGTTGCTGCATCTTCTTAATCTGCACTGAACACTAATTGTGTTGACAATCGGTCTTCCGGCTAAGCGCTTCGCCTGTTACGCCGCTGCTTCCATCACCTCCTTGTCATAGACATATTGCTGGTAGAGTTCCAGTCCTTCGACGAAGGTCTGCATAGGCGTCTTTCCCTGACAATAGCGCCCTTGGTTCGTCCTCTCCGTGTTATACCATGTCATGAAATCATCCAGGTCCGCCTGGATCTCGTCGATGGATCGGTAGAGCTTCTTTCGGAAGGCAACCTTGTAGAACTCCTCCTGGATTGTCTGGTTGAGACGCTCTGCAGCCCCGTTGGTCTG
>DKBH01000008.1 GCA_002451165.1 Nitrospiraceae bacterium UBA6905
TGGAGCACGAACGCGGAAACAGTTCGTACCACGCGCCGAACCGGGCCCTTTCCCGCTCCACCACCACCGGCAGCTCCCTTCCGAAGCGGGTGGCGAGAGTGCGGTCCGGGTACCGGTCCGCGAGGGCGCCGAGTTCCTCGTCGAGCGCGGCGGTCGCGCACTCCGGGACGCCGCGGGTCTCCCCGGGCCGGAGGGTACGCGCGAAGGAGAGAAGTTTCCTGCGGTCCGCGCCCCGGGCCCGTTTTGCCGCATCCTCGGCGAGAAGGGCTCCGACCAGGAGATCTACGGAGATCTCCTGGCCGGCTTCCATCTTCTTCGAAAGGTCCCGCTGCCAGGTGCGGACCCGGGCGACCCAGGCTTCGAGGGTGTAGACGGTGCGCCCGACGTCGGCGACGCGGAACGCCCCGGCCCATCGGTCGTTTCCTATCGATATCATGGGAGTTTCCGACCACGCCGGGCTGTCGGACTTCCTGTGCATCAGGAACGCGGCGATGAGGTCGTGCCCGTCCGTGTGGATGTCCGCTTCGACCCGGACGGTCTGTCCGACGGTTCGTTTCACGGGGAAACGGCCCCCGTCGATTTCGGGGGAGACGTTTTCGATGACGACGCGTTGCCGGGATCGGGTCACGGGGATCCTCCCAAGGGTATTCAGGCAAATGATTTGTATGCAAACTATCCTACTATTTCATCCGGTCGAGCGCAACCCTGACCGCCCCGGTTCCGGGTGCTGGCTTTTTCGTGTCAGGTATGCTTAACTATTCCGGTTTGTTACGCACCAATACCCAGGGCGGGTACCAATAACCTGAAGATCCTCCAGACCGGCAACCCTCCCATTCCCCGCCAGGCACTCCGCGAATCGATCCTTCTCCTGGAACGGAACCTCACTCCGCGGGGGATCGCCGCGGCTTCCACCTCGCCGGAATCCGCCGCCCGGAATTACACGCGCGTGTTCTGCAGGGACGCCTCCATCTCCGCGATGGGGATGGCGGTCTGCGGAGAGCCGTCGCTCCGGCAAGGAGCGATGGCAGGGCTGGAATTCCTCTCGAGCCACCAGGCGGAGAACGGGCAGATCCCGAATTTCGTCGCCCCGGAAACCGGCGAGACCGACTTCTGGTACCTGGGGTGCATCGACGCGACCCTCTGGTGGCTGATCGCAGTGAAGCTCTTCGACCGTTATGTACCCGGACAGTCGCTCGAACACAACCTCCACACAGAGGTAAAACTGGCCATGCATTGGCTCCTTTGCCAGGAACACCAAGGGTTGTTCCTGCTACAGCAGAATGAGGCCAGCGACTGGGCTGATATCATGCCCCGCTCGGGGTTCGTGCTTTATACAAACGCCCTCTGGTACTTTGTAAAGAAGCTCTATGAAATGGAAGCCGCGAAGGAGACCCGCTATTACTTCAACCGGATTTTTTATCCCTTCGACAAAGTCATTCCGGAGCAGCGACGGGCACGCGTGCTTGCGCATTACATTCGGAATCTTGCCCGGGATCAAGGGGTATATCTGAGCTTTGTGAACTTCTCCTTCGCAGGTCCGGATATAGACGTGTTCGGAAATATCCTTGCGCTGCTCTTCGGCCTTACCGAGAAATCGCGGGCAGCACGCATCACGGACACATTGCTCCAACTCAAAGTTGACCGGCCCTATCCCGTGCGGGTCGTCCATCGTCCTATCAGTAAAAGCAGCCGGCTCTGGCGTCAGTACATGCAGCGCCACCTTCAAAATTTCCCCTATCAGTACCACAATGGCGGCATCTGGCCCTTCGTGGGAGGCTTCTGGGTAATACAACTCTCGTCACTGGCACGCCAGGAACTTGCCTGGAACGCACTCGAACGCGTAGCTCTCCTGAACCGTATCAATGACTGGGAATTTAATGAATGGTTTCACGGCAAGACCGGCAAGCCTATGGGCATGGCAGGGCAGTCATGGAATGCCGCAGTCTTTCTGCTCGCCTTTCACGCCCTTACAGGATCATTTCATCTCGAACGGCTCTAAGGATACTGCAGGACGCAGGATTCAACCATCGCAGAAATAAGCGTTCGATAATCAGTGTTGATTCCTGGGAGGGGAGGTGATCAGCCCTTTATCGAAACGTCGTACCCTAGAGTGCTTCGATAACCGGAAGTCGGCCCAGTGTCGGCCCAGTGCACGATGCCGAATTTGCCCGGCTGCTCTCCCAAAGGATGCAGTTCCCTCTGCGGGGACTTCAGTTCGACACCTCCCTGCGCCCCATGCGGGTGGGGAAATATCTATGCAGAACCATGTTAGACCAATAGCATTTGAGAACGCGGCACTTTCCCTCTGCGTGGTGTATAATTGAGCATGAGCTTATGGGGATTTCTTACCGGACTTATCATCGGCATCGTACCCTTGATGTTTTTTTTCCGTTTCGTAAGGGGCAGGTTTCTCTTTTTTTCCAACCCCTATCTCAAGGGCGTTGTAGCAGGGTTCCTGCTCTGGGCGATTATTAATCTCTTCTTCTGGGCAGAGGCGCAATTTAATATGTTCGGTCTGTTGCGGGGAGAAGAAGGCTACAGCACCATGTATATCATCACCACATCTCTTCAGGGATTTCTCACTGCCGGACTTGTCGCGGCCTTTGCAGCGAACAAGCTCTGGGCGAATAAGGCCCCAAAGACGTAGCTCGCTTGACGCATCCGGTGGCACAGAGCATCTAATATTCTGCTGCCCATTTCAGCCCTCACCCATCGTGCGGTCTTTCTCTTTATGCGCATGCTTTCCTGGATTGCTTCTGATATTTCCGTGTGGGCGCAACCCGGTTAGCGCTCTGAGGACTAATGAGCTTTGTGCGGCTCCATGCGGCGTGAAGATAGAACATAATAGCCGGCTTATGTCACCTCTTTGGCAAGGATAGCCTCCATATCTTTGCTCGGCAGCGCTTTATCCCAGAAAAAGCCCTGCATCTCGTCACACGTCAATTTCTTCAAGAAATCTCTCTGTTCAGCCGTTTCCACTCCTTCGGCAACGACTTTTAAGCGGAGGCTGTGTGCAAGGGCTATGATCGCTTTGACAATAGAAACGTCGTCTTCATTGGAAGGCAATTCGCGCACAAATGATCGGTCAATCTTCAATGTGGTCAGCGGCAGCTTTTTCAGATAACTTAACGAGGAATAGCCGGTCCCAAAATCATCAACAGAAATCTGTACGCCCAGAGACATGATATTCTGCAGCAGAACGGCAGCCATATCAGGATTTTTCATAATGGTGCTTTCGGTAATTTCAAGTTCAAGATATTGTGGCAAGAGCTGAGTCTCCTGAAGTATCTTCTTTACGGAAGCCAGCAATCCCTCATCTTCAAACTGACGGCAGGAGAGATTTACAGAAACACATTTGAAAGGATAACCGGCTATTTGCCAGGATAAGTTCTGCAGACAGGCGGTCTTGAGCACCCATTCACCGATCTGCACGATCAGCCCGCTTTCCTCCGCAATATGGATAAAGTCGGCTGGCGGCAACAGTCCCCGTTCAGGGTGTTGCCAGCGGATAAGCGCCTCCATGCCGGTCATCTCGCCTTTTGCAGCATCGATCTTGGAATGGTAGTGAAGGACGAACTCCCCGCGCTCCAGAGCTCTTCGGAGATCGTTCTCTATCTTGACCTTCTCAAGCACTGCAACATTCATGGACTCTTCAAAGAACTGGAAATTATTTCTTCCTGAGGTCTTAGCGTGATACATGGCCATATCTGCGCACTTCAAGAGAGAATCTACATCCGTTCCGTCATGGGGATAGATTGCAATACCAATACTGGCACTGACATATACTTCATGATTGCCGAGAGAAAAGGGGCTCTGCATTTCGGTATTAATACGGCGAGCGATAATTGCCGCATCCTCTGATTTCTTGATTGGGCTCAGCAGCACGATAAACTCATCTCCGCCGAGGCGGGACATGCTCTTCAGTATCTCGTCTTCACGGTATCGGGCAAAAATGTCCGATTTCCGTATGCACCTGAGAACGACATCGGGAATAGCCTGCAAGAGTAGATCTCCCACGGCATGTCCGAGCGTATCGTTAATGCGCTTGAAATTGTCGAGGTCTATAAACATGACTGCGAGCGTATCTTTATTCCGCTCTGCCTGCGCGATGGCCCTGACCATCAGACGGGTGAAAAAAGTACGGTTTGGCAATCCCGTCAGGCTGTCATAATAGGCAAGCTTGCGAACCTGTTCTTCTGCCCGTTTTCGGACCGTAAGTTCTTTTTCCAGCTCCGCATCCCGCATCTGAATCTGTTCCAGCATCTCGTTAAACCCCTGGGCAAGAGATCCCAGTTCATCTTCACTCTGTTTTGCCACCCGCAGCGAATACTTTTTTTCGTGTGATATGATCTTCATCGTCTGGAGGATGTCCAGAAGAGGACTTGTTACCAGGAGCTGTAGCCGCCGGGAAATGAAGAAGGCAAAAAGGAATGATCCCAAAAGGATAAACATAGAGATAAGTGAAATCGATCTCAGCCGCTGCATCAGTTCATCCCGGTCAGACTCTATAATGATCCTTCCGATCACCTGGTTATCCAGCATGATCGGTCGTGATACCTTAAGCATCAAGAACTCAGCCCAGAACGTCCTCTGCTTCATATCGTTCAGGGAACCACTGTTCGGTCCGGTCTCGGCCATAAGACGACTGCCGGGAATTGCTGGTTTCCGATACTCAGCAAACACTCTGCCGTCCTTATTTTCGATATAGGCCAGATGGATATGCGGGTTGCCTTTGAGGCCTGACAATGTCTCCTCCGCTGCCTTTGTATCGAAAAAGGTGATCGCGGCAATGCTGTTTTCACCAATAATATCCGCAATGCTCATGAGCTTTTCTTTTTCCAGCTTCCAGTATGATATTGCTTCTGAGATGACAAGGAGGAAAAAGGAGAGTATTACGACAAGGATGCTCGCCAGCATGATGACAGCGGTTAACTTCTTGGCAAGAGTATAGTTGCGGAATCGGAGATATATGCTCTTTATCATGACTTCACTCCTGCACCGTGTGGGCCAGTCTCAGCAGTCGGGAACTGACCTTCAGCCCTGCACGCCGTGCAGACTTCAGGTTTATGTCGAAAGAGACTTTGTTGTCCTGCATGAACAGATTGATCATGCCGCCCGCGCCGGTAAACCCTTCCATATCTGCCACGGTTAGAACACCGGCGTTTTCAAGCTTATGGATGAGTTGCGCCAAATGATGCTTTTCCGACGAGCTGATGAAGAGTATATGGCAAAGATCCAGCTGCTCGCTGTCTGGATTCACCTGAATGCTTATCGGCCTGCCTCCGACTGTTTTGTCCCGGATGTCGTCAAAATACTCATTGAAGGGATTCTTCCCCACAACACAGATATTCAGAGGGGCTGTGCTGCCGGAAAACGCCCTGTCAGGCCACTCTACGAATTTGGCAAAGTTGTAAAGAAATGCGGCCTTCACTTGATATTCCGTCGGCGGCCGCGTCTCCGCAGGCACGTGCTGCATTCCGCATACCGCAGTGACAAGCATAAGCGCACCTATGATGAGAGATAGCTTCCCAATGTTATGTTTCATGTCTCGCGCGATCAAAAAGCATAGGTGAATTTCAGGCGGACGTTCCTGCCGTCCTGCTCCGCAAACTTCTGGGTGATCTCATCGCCGCTGGGATCACGGTATTTCTTGTCAAAGATGTTATAGACGCTGAAGGATGCCCGCAGCCCTTTTATCAGATTCTGGCTGAACAGCGTCACGTTGGTGACGAAGAAGTCATCCACTTTGTTGCCGTCGACCGTCTCCCTGCTGCTCATGTACTGTATCTCCGTGCCGGCAAAGATCTTTTCCTTCAGCAGCGGTATGGTCACATTCAGCTTTGCCAGGTGCTTCGGTGAATTGGAAAGGCCTTGATCTGTTTCTTTGTCCTTCACCTCCTGATAGCTATAGCTGAGCCGTCCGCTCAGGCCACTCCCCCATTTGCCCTCCACTTCCAGTTCCACCCCCTTTGCGTCGACGTCTGATGTGTTCCGGTAAACCAGCAGCCCGTCGCCGGGGTCGACCTCCTGGGAGATGAGGTCGTCGATCTTGTAGTAGAAGCCCGCTGCGGTCATCCGGAGGTGCTGCGCAAGATACTGTTCCAGGACCAGCTCGTAGGTCTTTATCTTCTCGGGCGAAAGGTCGGGGTTTGCCTTTTGCACATTCCCTCCGTCCTGATAGTACAGCTCATACACATTGGGCGAACGGAATGCCGACCCGTACAGCAGCTTGGCAGTCGTCTTGTCAAAGGGGCTCCAGATGAGGCCGATCCGCGGGTTGGTCGTGTCCCCGAAGGTCTCATAGTGATCGTACCGCACCCCCGCGTTCAGGATCAGGTTGCTGAGAATGCGGAATTCGTCCTGGATATACAATGCCCAGTTCGTCGATGACCTTTGATCATCCAGATAGACTTCTCTATCGTAGTTTCCCTGGTCCTGCTGAAAATTGTCCTCATAGTCAGCTCCCACGATCACCTTATGTTTTTCAAAGAGCGTCTTGGTCAGCTGCAGGCTCGCTGTCCACCACTGCCCCTTCGCGTAATCCTTGTTCGCAACCAGATCAGGCGGGCTTCCGGGATCTGCCCAGTCATAGATGTAGTCCGCATCATACTTGTACGAATCATAGGATAGCCGCGCCATGATGTCTGCAAACCCCGGGAAGCTCTGTGCGTACTTCAGATCAACATACCCGAGCTCATCCTTGGTGAAGGTGTTGTCGTTGCCGAATACCGTATCATAGGAGCCCGTGGGTATCCCCTTCTTCCGCGAAACATAGGCCCCCGTCAGCGTGAGCCCCTTGTAGGATATCCCGCCAAAGGCATTGTTGGCCCGCTCGTAGTCATTGCCCCGGGCCCACCCCTTGCCCTGGAAATGCAAATCCTGCCCGTTGCTGTCATAGCCAGACCCCGACAGCAGTACCTCAGGGCCGGACTCAAATGCATTGCCGTAGCTCAGGCGGCCTGCATAGGTGTCATAACTGGCAGCAGCACCCGAGACCTCAACCCCTTTCAGGTCGCCCCCCCGCCGCGTAATAACACTCACCACCGCAAAAAAGGCGCTCGTGCCGTACAGGGATGAACTGGGACCCCGGATGATCTCCACATGGTCGATCAGGTCCACATCAAGTATGAACTCCCTCCCGATGAACCCGCTGTTATATACATTGTCATTGATCCGGTGGCCGTCGACCAATATGAGCACGCGCGAATTATAATCACCGGGTCGGCCAAAGCCCCGCACCCCCAGGTAGGAATAGTTCCGGTCATTGGTTACATAAAAACTCCGCTGGCTCCTCAGGATGTCCGCAAGGGTGCGGTATCCGTATTTCCTGATTTCATCGGCTGTTACAATGCTGATGGACGATGGGGCTTCGGTCACTTTCTGCTCGTACTTCGATGCCCCGTATACGG
>DKBH01000119.1 GCA_002451165.1 Nitrospiraceae bacterium UBA6905
ATGAAGTCCGCTCCCAGAAGGTCATCCACTGCGGGATAACTGAAGGATTGGCCGGGTTTTCCCTTAAGGACAGGGCGGGCAGGTGGCAGGGAGGGGGTCCTGATTTCTGCAGGGCTGTTGCAGCTGCTGCATTGGGTGACGCCAGCAAGGTTGAGTTTATACCCCTGAAAACGGCAAGCCGGTTTCCGATGCTCCTGTCCGGCAAGATCGACCTGCTCAGCCATACAGCCACCGTCACCTTCGGCCGTGAGGCAGGCATCGGCGTACGGTTCCCGGGAGTGTATTTTTTTGACGGGCAGGGGTTCATGGTCCTGCGATCTTCTAAAAAAAAGACGATCAAGAATCTAAACGGCGCCACGGTCTGCGTGGTCAAAGGTACCACCCATCAGACGAACCTGGCTAATACCTTTCAGCAGCAGAAATTGAAGTATACCCCTCTTGTTGTCGATACACTATCGGCAGCAGCTGAAGCATTGATCAAGGGGAAATGCCAGGCTGTTACCTCTGACCGGTTTCAACTCGTGTCTGTCCGGGCAACAACTCCTGACGGCCCTCAGCGGTTTGAGATCATCCCGGGGACGTATTCTGTTGAGCCTATCGGACCTGTGGTTCGCCGCGGCGATGAGGAATGGTTCACCTTGGTGAGGTGGGTGCTGTTTGCCCTGATCGAGGCAGAAGAGCTCGGCGTTACCCGTGAGAATGTGCGTTCTTTGATGAAAAATCCGGATTCTGTCGCCTTGCGCGATTTTCTCATCACGAGCGGACAGACCGGCAAAGCTCTCGGTCTCAGAAATGACTGGGTCGCCTCGGTCATCGGTTCAGTCGGCAATTACGGAGAGATCTACGAACGTAATTTTGGGCAGAAGAGCAGCCTGAAGAGCGAACGGGGCCATAACAGGCTCTGGAGCCAGGGGGGGCTGATGTATGCGCCGCCATTCCAGTAATGGTCAGACCATGATAGGGCCGCTGCATTCATGACCAAGCTCCAGATGATCATCACCTTTGTCGTTTTCGGCGGCGTGATCCTGGCCATCGCCTTTGATCTCATCGAGATGATGCTCGCGGCCCTTCTCGGGGTGAGCGTCCTCACCTTGTTCGGGATCTTCTCGCAGCAGGACATCCTTGATATCACGCGTATGTCCAGCGGACCGATCGCGCTGCTCTTTGGCGGCATGGTCGTGGCTATGACGCTCGCACCGACCGGGATCTTTGATTATGTGGGAACCCGGTATCTGCTGGCGACGCGGGGCAGCGGAAAACGCTTCCTGCTGGGGCTTGTGCTGCTCGTTGCGCCGCTCTGCGCTGTACTTCCGAACGCAACAACAGTCATTCTGCTCGCTCCTATTGTCATACGGGTCGCGGATGCCCTGGAAGTTGATTTTGTCGGCCCCATGGTGCTCACTGCCATCATCAGCAACTCGGCAGGCCTTCTGACACTGGTGGGTGATCCTGCGACTTTTCTTGTGGGCAGCGAAATGGGTATGTCCTTCATGCAGTATCTCCGGAGGGTCAGCCCCGGCGGACTGCTCACGCTACTGGTGATCATACCGCTTATTCCCTGGCTGATGAAGGACATCTGGCAGGTGCAGCGGACGCTCCCCGAAGGCCTCAAACCGGAACCGATCAAGGATCCGGTCTATGCTGGTGTGTCGATTACCGTGCTGGTTGTGATGGTCCTGCTCTTTCTGTTCGGTGAAAAGATGCCCTTTAAGCTTCTGCCGCCCGGGGTTTCGATTGTCGGCGCATCGCTTGCCCTGCTGGCACTCCACAGTCTCAGGCACGAAACCGTGGACAGCATTCTTAAAAAAATCGACTGGCAAACGCTCATTTTCCTGATCTGCATGTTTTGCATGGTGGAGGCCTTCCAGCAGACGGGCCTGCTGAGCGGTCTTTCTCTGGATCTGTATATGTGGTTCGGAGGCAGCCTTCTGGTTGTTGCGCTTATCATGCTTTCAGGAACGGCTGTGCTATCGAGCATGCTGGCCAATATCCCTATTGTCGCNNCGGCATCTGTGCCTCGCGCGGCAAGCCGGTCTCTTTTGCGCGGTTCATGCGCTACGGCCTGCCGGTCATGGTTTGCCAGATGGTCGTTTCTACACTGTATGTGCTTTTTCTTTACGCTACGACAGGCAGATAGCGCGGCCGGGTATTCCTGGCCCGGATTCAGCAGGAATGAGAGCAAGTGCAAAACAGGCTTTTATCTGAGAACGGGCCTATAACGTTCATATATCGCCTGACCGGTTCTCCTTATATACGGCGATGGGTTTCGAAGGCCGGAGCAGTAAGGTAAGAGCTACCGAGGCGGAAACAGGCGCTGCCGTCTGTAACATGCAGGATATCCACGGTGATCGGCAATAGCCATCGCCTCGATTACGCCCTGTTCCGGTCGGCGTCAGGAGTGATGACTTTTACCTCGATCGGTTTTGCTGAGTCCAGGTGAACGTCTCGCTGCGGGAAGGCGATGACGATGCCGGCCTTTTCCAGAAGTTCATTGATGGCATGACGGATATCGCTTAATGCAATGCGATTGTCCCTGCTGGAGATCAATTCCATCCAGAAATAGGCGGTGAATACCAGGGCGCTATCGCCGAATTCTTCGAAGAGGATGGTCGGCTCCGGGTCCGCAAGTACCCGCGGATGGTTCGCTATGGCCTTCATGATAATGCCTTCTGTTTTCCTCGTCGGGGAACCGTAGGCGACTCCGACCGAAACATTATAGCGTATCGTTCGGTCAGTCAGCGTCCAGTTCGTCACTTTTTGCTGGAGAAACTGACTGTTGGGCACCATCATTTCGATGCCGTCGAAACGTCTGATCTGGGCGTTTCTCATGCCGATGTCAGTCACCCGTCCGCCTTCACCGTCAATTTCCACAATATCACCGACCCGTATGGAATGATCAAAGAGAAGGATCAGGCCGCTGATGAAATTGTTGATCAGGTGCTGGGCGCCGAAGCCTATGCCGATGGCAAGCGCTCCGCCCAGGAAGGCGAAGACCGCAAGGGGAATGTTGACCGACACCAGCGAGAAAATAAAAACGCCGATAAACATCACCATGAATATGACCTTGCCGATCTGCTCCGCTTCTGACGCGCTTTGACCGAGCTTTTTCGTCATGCCCCACTGGATAACCCTGCCGATCTTCCTGGCGATCCAGGTGCCGACCAGAAGAATGAACAGGGCCGTGACAATCTTCCCGATTGTTACGCTTACCGGCTTGACAATGCTCCGGTCATCGACAATGGTTGTCTCTTCCGCAACATAGAGTTCGGTGTTCCAGATGCTTTTCATGAAAGAAGATGCTGTCTCGAGACGTTCCTTTATACGGCTGCCGAACGAAGCCTCAATGATCTTCCGTGACAGCTCGTCCTTCAGACGATTGGCCAGTCGTTCAATGTTGCCGAGGTACTCGATGATTCTCAGGGTGATGTCCTGCCGCTCTTGATACGCCTGGAGGACGAGCTGCTGTGTCTGCNNCATACTTTTTCCAAAACTTCAGGCTCTCCAATGTCTGGTTGACCTCCACGAGTTTCTGCCGCATCTCGTTAAGGGATGGTTTCTGGGTGAGCCAGAAGCGGTCCTGCCATATCTTCTCAGCAGTATTGATCAAGTTTTTCTGGCCCTTTATGATGGTTATCTTAAACAGCGTTGTCTCCAGAAAGACCTGCAGGGCATCATATTCGAGTTTAAGGGCCTGGAGCTTTTCACGTGATGAGGTTTCCTGCTTCTGCTCCGGTGAGCGCTTGAAGATGTTTAACAGTCCCCCTCGTGTCGGCGCTTCTCCTGGACTGGTCAAGGGGACGCGACTCATGGCGTCAATAAGGTGATCGAGTTTCTTCCTTGTTTCGTCTGCGACGTTCTCTTCCTGGACTAATTCCGCCGCAAGATCTCTTCGCCGGCTGTTAATTTCCTGGAGCTTTTTTTCCAAGTCTTCTTTCGACAGCGGTGACGAGCTCTCGGCTGTTTTGAGCTTTTCTTCGAGAAATGCCAGATAGCCGCGTTTTCCCTTCTCTGCAGTCTCAAAGGTTAGACGCTGCAGTTCCGCAAGCACCAGCCCTGCCTCGTTCAGGTCATTGCGAAGCTGCGCAAGATCGAGGAGCCAGCGGCTTTTCATCTCCTGAGGTTTCCCGATGTTTTTTGTGCTTTTCTCCTCGGCAAGGCGGAGGTCCGCACGTGATTTTTTCAGGTTTCTGTCGTACTGCGTACGTGCCTTTTGCGCCAAAGAACGTTTGATTGCGAATGATTCAAAGGCAAGACGCTCGAATAAAAGAGCATCACGGATTTCATCAAGAAAATAGATGGGATAGGGAGGTTTTTCGCTGAAGCCTTTCCAGGATGCCTGTTCCGCGGCATCATTTGCGTTATCCTTTCGTATCGTCTTCAGCTCTGTCAGGATATCTAGCTGTTTTTCGAGGGTAATCGCGAGCTCGCTTATGATTCTCTCGCGCTGCTTCAGCTCTTCAGGCTGTATGCCCACGGCAAGACCGCTCTCGTCCGTCACGCCGGATCCGGCGCTTCCTCTTTCTCTGCGTATCTTATCCAGCCGCGCCTTGATGCGGTCGATTTCTCTGTCGATCTCCTCATCGGACTCCGGAAGCCCGATAGACACTGATTTTCCTGTAGCACTATCCTTTTGGCTGAAGACTTTGGATAATTGCCCGGTAGCAAAAGGAGACCAGATGAGCAGAACTGCGGATACCATGCAAGCGATCAGGAAGAAACGAAGGCCCGAGGCCGAAAGGCCATCTCTTGCCGGGGTGGAGCAGACAAATTTTCGCTGATGACTGATCATAATGTTTTCACGGTATCCGGCTTTCCCATAGGTTAGACATCAGTATATCATGTTAATCGGCATTCTAGAACTTTTCTCCTTCCTGTTCAGCAGGGTCGCCGATGATTATGCATAGTCGCCTACGGACAGAAAACTGCTGTCATCTGGCAGCCTCATATGATGCGCTGAAGATATCGTCACCTAAGGAGTTCAATGATTCATGTTTTCTGGTGTGTCTTTGCCCAAACCGGACAGGCGCAGAATGTCGCGTGCAAAGAGAGCAGCAAGACGTCACCTGTTATGAATTCCGCAATCTGCCTTTTCCGTTGAGGGATTTTTATAGCATTCCCTGCCGGGGAGGGCGCGGCCTATCGTCGTTCGGAGTTGAAGTATGCTGCCGGGCCGGATATGGCGATGAATGGGATTATCGCTGTCGATGCAGAATACCGGATGTGCATGAATGGAGGAGTCGGAACTTGTGGTCATGCTCCTCGACGATACAGCTGGGAACTATCTTCCGTCTTTCTTCCTCTGAAGCTAGGTATGACTCATTATAAACATTACGGATTAATCGACGTGACTGCGGGGTTTATGAGGTTGTTCATTCCGGGTATTACGGCAGGGTATTTTTTGAAAATATTCTTTGAAAAATTAATGAGTTATATATTGACAGTTGTAGGTTCTATTTAATATGATGATAGCTAAATAAATTATGGAGGGATACCATGGTATTAGCTAAGAGAGTTCTCTTGTTATGTGCCCTCTTTCCGGTCATGTTCACGGCCTGTGAGTCACTGCGAACGTCAAAGCCCATTATTCCCCTTCGAGAATATGAAAGAATGATCGCCGGAAGACTTGACGCCAATTATGTCGGAACGCAGAACTGCCTTTCCGCATGTCATTATCATGACAAGATCAAGCAGGACTTCGATGCGAGCACCATGGGGGTGCAGCTCTCAAAGAAGTCAGGCATGCCGCTCGTCAACTGCGAATCCTGCCACGGTCCGGGAAGCCTTGCCATAGAGGGGATAACCCCGGAAAAGGTGGAGGCCGATGCCAAGGCCGGTATACGAACGGAATGCAATTACAAGACCTTTATCGATATCAAGAATATCCCGGCCCAGGCGCAGTCGCTTATCTGCCTGAAATGCCATACCGCAAACGCAACATTTAATCTCCATGACTGGAACGCAGGGAGCCATT
Organism: Nitrospiraceae bacterium UBA6905; assembly: GCA_002451165.1. Lineage (GTDB taxonomy): Bacteria > Nitrospirota > Thermodesulfovibrionia > Thermodesulfovibrionales > UBA6898 > UBA6898. Next base: position 5,972 of record DKBH01000119.1, read on the forward strand.
CGGTCAACGATGTATCCTGCTCTGATTGTCATAACATCCATGCAGGTTCTGACCTCAAGGTGAAACCGCGGGATACGCTGGACATGTGCTACAAATGCCACCAGGAGGCAAAGGCAGAGTTCTCCCTGCCGAGCCACCACGCGGTCCCGGAGAAGAGGATCTTCTGCACGGACTGTCACGATCCCCATGGAACGATTACGGAAAAGCTCCTGAGGAAGGCGACGCTGAAGGATACGTGTGTACAGTGCCATAGCGATAAAGAGGGCCCCTTTCTCTTCGAGCACGGGGACAATATGGATGACTGCAGAAACTGTCACAACCCTCACGGTTCGGTAAATAACAATCTCCTGACGGTACAGGTGCCGTTTCTCTGCCTCCAGTGCCATACCGGACACAGGACGAACAGTGAGGCAGCCGCGGAGGCTAAGGGTGCGTTCTATACCAGATGCACGGATTGCCATTCACAGATTCACGGATCGGACCTTCCCTCTGCAAGCGGCTCGGGAAGGTTTACACACTAGGGGGTATGGACATGAAAAAGAAGATCATATACGGTCTGATACTTACGGTGGGCATCCTTGTCTCCGCTGCATGGGCTGAAGAACCGGCGAAGGAAGATGCAGCGGTGAGCAGTGAAAACGAAGTCATGGAAGTTGACCATGAGGAATATGTTTTCCCTTCCATAAAGCCTGAGCTCTCGCTTTCCGGCGGTTACCGCTATGTGCATCTCAACGGCTCAGCGCGGGTAGATGAGTACGAGTACCTGCACAATTCCTGGATGTTTGGCGGCGAGCTGCGGGCATTTCGTTTTCCCCACCGTTTCCATCTCGAAATTGATTTCAAGGACAGGAAGGATTATTTCGGCGATGCAGGATATGCCTATGAGGACATCTTTGTGTTCAGGGGGATCAACCGCACCCTGTACCACAATCTGGACAACATTCTTCTCATAGATCTTGATCCCGGCACCCCTACTCCGGGGGTTGATGTGCGGGATGAACGAGAGACATACGGGGTGAAGACAAGCATCAGCAATGCCTCTCTGCGGTTGAAGGCGCCCACCTATCCGTTTCACGTATATTTTGAAGGTATGCAGGTGCGCAGGGATGGTGAACGGCAGCAGAGAGATATTATCGGTGCCGGATATTTTAATAATAACGTACGGACGTCACAGAAGCGTGATGTTGAGGACAAGTCCAATACGCTGACCGTCGGAACGAACGGCCATTTTGGACCGATTGAAGTTGACTATTCGCACAGCGAGAAGAAGTTCACTGTTGATGGAGATGGTGTTCTGTACGACACCTATACGCCTGCGGGGTTCGGTCCGCCGCTCCCCCCTCCTCTTGGCCCTACCCGTAACGGAGGTGTATATCCGCATAACCTTATTCCCGAACTGAAGAGCTCAACCGATACGATCAAGGTGCATACATCCTATACGGGCGCCCTGGTTGCTTCGACAACCTTCACGTGGCTGGATAAGGAGAACAGGGACAGCGGAGCAAAGGGGACCTACTTCATCGGCGCTGGGAACGTCAGCTGGATAGCATCGCGTGACCTTTCCTTTTTCTTCAAGTATCGGTATGCGGAATCGCATATGGATACGCCTGACAGTGTAGAGTATGCGGATGTCTGCCGTTCTTCTCTGAATGCAGCGGGCAACTATCAATGCGTCATCCGGGAGGCGATTTCGAAACGG
>DKBH01000028.1 GCA_002451165.1 Nitrospiraceae bacterium UBA6905
ATTCGGCAGAATCGGCATGCTTGATTTACTGCCGCGCGTGGAGACGATGTGGGAGCATGACAGGGTGAAGATAGGGAAACTGGCTGCTGAGATTACCGAACAGCTCGGGCAGGACAACGAACCGCACCCCAGCGACCCCGTCGAAACCGTTTTCGACGAGGCATTTGCCCAACTTACGCAGCTATTCGATAAGGACAGCGGCGGGTTCAGTTCAGCGCCCAAGTTCCCGACCGCCCATATTCTGCTTTTTCTGCTCCGGTACGAAGAACGCACCGGTGACGGCGAGGCGCTGCGTATGGTGACCGGAACACTTGATGCCATGAGAAACGGAGGCATTTATGACCACGTAGGGTTCGGCTTTCATCGTTACGCAACGGACTCCCGCTGGCTCGTCCCCCATTTCGAAAAAATGCTCTATGATCAGGCAATGCTCTGTCTGGCATATACGGAAGCGTTTCAGGTGACGGGTAATCACCGATATAAAAAAACGGCCGAGGAAATCATCGCCTATGTGCTCCGCGACATGACTTCTCCTGCTGGCGGTTTTTTGTGTGCTGAGGATGCGGACAGTGAAGGAGAAGAGGGAAAATTCTATGTCTGGTCGTATGACGAGATTATCCGGATATTCGACCGCGAGGCGCAGGAGTTCATCTGCAACAGCTTCGACATACGCAAGCAAGGCAACTTCATCGACCCTGTGACCGGAGAACGGCCCGGGACGAATATTCTCCATCAGGAGACGCCTCTTCCTGTTCTTGCGGCAGCACAAAACCTCTCTGTGCAACAGGCAGAAGCCAGGATTGAGGAAATACGAGCCAGGCTCTTTGCCGTCCGCGAGACCCGCGTTCACCCGCACAAAGATGACAAGATCCTAACCGACTGGAACGGCCTTATGATAACCGCGCTGGCAAGGGCTGCAAAGGCATTTCAACAGCAGGCATATGCTGCCGCAGCAGCTCATGCGGCTGACTTCCTCCTTGAGCGTCTGCGCAACCCCGACGGTTCTCTCCTTCACCGCTACCGCCAGGATGATGCCGCACTGCCGGCCCATATTGACGACTATGCCTTTCTCATATCGGGGCTGCTCGAACTGTACGAAGCAACGCTTGAGTCGCAGCATCTGCACAGAGCGCTATCTCTCAACGACATTTTGATCCGGCATTACTGGGACCATGATGCAGGCGGCTTTTTCTTCACCGCAGACAACGGCGAGGACTTGCTTGTCCGAAAAAAGGAGGTTTATGACAGCTCCATCCCTTCCGGGAACTCGGTTGCCCTTATGAACCTGCTCCGCCTAGCAAGGATGACCGGAGACAACAGCCTCGAAGATTTGGCTGTACGCTCTGCCCGGTCTTTTTTCTCATCGGTCAGGCAAGCGCCGTCTGCACATGCCTATTTTCTCTGTGCCCTTGACTACTATTTTGGTCCTGCATACAAGGTCGTTATTGCAGGCAGACCAGGGTCTGCAGACGCTCAGGAGATGCTCCGCACGCTTCAGACGAGCTTCCTCCCCCACGTCACCGTACAGTTTCGGCCGCATGACGACAGTGCTTCTGGAATCTCGGACCGGGCAACGGCCTATGTCTGCAGAGACTATCACTGTCTCCCTCCTACGACCGATCCCGAAGCCATGCTTGCCCTGCTTCGAGCACCTCGGCAGACCTAAGCGAGAAGAATGTCTTTGATGATCTTCAGACAGATTGTCTGCATTGTCCTGCTGGTCATAGCGCTTGCCGCAGCATCCGGTGCGCAGGCCCGGCATAATGCGGCCAGCATAAAACTTTACTTTTTTTGGGGAAACGGCTGTCCGCACTGCGAAGACGAAAAGGTGTTTCTCTCCGAGCTCAACGAGCGATACCCCGGGCTGGTCGTCGAATCCTATGAGGTATGGCAGAACCGTACCAATGCCGGCTTTTTCGGACAGATGACAGCACAAGCGGGCATCAGGTCCTCCGGGGTTCCTGTCACATTCATCGGCAGTGAAGTCTTTGTCGGATTTTCGGAACGGGAAAAGACTGCAATCACGACCGCGGTCAATATCTGCCTACAGCAGTCGTGTCCCGACCCCATAGCATGGCTTGATCATCCCCTTGGTGAGGATAGGCAAAAGGCCGTAGATCTCCCGTTCGTCGGCAGGGTCGATCCGGCAACCGTCTCCCTGCCGATGATCACCGTCTTGCTCGGCGGACTGGACAGCTTCAACCCCTGTGCATTCTTCGTACTCTTCTTTCTGCTCAGCCTGCTGGTACATGCACGCTCTCGCCCCCGGATGTTGATCATCGGCGGGACCTTCGTTTTTTTCTCCGGACTCCTCTATTTTCTTTTTATGGCTGCCTGGCTCAATCTCTTTCTGTTGGCCGGAAATCTCAGAACGATCACCCTTGCCGCGGGATTCGTCGCCCTTGCCATCTCATTCATCAACATCAAGGATTTCTTTCTGTTCGGACGCGGGCTTTCCCTTTCCATACCGGACAGCACGAAATCCCGTCTTTATGAAAGAATGCGGCGTCTTCTCAGGTCAAGTTCGCTGATCTCCGCGCTGGGCGGGACCGTCGTACTCGCTATAGCTGCCAATACGTATGAACTCCTTTGTACCGCGGGGTTTCCCATGGTATTCACCAGGATACTGACGCTTCACAACCTCCCCTCCCTAACCTACTACGTGTACCTCGTCCTGTACAACCTGGTCTATGTTATTCCGTTGATGACCATCGTCATCATGTTCACGGTAACACTCGGGACCCGCAAGCTGACCACATGGGAGGGACGAAAGCTGAAACTAATATCAGGCGTTATGATGTTGCTCCTGGGTATGGTTCTTCTGGTACGACCGACCCTGCTGAACAATATCCTCGCTGCCGCCGCCGTGCTTGCAGCTGCTCTCTTCATGTCCTGGGGTATCATCTCGTTTGGCGCACGGACCGGCGGTTCTGAAACATAGTCTTTCGGGAAATCCGACCGGCATATGCTATAATGGGTATCGCTTATGGAGCCCGGACCGACACATCTGGCACGTGACGCTGTCAAATCTTTGGGAAACGAGGTTCTTCTTGTACCCCAGATGTTTGATTCCTTCCGAACGATCAGAAGGTTCAAGAAAAACATACAACCGACATTAGGAGATACTTCTTCATGGCCCTGACGGCTTCTATTCACTGACTATGGTTCACCGTCTCGGCGGCAACATGTTATCCTGACGCATGCTCTCGCGCCCGCTCCAGAAGATCGCCCTGCTCTCACTCGCGGCATTCTGCATCTCGGTTCTGCTCTTCCTGTCCGGCCTTCTGGATACCTTTGAACTCAAGGCATATGATTATCTATCGCGGCACCTCAATCCCCGCTCCGCATCCGGCGATATCATCATCATTGCCGTCGATCAGAAAAGCATCTCAGCGCTCGCCGATCAGGATATTCCCTGGCCCTGGCCGCGTCAGGTCTATGCGCCGCTGCTCGAACATCTCTCCGAAGCAGATGCCGTATTCATGGATATTCTCTTCACCGAGGATTCCTCGTACGGCGTATCGGATGACAACCTTCTGTCCGAAGCAATGCAGAAAGCAGGCAATGTCTATCTGCCGCTTTTTCTTACCGATACGAAAGATGCACTCAGCAGCCATGATGCAGAGCTTGCACAGAAGATCAGCACGCACGGACCGGTCGTCTCCGGGATTTCGTCCCGCTCCATCATATCTCCGCTCGCGCAGCTCAGCTCCGCTTCCGCCGGTCTGGGCAACGTCATGATAAAACCTGATGAAGACGGCATCTACCGAAGGACACCCCTCTTCTTTCAGGCATCGGAATATGTAATACCTCACTTCGTCCTTTCCTATCTACTGACGAAAAAACTCATAACGATAAAGGACAGCAGAGCATACCGCTTTGGAAAGGAAATACCACTTTCCGGGGGCAAGATGCTTCTGAGATATGCTCCCGAGGCCTCTCCATTTCCCACGATGTCTGCCGCAGATGTCATCCAGGCGCGTCTTGCAAGCGTTGCCGGCAGGGTTCCACCGTTGACACCGGATAGCTTCCGGCGAAAGATCGTCTTCATAGGACTCACGGCACCCGGCCTGTACGATCTGAAGCCGACTGCCGTGACCCCCGTATCCACCGGAGTACATATCCATGCAACAACTCTGGAAAACATCATGAACCAGAATTACCTGATGGAACTCAATGTCTTTCCTGTCCTGCTCTTCATGCTCGTCGTCTCCATCACGGTGACCGCCTCAGTGCTCCGGTCTCATTCCCTGGCCGCCAGTACCGCTATCTTCTCTGCTGCGGTCCTGACGGCGCTGACGGCGCCCGCCCTGCTGTTCTCTCACGGCCTCTACCTGAAAGTGATCCCGGCGCTCGTCGCAGCCGTGCTTAGCTTTACGATTGCCGCGGCATACAGCTATGCCGTAGAGGGAAGGCAGCGAAGGTTCATCAAGAAAACCTTTGATCAGTACATGGACAGGACGCTTGTTGAACATGTCCTGAAAAACCCTGAACTTATTCGACCCGGCGGCCGAAAACAACGCGTTACGGTCTTTTTTGCCGACATAGCGGGATTTACATCGCTTGCGGAACTGCTTCCCCCTGAGGAAGCAGCGCTGATCCTGCATGATATCTTCAATGCGTTCACCGAAGTGATCATACGGAACCGGGGGGTCATAGACAAATATATCGGTGACTGCATCATGGCCTTCTGGGGGGCTCCCGTCAGCTCCGATCAGGACGAGCCTTCTGCATGTCGCGCAGCTATCGCTTGTATGGAAGCGCTGGAGGATCTCAATGCTTCTTTTGCTGCCCGCGGCCTTTCCCCGGTAACCGTGCGCGTTGGCATCCACACAGGAGAAGCTCTGGTCGGCAATCTCGGCAGTGACCGCCTCTTCGACTATACGGTGGTAGGTGATACGGTCAATCTCGCCTCGCGGCTCGAATCCGCCAATAAGTACTTCGGAACACGAATCATCATCAGCAGGGAGACCTTGGCCGGGACGGCAGATCTTTTCCTTACCCGGGAGCTGGGGAGGATTGAAGTAAAAGGGAAATCATTTGCGGCAACGATATTTGAACTGATCGGCTTGCGCGACCGTATGGCGGATAATGCACGGGACGTCCTGTCGCTCTTTCATAACGGCCTGGAACTATTCAGAAGGGGAGAGTGGCAGCAGGCAGGAGAAATGTTCAGCCGTGTGCTCAGCAAAAGACCTGATGACGGTCCTTCCGCATTTTATCTGCAGCTGTGCGCGTCTCGATCGCATACGGCATCGTTGACAGGCAGTTCGGATATCATTACAATGACTGAAAAATGATCCGGAAACATCTCACCTCTGCCACGTTGCTACTTCTTGCCATGACTGCGCTGGTCTCGGCAGAAACGGTGGTCATCGCCACCAGGGAGAATACCCTGCGAGAGGACTGCCGTTTTCTTGCTCCTGCGAAGGCCAAGCTCCAGGTCGGCGACCAACTTGACGTTGTCGCTAGAGAGGGAGATTGGCTCAGGGTAACGTTTAGGAATACGGCGGGGTGTATCCACAAGAATGCGATCAGAGATAAAAGTGCTGCTCTCACCGATGCATCGGGGACCGGATATCGTGCCACAGGGGATGAAGTAGCGCTTGCGGGAAAAGGGTTCAACCCCGAGGTCGAAAGGAGCTACCGGGGAAAACACCCCGAACTCGACTACAACGCTGTCGAGAACATAGAGGCATACCGCATATCTGACGAGAGGCTCCGGGAGTTTATCACGACAGGAGGACTCAAGCAGCCATGATCAGGGAAGTGTTCATCCTGGGTCTGTTCCTGCTCCTGACGGTCTCCGGCCGGGCAGATGCAGGGCTCCTGGACAGCATTCAGAAGGGCATCGACATGCTCGCGGCCTCTTCGGACGCCACGCAAAAGGCAGCCCGCTCCATATCGGATGAAGAAGAATACTTTCTGGGCCGGGCTGTAGCTGCCCGCATCCTTGAGACCTATCCGCTGCTGAAAGATCCGAAGCTGACTGAATATGTCAATACTATCGGTTCCGTGCTTGCCCTGCATGCCGAAAGACCGTATACCTACGGCGGATACCACTTTGCCGTGCTCGATACGGGTGAGATGAACGCCTTTGCCTGCCCCGGCGGCATAGTATTCATCACGCAGGGTATGCTGAAGGCCGTCGCCAGCGAAGACGAACTTGCCGCCGTGCTTGCCCACGAGATTGCACATGTCAACCATCGCGACGGCATCGCTTCGATCAAGAACTCGCGCTGGACAGAGGCGGCCGCCATCATCGGGACGAAGGCTGCTCAGAACTACGGGCCGCAGGAACTGTCGGGTCTCACGAGCATCTTCGAAGGTTCCATCGACGATATTTTTAAGACACTCGTCGTAAAAGGATACAGTAAGTCAATGGAATACGGCGCTGACAAGACCGCTATTTCCTATCTCGGCAAGTCCGGCTACGAGCCTGCCGCGCTACAGGCTTTTCTTGACCGGATGGTAAGCAGTGGCAAAACATATGAAGGCGGCATCTTGAAAACGCATCCCGGCACCGCAGACAGGATAGACAACATGAGGGCCGATATGCCGAAAGACAAAGGGGACACGCTGCGTGTCGGCATAAGGACCGCACGTTTTTCGGCGGCAATGAACTGATCGCGGAGGATTTCGGAAAAGAATGCGATAGACGGCAGACTGTTTCATGCGCTCCTGATGCAATCAAGCGGCCGCGGTGAGGAGCTCTTCGGCAGGATCAGCAGCATTGTTGATACCATCAGGGAGTAAAATGCAACTACGTCAAGAAGGGGCGCCACTTTTCTTGAAAAACATGCGGCTGTGCATTGCACGCTGAAGCAGCGACCCTGCAGCGTCATGCGAATGCGGACTACCAGTAGCACATATTGCAACATGCCCTACAACTGAGCAACCTCCCCGGCCTCAGGACCGAGCTCGCAGAGTTTGGTCATTCCTTCGTGTACTCGGCAAGAACAGAACTGGTTGTTGGCAATTGGATCGTTGCGCCGATGCAGTATACCTATAATAAGCTCGGACTGTTCTGAAGGGAAGAGCTGACTTCCTTATCAGGATATGCGGGCAAGGGATGCGGCATAGAGAGGCGCCATGTCCGTCATAGTGGTTATATGCTACAATTTCAATATCTTATGCCCGGGAACTACGGTACAAAACCCACGTGCTCCAGACCATGACGGAATATGGATGCCAAGCATGATCCTACGATTTATCTCTTCATATCCCGGCATGTATATAACACAGTCCGTCCTGCATTCATTTGTAGCGCTCATCATTGTTGAGCTCTCTTTTTTCGCATGGGACATACGGGACCATCAGGCGAAGTTCCGCTATCGGATGTTGACGATGACCTTACCGATCTTCATGTTTCCTCTCTATCAGGTTATTGCTCCGCAGCGAAGTGCATGGTATTTCAGGCTCAATACCGCCCTGTTCGACAGCCAGCGGTGGCTGGAGCTGAATCCGCTGGGTATCATCCCTCTGGCAGGGATCTTCCTGGCCCTCCTCATGGTGATAACTGCTGTTTTTGTCATGCAGGAGATACTCCCGATCTTCCGGGAACGCTCTGCGCGCAGTGACCCGAAGACCTGCCAAGGAACGCTTGATACCCTGGATGCGATGCTGGAGAGCATCAGCAGGCAGATAGCTATACCGAAGCCTTCTATCTGCATTATTGATGAACCCCTGCCGATTCTGGTAACGCAGGGATTCAAAAACCACATGATCATTATTTCCAGCCATCTGATAGAGCTCCTGAACGAGCGCCAGCTCAAGGCAGCGCTCACCCATGAAGCCGTGCATATCAAGAGAGACAGCAGCACCAAGACCCAGCTGATCTACCTCTTGCGCATGCTGATGTTTTATAATCCCGTAAGCCTCGTCGAGTTTAGGAGAATCGTTCATGACGATGAATTCATCTGCGACGCGATTGCGGTCTCTCTCACCAGAGACCCTGCCGCGCTCATTGCGGCGATATCGTCCTTTTATTACCATCCCGATGAGGGGCCGCAGGGTATCTCGCAGATGAAGGAACGCATCGAGAGCCACAGCCACAACCTCCTGCTGGACGAACGGATTGAGAAGCTCCGCGCGATCGACGTCGAGGGGCAAGAGCACTTTGGCTGGGCTCCCTTCGCCCTTACCGCGTCCGTCATACTCGCAGTAGGGTACCTGGTGGTTTGAGGTTAAAATGATGAAACATGCATTCGCGACAAGGCTCATACTCTTCGTTATCACGATACTGCTGGTCACCGTGATTCTGGCCGTACTCAACTGGATTCCGTCACTCGTTCAAAAGCAGACCATGAAAAGATTCAGTACCATCGACAGCGCAATGAAAGCGTTCCGCATGCACCGGCTTTTTCTCCCTACCTATATCCCCGAGGATCTGCATTTTGTCTGGCCACCTGCTGAAATTTATGCTCAGGAAGTCCCCTTCAGCGCCTTCATTATGCATTTCCGGTACAAAGACAGCCGTGAGATTGGTCTTGTCATCCAGCAGGCGGACGCGAATGCTCCCTATCAGATCGCGCCGCTTATCAAGATCAAAACAATGACCGCAGGCAGCCAGATATCCATAAAGAACAGAAAAGCAGTTTTGCAGTCCGCTGTCTGCGACGGCGATGTTCCCTGCAACGAAGTGTCCTGGAATGAAGACGGCACGATCATCACCCTTATCTGCAAGTGCTCTGCTCAGGATATCGTAAAGATTGCATCGAGTACGCTTCCCAGTCCCTAGGCTGCCTCCAGGCCCTCCTGGCCTTTTTTTCTTTATTTACATCAAGTTTTTCTCTTTTCTAAGATATTTTTCCTCGCGAAATAGGTACTTTTTCCTATTACGCATTTCCCCGCACACTGGTATCCTGAACGCACAGGTACTATCGCCCACGAGAAAGGAGAAGAGACTGTGGCAGGGATGGGGCACAGAGGAGAACAGACGGAACAAGAGAGTTATAGGAAAATCTCCTCGAGTGAGCCTATCTTCCGGAGTCAAAGGGGATTGCTTCTGCAGGGCAGCAGCAGCGGATCATACATGGTGCACGCCGCCCTTCTTTTTCTGGTTCTCCGGCCGACACGCGATCGCATCTATGCCGTATTCCTGACATTCAGCGGCATTGCCGTGATCGTGACGTTTACCGTAATAAAGATCTTCGGCAGAGCATCTGCTGGTCTAATCATGGCGACATTCGACGGTGAACCCACTCAAGCGTATTTTGAGATCAGGCAAACTCTTGTGCTTATGCAGAACGTTAATAGCACCTGCGCAAAACGCAGAGAAGTTGACGCAGCCGGCAAAGGAATTATGTAAAGCTCGGCGGGCATGCTATTCACAACATGCCCGCTTTTTCGAGGGGGAACTATGACAGTACAAAAATCGCACCTAAGCGCATTCGTCGTTCTTGTGATCATGCTATCGTTTTCTTTCAGCGGCGCACAGCTTTCAGAGACAGACCAGGCCTGTCTCGGCTGTCACGAGATGGAGCAGAGCATGCATTTCGGCAACGGAGAAGCTCTGTCCCTGAAGGTCAATCCGCACGAAGTGGAAAAGTCGGTCCACAAAATCATCGGATGCTCCAGCTGCCATGGCTTCACGCCGGACAATCATCCGAAGCGGTCATACAGGAGCAGAAAAGAATTTAGTTCACTGAGTGCCAGGAAATGCACACGTTGCCATGACACCAATGAGAGCCCTATCCATAAAAAACTCATCGATGAGTCAGCGACGAAAACCACGTGCACCGACTGCCACGGAGCGCACAACGTAAAACGGGTGCGTGAACTCTCCAAGGGAAACCAGTACTGCCTGACCTGTCACAATAAGGAACTCGAAGTCCATTACAAGGACGGACATGCGGAAAAGGCCATGATCGATGAGGCGGTTCTGAACAATTCCGTCCATAAGAGCCTGAGTTGCGTGGACTGTCATGTGCGGGTATCATCAGAAGACCATCCGATAAGAGAGTTTCGGAACAAGCGTGAATTCTCCATGGTCATGGCGGAAAACTGCAGGCGATGCCATTTTGACAAATACAGCAGGACCCTTGAGGGGATACACTTCAAGCAGCTGACGGAGGGTAATGTGAAAGCTCCGATCTGCTCCGACTGCCATGGCACACATGCCATTGCCTCAGCACGCAAGGACAAGCTGGCAAATGCCCAGAAGTGTGAACAATGCCACAAGGACATCTACGCGATCTATGCGAAAAGCGTCCACGGTGCCGCACTGATCAAGGAGAACATCGAGGATGTGCCGATCTGCTCGGATTGCCATAAGGCACATGATAATGCGGGTCCGCATACCGCGGACTTCAGGATCTCGGTGCCCCAGACCTGTGCAAGCTGTCATGCAAAGAAGGAGATTATGCAGAAGTACGGTCTCTCCACAAAGGTGATCGATACCTACCTGCAGGATTTCCACGGCGTCACCATGAAGTTCTATAAGCAGTACGGTCAGACAGAGAAGCAGATAGCCGTATGCATAGACTGCCATGGCGTTCACGATATTGCACGGGTCAGGAATCAGGGGGCTGCCGTCGTGAAGCAGCACCTGCTGAAGCGCTGCCAGAAATGCCACCCTGATGCTGCGGCAAACTTCCCGGACAGCTGGGTCTCACATTATGAACCAAACTTCAAGAAGGCATCCCTCGTCTTCCTCATCGACCTTGGCTATAAGATCTTCATACCATTCATGATCGTCGGACTGCTGCTGCAGATCATACTGCATCTCTGGCGGTATGCCGTGAACAGATAATATTAAGGAGGTATCCATGTATACTGCAAACAGGGAATATATCAGACGGTTCGGGCCTGCCAGGCTTGTTGAGCACTGGCTGAACGCCGGCACATTCATCCTGCTGGTGATCACGGGCCTTGCCCAGAAGTTCCATGACTATGACATCTCACAGTGGATCATCATGTCTTTCGGCGGGATCGATACCACGCGGCTGGTGCACCGTTACAGCGGCATAGCGCTGACGATCCTTACGGTCCAGCATATCCTGGTGGCTTCGTTCGGCATACTCTTCAGAAAATGGCAGCCCAGTATGGTGATTCATATGAAGGACTTCCGGGATGCAATCGATAATATCCGTTACTATCTTGGGCTTTCAGATGAGCCGGCACGGTGCGACCGTTACGACTACAAGCAGAAGTTCGAGTACTGGGGCGTCGTTGTCGGCGGCATGCTCATGGCCGCGACAGGGCTTGCGCTTTGGTTTCCGACAGTGGTTACGCAGGTGCTGCCCGGTCAATTCATCCCCGCGGCCAAGGCCCTCCATACGAACGAGGCGCTCCTGGCATTCCTCGTAATCGTCACCTGGCATGTCTACAACGCCATCTTCAGCCCCGAGGTTCTCCCATTGGACACGGTCATTTTCACCGGCAAAATCTCTCAGGAGCGGATGATCCATGAGCATCCTCTTGAGTATGAGCGTATGTTCGGGGTGACGCTTCCTCGGCATCACGGGAAGGACGAGGAACCGTCAGAGGCAAGCGCAGCACCGGGCCACGGTTCAACACCATCCCCTTGACAGCATGGAGAATTTCACTTATGGTTATATTGAAACTCAGGAAAGTCCATGCAGAAAAAGATAATCATCTCGATCCTGTTCACGGTTGTCATCATAGCGGTGAGCCTGGGCGTCATAAGTTACATTGCCGTGCGGGAGGGTATCGACCACGCGCTCCAGCACAAGATCCAGCTGTCGGCCATCGTCGCAAAAAACATCGATATTCTGCTGAGCAGCAGCCTTCAGCGGCTCTACGATATATCCCTTTCCGGTACCGTCTCCCTTCCCGACAGAAATTGGAAGCCCGAGCTGGCCGCCCTGAAAAAGGCATATGACTATTCCATCTTCTCGAGCGGCATCTTCATCCTGGACCTCGCAGGCAACGTCGTCTTCAGCTATCCCCCCCAGCCGCTGACCCAGGGCAATCTGTTCACCCCTCCCCAGTTGCATGCTGTCATCAACGAGGGGCGACCTTTCATTTCTGACATTCAGACCATCAAACCGTCAAACAAGAAGACCATCTATATCATCGTTCCCCTTAAGAACAAATACGGCGTTATCGAAGGCGCGGTCGGGGGGGAGATCGACCCCTCGGCCCTCAGCTTCAACGAAATCATCCGTTCATTTCCGGTCGAACCGAACGCATATATGGAGATCGTTGACAGCAAAGGGATCGTGGTCGCATCCACCGATGCAAAACGTATGTTCAAGGACCAGTCAGAAGGACATACCCAATTCCTCGACAAGCTGATACAGGGGAAAAAAGCCACCATCACAAAATGCCATCGTTGCCACACCGACGCATTTTCTGCGGGCAGCAAGATAGACCGGTCTGTAGATATCATGGCATATGCCCCGCTCGAAACGGCAGCCTGGGGGGTCTCGATTATTCAACCGGAAAGCGATATTGTTGCCCCCATTGATCGCATGAAGCGATCCTTCGTTCTGGTCAGCCTCGTGGCCATTGCCATTGCCCTCATGATCGCCGTTGGCATGAGCCGCAGTATTGTCCGCCCGGTCCATGACCTGATCGACGCCACGGTAAAGATCGCCGGTGGTGATATGTCCAAGACCGTCGCCTTTGGGGGAGCAGACGAGATCGGGATGCTGAGCAGCAGTTTTGAGGTGATGAGAGTAAAGCTGTCCGATTCCATGGAGGAGCTTCACCAGGCCAATGTGCAGCTGGAAAGAAAGGTCATCGATCGGACAAAACAGATCAGTGACAACCGGAAAAAGATTCAGGAACTGCTGAAAAAGGTTATCACGTCGCAGGAGGAGGAGCGGAAGAGGATCGCCCGTGAGTTTCATGACAGCATCATGCAGGACCTCTCAGCTGCCCTCATCAAAGTCGACATGTGCAGAACATACCCGGAAAGCATAACCGAGGAAAAGATCGCCTATGTCCGTGATATCATAGAAAAAACCATTGATGAGATCTATAATATTATCAAGAACCTACGGCCGACAATCCTCGATGACCTGGGCTTTGAAGCAGCAGTCCGATGGCTTCTTGACAAACACCTTGAGTCAAAGGGCATATCCTGCCACGTTACCATATCGCAAGCCTTCAATGACCTAAACTTGGGTTCTCTTATCAAAATCGAGCTCTTCCGGATCATTCAGGAGGCTATAGTAAATGTCTCTCGCCATGCAGGGGCTGAGAACCTCGACATGACTATGGATTTGAAAGATGGCGCGATTTACATCGATATTAAAGATGACGGACTTGGGTTCGATCCGAGCTTCAGGATGACGGAACATGACACGGCGCGTGGTCTCGGGCTGATGGGCATGGAAGAAAGGACAGCATTCCTCGGCGGGATGTTGGAGGTCTGCTCTGCTCCCGGAGAAGGCACGAGGGTCGTTCTGAAGGTTCCAATTGAAAATGAGGTATATGATAATGTCTAAAATTCGCGTACTCGTTGCCGATGACCACTCCCTTGTCAGGGAAGGCATTTCTGCCTTTCTGAAATTTTCGGAAGACATCGAAGTGGTAGCCGAGGCGGCGGATGGCATTGAGGCCATAGAGAAGACCAAGAAGCACCGTCCCGATATTGTCCTGCTTGATATCTCCATGCCCCGGCTGGGGGGCTACGAAGCGGCTCTTGAGATCAAGAAGTTCGACCCTGATATAAAAATCCTTGTACTGACGCAATATGACGATAAGGAATATATTTCCCGTTTCCTCAAGGCAGGGGTTTCGGGTTATCTGCTGAAGAGGGCTGTCGGAAGCGATCTCATCACTGCTATCCGCTCGGTTAAGCAGGGGGAGACGTACCTCTATCCCGCCATTGCGACGAAGGTCGTGGACAGTCTGTTCGGCAAGGGAACCATGAGCCAAGAAGATTCGTATGAAAATCTAACGGACCGGGAAAAACAGCTGCTGAAGCTGATCGCCGAAGGCCATACCCACAAAGAGATAGGCGACATGCTGAACATAAGCGCCAAGACCGTTATTGTGCACCAGACGAACATTCTCGAAAAGCTCGGCCTGAGCAACCGCTCTGAACTTATCAAGTATGCCATAGCTCATGGGGTCATCAAGATAGAAACGTAGGCTCATGGGCCCCCCGGTCATCTCTCTGCCCGCTGGACATTCCCGTCCTGCGGCCAGATAGGCAAAGCGCCGCAATTGTCAGGTCGGAAAGGGACAACAGGGTATTGCAACCCTCGTCAAGTTATTGCCAACATAAATCAGTTTCAGGAGGATAGGCAGCATAGTGCGCTTATTCCGCATATCATGTGAGGATACGACCTGAAATCATGTAGCAATTTAAGCCCGCTGGTTTCACTGTCATGTCCAGTCAAGTAACGCTACATCGGGCGCATGAAAGGGATGATGCTTCATGATTTCATGCTGTATCATTGCACATGCTAACTCGAGGCGCAGGTCGATACCTAAATTGACAATTTTGGCAGATTTTGATATGTTTTGATGCGACAATGCCTAATAACTACCAGGAAAAGGGGTCATTGACATGCTGAATATCCTTGCTGCAATGGAAAGCCCACCCGAAAATGTCATGAACCTGATTACAGGCCACAAGGTAGATGTTCTTACCAAAGATATTGCCATGATTAAGACGGTGGCACGAAAGAATTACGACCTCATTTTACTTGCCGACGCGATCGAAATGCTGCCGTTGATAAAGTCCGCTGATCCTCGTGCAGAAGTTATTTTTTTTGCAGGCGGCGGCGTAGAGCCTCCCGAAGTGATACAACATGGCGCCTATGCCTGTTTCTCGTTCCCCGTTGACATCTCACGATTGACGGAGGTTATTGACAGCATCTCCCGTCTCGTCGAAAAAAGACGGGAGAACGCGAAACTGGAAGGTCAGCTAAGCGCAAATTACACGTTCTTCGACAACGTCGTGGGCAGGAACCCCCGAATGATAGAGACGTTCATGTTCATCAAGAGGATCGCGCAGTATTACAGAACGGCGATTATTCTGGGCGAGACGGGCACCGGCAAGGAGGTCATAGCAAAAGCGCTCCATTCCCTGAGTCCGGTCTCTCAGAACCCTTTTATGGTCTGTGACTGCGGCAGCCTTGTGAACACGCTTATCGAATCTGAGCTTTTCGGCCACCGAAAAGGTTCCTTTACGGGCGCAATTGCCGATAGGCGTGGGGTCTTTGAAGCCGCCGGTGAAGGGACGATTTTTTTGGACGAGATAGGCGAACTGCCGCTCCAGTCCCAGACAAGTCTTCTCAGGGTACTACAGACCGGTGAATTTAGACGCATCGGCGATCAACACGCATCACTCGCCAAATGCAGGTTCATCGCCGCTACCAATAAGAACCTTCAGCAGGAGGTAAAATCAGGGAATTTTAGAGAGGACTTGTTTTACCGGGTCACGCAATTCATGATTGAAATTCCGCCTCTTCGCGAAAGAAAGGACGACATTCCACTGCTCTGCAGACATTTCCTTGAACGGTTCAGCGCCGGAACAGGGAAAAAGGTTCTTGGGATATCACGGCATGCCCAGATTATGATGATGTCTTATGACTGGCCCGGCAATGTGAGGGAGCTGGAAAATACCCTTGAACGGGCAGCCATCTTGACTTCGGAATCATTCATCCGACCGGACGATCTCCCGGAACATATAAGGTCGGTCTCATCAGAAAAGGTTCGTCATCCTGTTTGTCTTGACGACGTCGTCAAGAAACATATTGAAGAAACGCTTGTCACGTGCAACGGCAATAGAACGAGGGCAGCGCAAATGCTTGGATTAACGAAGAGATCGCTGTTGCGGAAGTTAGAGAAATATGAGATACAATCCCTTCAAAAGAGCAAACGCACCAAAAACGCACCTGCTCGCACATCATAAGAATCATCTAACTAACTGATTTTAAAGAAAATAATATAATCCTACGCAGTCTCGGCGTACACGCTATCCACGCAATCCACTGAAAGCGCCAAAATCGCCCCCTTAGGGATGGCGCTGGCTCTGATCACCCTCCCCAATAATCCACATTACCCTCTACCATACATGTTCTTAAAGCGCTCGCTTGGTTACGTCTGTTAGACCAGGAATCCATTTTTTTCAATAGATTAGAGACTGCCTTGCCCTGCTGGCAGATGACATCAGTTTGTTTTGAGACAACGCGCAATCAACTTCGCTGAGGTTCATGGCACAGTTAATGCTCTAAAAGGTGAAGAACGGAAGTAACGGGTGTAGATAACGTAATCGTTGAGGATGAAGATGAAAAAAAGCGCAGACAGGAGAACTGAGACAGAACTGTACGTAAAGGTAACACCTCTACCCCCGCTCTTTGCCTTTTGGGGCGTAGTATGTAACGCGTCGGAAAGAGGATTGCTCATACGAAGCACCGGAAGCCTTCCGTCCGGTACCGTGGTCGATATGGAAGTGTTTATGCCGGGCATTGATCCCTGTCTTCTTAAGGGCACGGTGCGCAGAGTCGCTAAACTGTCCGAACCGGATGAGAGGTTCGGCATAGGAGTCGAACTCACCGGCAGGAGTCTTGAATATGACCGACTGTTGAAATTTGTGGACTGTCACGTTCACATAACATATGCAACATCCATGCAGGATGTTCTGTGTTAGGACAGTGCAAAGGAGGATTTATGGTCACATCGCAATACCTTGGACAATTAATACGCATCATTCGGGTTAAGACGTACGAACACCGTTTGCGGAGAGCATTGCGGGGAACCGGCGTATCAATAGGTTTGACGCTCTTCCTCGCAGGAATGGCTCCGCTGACCGCAATGGCAGCGGACGAAGCGCCAACTGACCCGCAGGAAGCCAGCTACATCGCGGTCAACAATCGCAAGGCGCTCAACCTCGGTCTCCAGGAGAGCATCGATATTGCAATCAGGAACAACCGGCTGCGTCCGGCATCACGATTTGCCGTTGAAATAGCCGAATCCCAGCTTCAGCAGGCGCTTTCCTCGTACTGGCCTCAAGCCGTGCTGAAGTTCGGCTATACGTACATGGATGAGGACCCCAACTTCATATTCCCCGCAACAAGCATGGCCCTTCCTGCTTCAACGATCGCGGTGAATACCCCCATGGGCCCTCTCCCAGTGAATGTGCCGGCGCAGAATTACCGCGTTCCCGAGCAAAACATAAAAGTCATGGATAAAAGCAATTTCGTCACCTCGCTGAGTGCTACCTACCCAGTATATACGGGCGGTCTACGCCCCGCCGTCGTCACACAGGCCAAAAGTGGTCTCGAGGCTGCAAAACAGGAGGCGAGACGGACAGACCTTCAGATCATATATGATGTGAAACGCATCTATTACGGAGCTGTTCTTGCGCATGAACTTCACCGGCTCGGCAATGAGGCTCTTCAGCGACTTGAGGTGACGCTTGAACTCACAGAAAAATTATACCAAACCGGCTCCGGAAGGGTGAAGAAGACGGACTATCTGCGCAACAAGTCCGTCGTCGAAGGACTTCGGGCCGCCGTCGCGTTTCTGAAAGCCAACGAGGAAATCACCCTTGCCGCCCTAACCAACACCATGGGACTGGACTGGGACACTAAGGTGACGGTCTCGGAGACCGAGATCCCCTTTAGTCGGCATGAGGAGAACCTGAAAGAACTGGTCAGTAACGCATACGCATTCAACCCTGACTGGGCGCGTCTGCAGGAAGCACTGAAGGCAGCCGAGGCACGCATAGATGCGGCCAAGAGCGGGCACCTTCCAAAAATAGCGCTCATCGGCAGCCTGGTCAACATTCAAAATTCCTACGACAAAGGAATCGTCACCCCCGAAAACAAAAATACCTATAGCTTCGGTCTTGTACTTCAGCTTCCGCTGTTCAGCGGCTTTCGGACCCAGGAAGAGATTCGGGAGGCAAGAGCACGCCTCGGGAAACTCTCGGAGGAGAAAGTTCTGCTTCGTGAGGGCTTAGCGCTCCAGATCAAGCACATATTCACCCTCATTATGAGCGCTCAGGAGCAGCAACAGTTCTCAGGAGCAGCAGCCAAAGCGGCCGAGGAAAACCGGGACCTGAACGAGCGGGCGTACCAGGAAGAGCTGGTTGAAACCAAGGATGTCATCGAGGCACAGCTCATGGAGTCTTTCATGAAAGCGCAGCACCAGAAGACGCTGTATGATCACCTTGAGCAGCAGGCACATCTCGACCTCGTGGTGGGAAGGGAAGTGCAGAGGCTCCTGTATGGAACCCGATAGGATGCAACCGTCTGGATCCCGGCGAGCTGGCAAGATAATGGCGATGGCGGCACGCAACGTCTTTCTGTGCCTTTTCATGAATAGTCCGCTCTATCCGGCTGTCTTTGGAGAAAAGATTGATGGATCGTCGCAGGAGGAAAAGCCGAAACTGACGACCGGGTACGCAGACAATCTATCTTTTACTGTAGAAATTAACGACGACAAAGCAACGACAAAGATTTGGACAGAGCCGCTTGTCAGAGAGAGGGGAGATTTTGGGAAAAAGGAGAGAGTCATCTTTCGTGATCTTTCTTCTCGAAAGAAGGAGACAAGCGCAGAGTTTGTCGATATTTTTGTTATGCGCCCTGAAAACTTTCTCGGGCTCAGAAACAGGGGGCCGCGCGATCCGCTCTTTGTCTCTGACTATGGCATGAATTTCTATCATGGATTCTTGGGCTTAGTGCGCGAGGATGACAGTGAAGGAGCATAGGAATCCTAACGCAATGATTGCAAAGAAGATAGAGGATAATAAAGAGAGCTTTGGAAATGATGGTAAAGACGTTCCATAACTTTATATTCTTCACGGTATGTTTCATCCTCGCCTCCTCCCCCGCCCCTGGTGGGGAGACGGCGGGTCGGTATCCGTCGCACCCAATGGGGGTGCCGGAGAGCCTGTTGACGGCCTACTCATCTAAGTTATTTTTTAATATCGATGAAAATGATGCCAAAGTTGCCACAAGAATATGGACGGAGAGTGTTCTGAAGCGGAGAGGAAGCCAGGGGTATTCTGAAACGGTCATTTTCTATGATTTACCTTCTCTGGAGAGGATGATTAAAGATAAGAAAGTAGAATTGGTAGCCATGCTGAGCGAGGAGTTCCTCGAAATAAGAAACCGTGTTCCTCTCGTACCTATTGCGGTAAGCTCGTGGGCGAAAGGATTCTATAAAGAGTTTGCCCTTTTGGTAAGAACAAATAGCGGGACACTTACCCTCAGTGAACTGAAGAATAAGAGGCTCATTATTGAAAAAGGCCGGAATGGGACCTTGCCTGCCATCTGGCTTGAGACGCTCCTCATGAAAGATGGGAACGGCGGGGCAGAAGACTTTTTCTCGAACGTCAAGTATGCCGGCAAGGCTTCCCAAGCTGTGTTGCCCGTCTTTTTTGGGCAGGCTGATGCCTGTGTTGTGAGCCGGAGCGGTTTGGAGGCCATCATCGAACTGAATCCCCAGGTGGGTAGAGAGCTTCTGGAGATAGCCGTTTCTCCCGGCTTTGTGAGAGGCGTCCTGTGCGTGAGGAAAGACTACTGTGACCGCTATGAAGAATTTATACAGGAAAGTCTCATGACGCTCCATAGGGAGCCGCAGGGAAGGCAAATCCTTACCCTTTTCAGTATGAGCAAACTTATTCCGATTGAAGACAGGTATCTCGACAGCACCGAGGCATTGCTCAGGGAACACCAAAGCCTCAAGATGAGGATTGCAAGGAAAGCAATGAGAAGAGCGCCATGATGATGCGAAACATACCGACGTATGGCATTACAAGAGTAACCCTGCCGCTATTGGTTTGGCCGCTTTCTTCTGCCGTAGGCGCAAAAAGCGATGACCGGCAGCCTACCGCGAGTCAGTCTGCCACACGTGTCGCGCATTACACAGCGAAGACATTCCGGGACGTAAATATGGCTGATGCATCGAGGGCATGCATATTATGTCCCGAGCCGCTTCCGCAGGAATACCGTCAGCTGTATATGAGGCTGGCCGTAAGGTGATGGCATGAACGTGTCAGGAAAGAGGACTGTTGTGATTGGTGCTGCCCTTTGCCTCATACTGCTCTGCATGGCGGGGTATGCTGAGGCAGAGCTCAAAATACTTGAGAACGTTATTGTCAACATCGGGTACTCCTTAAGCCTGTTTCCTGACGTTGAGAAGAAAGATGCCCAAGTGGCCATTGAGATATGGTCCAAACAGTTCATTCGGGCGATAGGCACCAAAGCCATCCCGAGGGCAATTATATTCGACGACCTGGAATCCATAGTAAGTTCTGTAAACAAGCATGAAGTAGATATGGTGTCACTTCCCGCTCTCGACTTTATAAAGATAAGAGAAAATACTGCGCTTGAGCCGTTAGTTATTGCGCTCAATGGGGACAAGACAGGGGAGGAAAAAATTCTCCTGGTCCGCCGTGATAATGGCTTCACAAAGTTAACCCAGCTTAAAAACATGAGGCTGGTTATTCAATCCGGCACAAAAGGCAACATTTCCATGTTATGGCTGGACACCATGCTTATGCGGCAAGGTTTGTCGGAAAGTGAACAATTCTTTGCATCGATCAAAAGGGTGAGCAAGGCATCCCAGGCAGTATTGCCGGTCTTCTTCCGGCAGGCCGACGCCGCTGTGGTGGATCGCCATGTATTAATGACCATGACCGAACTCAACCCGCAACTGACAGAGCAGCTCACCATACTGACAAACTCTCCGCCCTTGCTCCACAGTATCTCATGCGTGAGCAGCAGCACAGATAATAAGATCAAGGAAGCTATTAGGAATACAGCCCAATCGCTCGGCACCTCGCCCGGCGGCCAGCAGATCCTTACCCTTTTCCAACTGGACCGGGTCATTCCCTTTAAGAGGCATTATTTGGAGCCTTTGGAAGAGCTGGTCAGGGAGCACCATGACCTCCAGAAAAGTCTTGCGAAGAGAAGATGACATGAGTATTGTTCGGCCAAGCAGGAACAGATGTGGGAAGATGCTCATAGTTCTCTGCCTGCTGGCGTTATGTCTTCTTCCACCGGCAAGGGAAGGCAAAAGCGAAGAAAAAGGTCCTGCAATAATGAAAATCGGTTATTCTGCGAAGTTTCTGAATGAGGTGAACAAAGCCGACGCCCAGGTAGCCCTTGAGATATGGATAAAGGAGCTTAATAGTTACCGCGCTACGTATAAAGTTTCTTCTAAAGCGTACGTCTATGATGATCTGCAATCGATGGCGTATGCTCTGGCAAACAGGGAGATTGACTTTGTCGCCATAACAAGCCTGGACTACCTAAGGGTAAGGGAAAAGATCCCTATTGAGCCCCTGGTAGTTGCAAACAGGGGAAAAGAAGTTGGTGGCGACCGCATGATCATCCTTGTGCGTCGCGATCGGGAAATTACCAATATACAGCAGCTTCGCGACAAAAAACTCCTCGTGCACTCCGGCATTATGCTCGACCATGCGAACCTCTGGTTGGACATCCTCCTGGCCAACTACAACCTGCCCAAGAAGGATAACTTCTTTGGCGCTGTCAAAAATGTACCGAAGCTCTCCAGTGCGGTGTTGCCCGTGTTCTTTCGACAGGCAGATGCGGCCCTGGTTATCAGGGGATCATTTGAGATGATGGCGGCGCTCAACCCTCAGCTCGAACGAGATCTCATGGTCATCACATCCTCAGATAAAATCCTCTATGGTATGTTCTGTTTCCGCGCGGATTTGCCTGCCGATGCCAAGACAGAGATGCTCAAGAGCGTCCTGAATATTCAGTCGACACCAACGGGGAAACAGATTCTTACCCTCTTCCAGGTTGACAGCCTGACCGAGTTTAAACCGTCTCTAATGACATCGACCATAGGCTTGCTGAGCAGACATAATAATATGAAAAAATCAGTGTTAGGCAAAAACTGACATGAGCGGGGGGGAACCTACGATGAAACAGCCCTGCGTTGACAAGAGCAGTCTATGGAAGAAGAAAATCCTGCTGCGCACGGTGGCACTATCCTGGCTCTTGATTATTTCGACACTGAGCTTCTTTGTCATCGCCAATATACCCTTCCAGAAGAGAGCCATTATCGAGAGCCTGGAATCAGAGGCGAAGAACATCGTTGCCTCCATCGACCAGGTCACTGCCACCGCGGTCATTACCGAGGACTACGGTGCAGTGGTGGAACACTGTATGAGGGTGGTGAAACAGAGTTCCACAATTCGGTATGTCGTGATAACACGAAGGGATGGTTTCTCCTTGGTCACTACGTCACACAATTGGCAGCAGGATCAGCGCAACGGGATATGGAACCCGTCCGGCAGCAGAAAGGCGCAGGGTGAAATCCTCAAAAGCGACCTGGTGAATGAAGAGGTATTCCACTATTCCTACCCCTTCAGGTATTCAGGAATAGAATGGGGATGGATACATATCGGCCTCACGCTGAAGAAATACCGTGCTGATCTCATAGCCATGTACTCCCGAACGATCTGGCTGGCTGTTTTTTGCAGCCTTTTCGGCATGAGTATAGCGCTGTATTTCGCAAAAAAGCTGAGCAACCCTATCAGGAAACTCGACGAGGTAACTCAGCGTCTGGCAGCGGGAGACCTGACCGCACGGGCCACAATAACGACAGGGGACGAGCTGGAACGGCTCGCAAACTCCCTGAACACGATGTCGGAAGCCCTCTGTACGTCACGGAAAGAGATTATCGCATCACAGGATTACACGAACAATATCATCTCATCGATGAACGACGCGTTAATCGTTACAGACACGTCGGGCATCGTCACGCAGGCAAACAAGGCCACACTGAAGCTGCTGGGATACACCGAGCATGAACTTCTGGGCATGTCCATAAAGGACATTTTCGCCGGTAAGAAGCAAAAAAAGGACGATATTATTGAGGATAACGTATACCACCAACTGTTTGTGGGGGGTACATTTTCAAGCGGGGATGCCACATATCGTTCAAAGGACGGGAAGAATATTCCGGTGCACCTTTCCAGCGCCGTGCTGCATAATCCGGAAGGCAGTGCTCAAGGGATGGTATGCGTGGCCGTCGATATGACTGAGCGAAAACATGCCCTGCGAGCGCTGCAGGTGGCAAAAGAGGAAGCAGTAAGGGCGAGTCTGGCAAAATCCCAGTTTCTTGCTAATATGAGTCATGAGATACGGACCCCCATGAACGGGGTGCTCGGCATGACCGAGCTGCTGTTGGAGACAAAATTAAACACGGACCAGAGACGGTTTGCCGAAATTGTAAAGAGTTCCGGAGAGTCGCTATTAAGTCTCATCAACAGCATATTGGATCTGTCCAAAATTGAGGCAAACAAACTGGAACTGGCCGATGTTGCGTTTGACCTGCACCAGCTCGTTGACGATTCAGTAGAGCTGCTGGCAGAACACGCACACAGGAAAAACCTGGAATTTGCCTGCCGCATAGGAGACCGCGTGCCCGTGGCGCTGTACGGTGACCCTGAGCGCCTGCGCCAAGTTCTTATTAACCTCCTCGCCAACGCCATAAAGTTCACTGGGCAAGGAGAGGTAGTGCTGGATGTACAGGTCAACAAAGACAACGGAAAGACATGCGAACTTCAGTTTTCGATCAGTGACACGGGTATCGGCATCGAACCTACCATGATGGAAAAGCTCTTCCAGCCCTTTACCCAATGTGACCCTTCATCTACACGGAAACACGGCGGCACCGGACTGGGACTCGCCATTGCCAAACAGCTCAGTGTCCTCATGGGCGGGAAGCTGTCGGCAGAGAGTATGCCGGGGAGAGGGTCGAAGTTTACTGTTATCATTACCTTCCGGAAACAGCCGCATACGGCCCATACGAATGGGGTTGCCTTGTCTCAGGTCAGGCATCACCGTGTTTTGGTCCTCGATGACCATGAGACAACGCGTCGTTTCCTCATCGAACAAATGGCTCTTTGGGGCATGGAGAGTCAGGGTGCAAGCGACTCTCGAGAAGCGTTACGCATGGCGCATGAAGCAGCCCTTGCGGGACGGAAGTACAACATCATGCTGGTAGACGCAAATATTCCGGGCATGGCATACGGAGAATTCATACGCGCCGTCAAGGCCGATCCTGCTCTCGGCGACGCGCATCTTGTCATGCTGACCCCGGTAGGTTTCCTTCACGCCGCAGAAAGACGCAGCACCTGCGGCATAGACGCATGCCTCAACAAGCCGATACAAGCTTCACGGCTTCTCAACTGTATCGTTTCCGTGCTGAATGATACTGTGGCGACGGCTGGGCCAGAGGTCCTGGAAGCCAATTCCGCCAGGAGTGCAACGGAGCGGTTGCACGGGCATGTGCTGCTCGCGGAAGACAATCCTATCAACCAGACAGTCTCAAGAACCATGCTGGAGTCGATGGGACTACGTGTCGATGTTGTCGAGACCGGGAGCGCAGCCATAAGCGCGTGGTCCCGTGACTCCTACGATCTCATTCTGATGGACTGCCAGATGCCGGTAATGGACGGTTATGACGCTACCAGAGAAATCAGGGCCATGGAGAAAAAGCATAGGGATGACCATGGCTCAGGGAGCCACATGCCGATCATCGCCCTCACCGCTCATGCCATGCAGGGCGACCGTGATGACTGCCTGGCTGCAGGCATGGACGATTATCTGGCCAAACCATTCAGGAAAGAGCAATTACTGCAGCTGTTGCGACAGTGGCTGCCTCCCAAGGTCCCGGAGGCTGCTCCTGATCAAAATATCATGCCGGAGAACAAGAGATACCGTGACGACGGGGCGTCGGATGCAGAGAGTGCATCCGTCTCATGCGTCCCGGTAGCTTTGCCGGAAGACCAGCCAGCTGCTATTGACCGCGCCGCCCTAGATGCAATGATGCCCCGCAGTACGAGCGGCGGTGCCGCTTTAATCGTCAAGGTCATCGCATCGTACATAACAAATACGACGATGAGGCTGACGGCCCTTCGCGACGCGGTGGACAGAGGCGATACCAAAGATATAGGGTTTCTGGCACACACCATGAAATCGGGCAGCGCTACAGTTGGGGCAGTGTCTTTGGCCGGCCTTTTCGAACAACTCGAGACCATGGCGCGCAGCAATGTGATGGATACGGCAGCAGAAACGCTGCAGGAGATAGAAGCAATGAGCAAGGGCGTCTTTAGCGCCCTTGAAGAGGAGATCCGAATGAGATCGCTCAACCCCTCTTCCGGCGCTGACGGCCAATCAGCACCATCTTTCGAGATGAAAGGAGCTTGCCATGAAACTATCTGAGCCGGTGCGGGAGAACCCTCTTATACTGCTGGTGGATGATGACGAGGTGATGCGCCTGCTCGCCGCCGGCGCGTTAACGGAGATGGGGTTTGTGGTTGAAGTTGCGGAGGACGGCACCGCCGGCATTGAGGCCTTTCATCGACTGCAGCCCGATATCGTCTTGCTGGACGTGAGGATGCCAGGACGTGATGGCTACGCCGTCTGCAGCGAACTGCGCAGCACTGCTGAAGGGGAACTTGTGCCGATCCTGATGATGACCTCACTCGACGATACCGCATCGATCAACAGGGCCTATCAGTCGGGTGCTACCGACTTTGCGACTAAGCCGTTCAACTGGACACTGCTCGGCCACCACCTTCGTTATATTCTGCGTTCGAGTGAGACGGCAAAAGCGCTTCGCAGGAGTCAGAATGAATTGCAGGAAAGTCAAGAGCGCTATGCCCTCGCTGCCCGAGGGGCCAACGACGGTCTCTGGGACTGGAACATAGAAACAGGGAGAGTCTACTATTCATCACGATGGAAGTCCATGCTCGGCCTTGCCGAAGATGAGATCGGCGAGCATATTGACGAATGGCTCGTCAGAATACATCCCGATGATCTTGCACAGGTCAAGATGCGGATCAATACCCATCTTAACAACGCAAGCGCCCATTTTGAAGGAGAGTTCCGGATGCGCCACAGTGACGGCACCTATCGCTGGATGCTTTGCCGGGGCATTGCCGTGAGGGATGGCGGGGAAAAGGCACATCGCATGGCCGGGTCCATGTCGGACATCACGATGCGCAAGCGGATTGAGCAACAGCTGCTCCACAACGCATTTTATGATGCATTGACCGGGCTGCCCAACAGGGCCCTGCTGATGGATAGGCTTGAGCATACATGGATGCGCGTTGAACGTAACCGCGATAACCTGTTTGCCGTCATGTTCCTTGATCTCGACCGCTTTAAAGTTATCAACGACAGTCTCGGCCACAATGTGGGAGATAAACTGCTCACCAGCGTAGCCAAGAGACTCAGGGATTGTGTTCGACCGTCGGACACTGTGGCGCGCCTGGGAGGAGACGAGTTCGTCATCCTCCTTGAGGATGCGAATGAGGCCGACGATGTCAGACATGCCGCAGAAAGGATACAGGAAACCCTCAAGAATCCTTTTGTCATCGACAATACCGAGATATTCATGTCGTGCAGTATCGGTATAACACTCAGTTCTACTGACGACTATCTTCGGGCCGAAGACCTGCTGCGGGATGCTGACACCGCAATGTACAAGGCAAAGTCCAAAGGCAAGGCGCGGTATGAATTCTTTGAGCAGTCGATGCATGCCCGCGCCGTCACCATGCTTCATTTGGAAAGCGAGCTCAGAAGGGCTTTGGAACGTGAAGAATTCTGTCTTCATTATCAGCCCATTGTGTCATTGCACAGCCGGCGGATTACATCCGTAGAGGCACTTATACGATGGGTCCATCCAAGGCGCGGGCTCGTGATGCCCGGCGAGTTCCTGCCGTTCGCAGAAGAGGTCGGCCTGATAATCCCCATAGGTCAGTGGGTTATACGACAGGCATGCCGTCAGATCAAGGCATGGAACGATTCGGGCGTGCCTCCCCTGTCTGTGGCGGTAAATATCTCCCCTCGGGAGCTTAAACAAAAGGGTTTTGTTGACATAGTGTCAGGAATACTGCGAGAGACATCCCTGAGGCCTGATCTGCTTGACCTCGAAATAACGGAGAGCGCAATAATAGAAAATCCCGGTGATATCGTAAAAATACTCCTCCAGCTGAAAGCATTAGGTCTCCACCTGTCCATCGACGATTTCGGCACGGGATACTCATCACTGAGCTATCTTTCGCGGTTCCCAGTCACCAGTGTCAAGATCGACCAGAGCTTTGTCCGGGGAATGAGAGATAATGCGCAAAATGTCAAGATTATAAAGACCGTTGCAGCGCTTTCCAGTGCGCTGGGTCTGGAATCAACAGCCGAAGGAGTCGAGACGATAGACCAGCTGGAAAAGCTTAAAGAGACAGGCTGCAGTCAGATTCAAGGGTTCTTCTTTTCGCGTCCCGCAGACTTTAAGGACATAGAGCCCCTCTTGGGAAAGCCGGTCATGCTCTCCGGAATAGATGATAATGACATGTACGCAGCCGATGTGCGAACGCCCACACAATATTCCTGAGGGGAAATCAGGGGCAGGCGAACGGGAATTACGGAATAGCTACTGCTCTGTCATTGCAGGATAGGAAATGCATACACATTTTCCCTTGTTCTAGACGTCGCGAAGTTCGGATTCCCTAATTATAACCACACATGTTATTATTTCGCGCAATCATATGTCGGGGAGGACGCGCTTCCTGCAGTATGGAACACGCAAGATTCTTACCATGGTGATCGTTTTTTTTGCGTTTAGGAGGCTCCGGTGAAAAAGAAGTTAATTCTTGTAGACGATAATAAGACGTTCCTGATGTATGTAGGCCTTCTTCTCAAGAGATTCGGGGTAGACGTGCTGCCTGCGCAAAATGGTATGGAAGCGTTGAAGATGATCAAATTACATCCGCCAGACCTTATCATGATTGATGTCCATATGCATACGATGGATGGCATCACTATGCTCAGGCATATCAAGGCAGACAGGGAGATCGCGCCGATACCGGTTATCATGATATCAACCGATATGTCTCCGGCAACGGTAAGTAGTTGCAGGGCCCTCGGATGCTTTGATTACCTTTCGAAGCCGATCAAGGTGGATACGTTGCATGAGTCGATACAGAAGGCATTTTTTGAGGGCAGCGGCCGTTCGATCCGGAAGCATATCAGGACAGCGTATCATAATAAAATATCGGTGTATTCCAATGGAATTACATATCACCTTTACACGGAGATACTTTCAGAAGGTGGGGTATATGTGAGAAAGGAAGCACCGCTGCCCATTGGTTCGGATGTTGATGTGACGTTGCCGTTGGAAGGTGCTGACACCTTGCAGTGCAAGGGAAAGGTCATTTATACAAAGGAAACCTTCGGCGATTTTTCCACCCTCTCCCCGGGTATGGCTATTGAGTTCTACGGGCTTTCGGAACAGAATCATGAGGATATGAAGAACTACCTCAAGACCCTTGTCGCAGGAGATATCCTGGAAGAACAACAAGAAAAGGTCCTGGAGCGGTAAGAGGAAAGGGAAGAGGCGCATGTCGTGCGCGCCTAATCTCCTGTTTCTCGAAGTGATCGGCGCACCTGTTTCTGCCGGGCTGTAGCGCAGGAATGAAGTCTTCCAGAGAAATGCGCATGGTCAAGGGTAATGAGCGAGGTTCTGGTTGAGGAGTCATCGGCGCAGTCCCACCCTCTCTGATGAAAAGAATTTGGCGCTGCTGCCGTTTCACACCTCAAAGCACAGCTTACCCTTGCCTTCCTTCTTAGCTTTATACATCAGGGTATCGGCATGTTTTATGGCATCTCCTATATCCGGAATCGAACCCGAAAAACAGACAACTCCCATGCTGACCTGAGTCACCCAGCCGCGGTCCCGCATCGTCTTGAGGAGACGTTCGTGCAAGCTACTAAAGAAGCCTTTCGCGAATGACGGTTTCATATTAAGAAGAACAACGGCAAACTCGTCACCACCAAGCCGACCCACCACATCGTTACGACGAATCGAATTCACTAACGTCTTGCCCAGTGCTTTGAGCACCTCATCCCCCTCCCCATGTCCCAGCATATCATTGACCGCCTTGAGATCATCCACGTCAATATAGGCAACTATAAGGGGTTGGGCCTGACGGGCAGCCAGATGGAAGAGGATCTCTGCGTGCTCCATAAAGCAACGCCGATTCTTTACCCCTGTGAGATCATCGATTCGTGCCTGAACTGCTTCCTGCTTCAAGCGTTCTTCATTGGTGCAGTCATGCATGAGGCCCAGCACATGCACCGAGTTGTCTTTCGCAATCAATACCGATGTCGATATGGCGATAAGGCGCTTCGCACCGGCTGCATTCGTTATCTCCCAGTGCTCATAGCGAAGATCGTCTCCTTCCCGCATGCGTTCCATACGTTGGCGCGCGCGCTCCTGAACCCCGGGATCTGGATACATTGTCTCATACCACCCCCGGGCATTGATTTCCTTCATCGTATAGCCGGTGATTTCCTTCATGCGCTGGTTCCATACCGTAAACCTCACAAAAGGGTGCGTCGGGATGTTATGACACACGCAGACACCTTCAGCAGCCCGCTGTATAACGGCTTCACGGAATGCACGATCTTCACTGAGAGCCGTGATGACTCTTTGTTGTTGTGCAAGTTGATCCTCCAGCGTTCGGATCTGAGAGTGAGCGGCATCAAGCATGGACTGTAAGTTCGTGATTTCAGATACCTGCTGTTCCATAAGCACCCCTCCTCAATATCTCCCTATGCGGTCCGGCTCTCGTTCCTTCATGGCACTACGCGGCACCTTGAAAAAAAAGACCGTGCGGGTCTCCTGACCTGCCCGTGCAAATCGCGGAGAGAGCACTACGCACCGTGTTCTCAATCAGATTTTTCGTCTCTGCGTCTCTGGTCGTCACGTCCGCGCAGTCTGAATTCGGTATTTTCGAGCCTTTCTGGCATGCAGTTTTCGCAGACAGAGCAAATTTCATAAAGATAACCCAATTTTTGGAAAAGTTCGGACAATTGTTTCGCCCTGTCATAGTACTTAACATATTGATTTTTGGCACTTTTTGTCAAGGATCTCGATCATATGGATAATTTCCTAGTTGGGCACAGCAAGGTGTAAGCTGTTGAGGAACGTCTTTCCTGTTGCATTTCTTCGCAGACGAGAATTTCCTCATCATAAGAACGGACACCCCCGCGCATACTGGAGGCGCGGGCGCGTGATGACCGGCGAGTTCATGCCGTTCGCAAAGGAGGTCGGCCTGATAATCCCTCCATGTCCATGGTTATGCGACATGCGTGCAGTCAGATCAAGGGAGGAAACGATACAGGTGCGCCCGCTTTGACTCTTGCGGTGAGTATTTCCCCTTTAGTTTGTGCAAGAGGGTTTCGTTGCCATGGCTTCAAGCACATTTGGAAGAGACAGCCCTTAGGCCCGCGGCGCATAGCAATAACATCACTGAACGCATCGTAATAGAAAATTCCCCTGTATCGTCACCATATTCACCAGCTGAAAGCGCTGGGTGTCCATTTGTCCAACGAAGATTTCGACACGAGATGCTCAGTGATGTCGCATTTCACGCCCGCCAGGCCTTTAGGAAAAGAACCCTGCGTGAGAGACCTGCCATGATTTCTGGAAAAGTTGATAACGTCACGCACCGCGACAGTGTGCTCACGCGAATAAGAAATATTCGGCTGTTGACCGCCCCCGCGGGAGCTTGCCGAGGAGTTGGGGGAAGCCGTCGGATTTGAATCTACGCTTCCGCTGATACGAATACCGCTGGGCATTCTCCGCAACGCTCTATGGTTTTGTCTGTACGCGCGCATCCGAAGAGACGATGCTTCACGACGGCAGTGCTCAGGTCTGGCTCCATCCAGGCGCTCGCCGCACGCATGCCTGGCAGGAGCAGATTGGTCGATTATAGAAGATTACCGAGCGCGGTTCAGAGAGCCATAGCGGTCTGTGTGAGAAGGAACGCCTTACCCGACTGATTCAGGCCCCGGCACTGCAGACCCTGTTACGTCCCTCGTTCTTTGCCCGGTAGAGCGCGTTATCCGCATTTTTTATGAGCAGGGGAATGGTGGCGCCGTCTTCGGGAAAGGCAGCCACTCCCACACTGACTGTTAACCGGTGAGAAGGCTGTGTTTCTCTTCCATAGAAGGGATATACCTCTATGTGTTGCCGGATTTCCTCTGCCAGCTGAAGGGCTCTCTTCTTCGGGGCTTCCGGAAGCAGGACAATAAATTCCTCTCCGCCATAACGGCCGATTACGTCGATTATTCTGAGACGTGCAATCAGGAGCTTTGCCAGATCAGACAGCAGGTGGTCTCCTGAGAGATGCCCATGGGTATCATTGTAGTGTTTGAAGAAGTCGACATCGAGAAAGAGGATACTGAACTCCCGCGCGTGGCGGACTGCGCGTGAATATTCCATCGAAAGGACTTCATGAAAATATCGATGATTATATAATCCGGTAAGGCCGTCGCGGATCGCTAAATCAGTAAGCTCTTTGTTTACTGCTTCAAGCTCATCCTTGCTCTTTACCAAGTCCTGTATGAGGTCTTCATTTTCCCGCATCAGACGGATCTTATCGGCCGCACGCCCGACCACTGCAGAGATGATATTGATATCATCAAACGGCTTGGAGAGATAATCGTATGCACCACAACGAAGAGCGGTAACAGCGGTTTCTAGAGATGCATGGCTGGTGATGATAATAACCTGCAACTGGGGGTACATCTCTTTCACCTTTTCGAGCACCTCCATTCCGCTCATGCCGGGCAGGCGGATATCGAGAACAACAATATCGAATGGATGCTGACGGATGACGTCCAGCGCCTCTTCACCGCTGGATGCGACCGTTACGTGGTATCCGTCTTCTGTTAATACATCGCCTAAGATTCCGCGTAATGCTTCGTCGTCATCTACAACGAGGATATGAAGAGGTTCTATTCGGTTTGTATGCATTATTGCACGTCTCCTTTACGGGTGAGCATCCCAGAACCCCGCCGCTTCAGCAGAATCATAAGCCAACTCCTGACTCTGCCAAACAAACCGTATTCTTGCCTGACCGCTTTGCCCGGAAGAGCGCAGAATCTGCCATTCTTATCAATGAGCTCGTTTCAGTCCCGTCTTCCGGAAACGAAGCGATCCCCATGCTCACCGAGACGAATCCGAGCGGCTGTGTCTCCCCGCGGGGGAATGGGTGTTCAGATATCAGCTGTCTGAGATGTTCAGCAAGATGGAACGCATTGCTCTTGTCTGTTGCCGGAAGAATACAGATAAATTCTTCACCTCCGTAGCGCGCAATCATATCACTTTTCCGCAGCCTCCGTAAAAGAACCTCTGCCAAAAGTTTGAGCAGTGCATCGCCTGCGGGATGCCCGTTTGCATCGTTGTATACCTTAAAGTTGTCAATATCCATTATGACGAGCGAAAACATCTGCTTGTAGCGCGTGCAGCGGGATATTTCAAAGCTGATCGCCTCCTGAAATTGCCGGTAATTGTAGAGGCCGGTAAGACCGTCGTATATCGCCAGGCGCTTCAATTCCTCATTGAGCTGCTCGAGGTCTTGCTTGGTCTTCGTAAGGCTGTCAATAAGCCTCTTGTTCTCCTGTACCATGCGTAGCTTTTCAACGGCCCGCCTGACCGAGATGGCAACAAGTTGAAGATCTTCGAACGGTTTGACAATAAAATCATATGCGCCAATACGCAGCGCAGAGACGGCCGTATCAACCGTCGCATAACTCGTCATGACGATCACCTGGATATCCGTGCTGACCTCTTTAATTTTTTTCAGGAGCTCTATACCGGTCATTGCGTGCATCTTAACGTCAGATATTATCAGCGGATAGGGGGTCTGAAGGACCAGTTCGAGAGCCTCCTCCCCGCTCTTTGCCGTTACCACGTCATATCCCTCCCCATGAAGGAGCTCTGACAGGAGACTCCGGATGGTTGCGTCGTCATCCACCACAAGGATTGTTATTGCGTCCTGCATGTGTCTTCCTCTCTTACACAGAGTTTGTCATGAACTAAATTCATTTTTCCCGATCATTACCGAGGTGAAGGTCGTCTTTTCTCCTTTCTGTTTCAACAAGTACGGGTAAGTATATCACAAATGTGGTCCCTTGACCGGACTCGCTCTGAATGGTAATATCGCCGTGATGGTCCTTGATGATGCCATAACTGACCGATAGGCCAAGTCCGGTACCTTTGCCGGCCGCCTTTGTCGTGAAAAAGGGCTCAAAGATCTTCGCCTGAATATCTTTGGGAATTCCCGGACCACTGTCGCTCAGCCGTATCTCTATCCTCTCTGGTCCGGCAAGGGCCGTTTCGATCGTTATCATGCCGGGGGCTCCTTCCATCGCCTGCTGGGCGTTGATCATCAGGTTCATAAGTACCTGCTGTATCTGGTTGCTGTTACCTATTATCATCGGAAGTTGTGGTGAAAACTTCTTTTCGAGGCGGACCTTATGAATGCCGAGCTGATGATCGACAATTGCGCAGGCGTCTTCAATTACACTGTTGATATCGATCGACACATACGACACCTTCTCCTGCCGTGCAAACTTCATGAGATTGTCGATGATGCCTTTGCATCTCTTCGTCTCCTTTTCGATTATTCTCAAGTTAGCCTTGAGCGGTGAGCCCTCTTCTACCTTCCTCAGCGAAAGCTGCGCATAGCCAAGGATTCCGGCCAGAGGGTTCTTTACTTCATGGGCTATGCCGGCGCCGAGCTGACCGAACGCTGCCATTTTTTCCGACTGTATAAGTTGAGTCTGCGCCTCTTTCAGGGCAACTTCCCGCGCCGTAAGCTCCGTGGTCATCTTATTGAATGAGCCGGCGAGATCGCCGATCTCATCGTTCGAGTCCACCTCGATATGGACATCAAATACGCCGCTCCCTACCACCTGGGTAGCCCGAGAGAGACGTTCGATCGGCTTGGTTAGCTTGTTTGACCAGAAGAGGCTGATCAGGGAAGAACTGATGAGGAGCATGAGAGACACCGCAAGAAGATACATGAGAAGCTCTCGTGCCGTTGAAAACGCCGTAGCCTTCGTTATCTGGACGCCGGAAATCAGGCCCCCCACGTCTATCTTTGCGAAGCCGCCGACCATCGCTACGCCTTCTTGTGAATATTCGGCCGTGGTGCCAAGGCTCTCTTTCTTTGCCAGCTGGCTGAGGTCTGGCAGACCGGAGATTTTCGCTTGCGAGACCACCTTGTTCTTATCACTATGCGCCAGGAGAGCACCGCCGGCATCGAAAATAGAAGTTTCAAAAACCTTGGTCCGCCCAGCCAGCCGCAGCAGACTGTTCAGCCGGATAACCGCAGCTATTACCGGAGGGTTTCCCCTTTTCGCTTCGTACTCGGAAACTGCCAAGGTAAATGCCGGCAGTTCAGGTGATAAGGAACAGTTCTGTATGAAGACTTTTCCGTTGGATATATCGTCCAAGGGAAGGGGATTGGTACGGTAATATTCATCGTATGCATCTTTGCTGAGACCGGCGGTCTTCAGAGTCTGTGAATCATAGATGGTAACTTTTTCTCTATGCGTGTCATAGCGCGTGACCAGCACGAACTCATCAAAGTCCTCAAAGAGCTTCTTTATCATAGCCGCTTTCTGTTCCTGGGGCAGGCCTTTTTCTCCTATGATCCGTGAGAAAACCCTGAGCTTTTCCCGGTATCCCTGCAAAAGCGCGCTTGCTTCATCGGCTGTATGAAGCGCTATCACTGATGTCAGGTCATGAATATAGGTCTCCTTGTCCTTATGAAAGAGCGAGGCCATGGTGAACGTAATGACCGACACCGCAGCAGTGACAACAAATAGCAGGGTGAGCAGGATCTTGAAGCGAAGCGGAAAACGGAACCGCACGCGCATCAGCATATTTTTCATTAGTTAACACCTCCCTGGACGGAACGGGTGCGATACGTGACATTTCCCGCAGCATCGACTGCCTCGACGGTAATGAGGTTGACACCCTGTTTGATAGTTACCACCTGAGTAAATGTGCCGGTATCCGAGATCTTCACCGGATTCCCCGAAACAAAAAGATTCGCTCCCGGTTCAGTTTTGCCGTCAATGACGACATGGTCGAGAGAGACTGGACCCTCGGGGAAATGGACCTCCAATGCCGGAGGGTCGAGGTCTTGCATGAGCTCAATCTGCCTCGTATCGGCGGGGCGCCCTTCACACCCTTCCTTCAGACTGCTCACGCGCCAGTAATATGTTCCCTTCTTCAGATTTCCATATACGAATTCTGTGTCGGCTATTCTCTTGTTAATAATAATCATCTTATTAAAGTGAGGGTCGCGCGCCAGCTGAAAGTGATAGGCATCAGCCTCCGGGACCGCTGCCCAGGAAAAACGGACCTGAGGGGATAATTCGCGGTATGTCATGAGCGTCTTATCTGCAGGCGACAGCCGGAGAGGTGCGTCAGGAAGTTGAATCAGGGCCCCCGGAGATTCACCGGGTTTTACCGTTATCCCGGTGTTGGCAGGAATCTTGACCACCTTCCCCTGGGCCATAACCTCTGCCTGGCCGTTATACACCACGATCGAGGAGGACTGGTCCTCGTTCGATGATATCTTGAAATCTATATTCTTTCCGGGCGAACTGTTGCTGTTCAGCCTCGCTACCGCACTTCCCGTTTTCACCTCGAGGTTGAGCGGATTATTACCTGAGCCAACCTTGCCGTTCAGTTCACCCTCGAGGACAACCAACGAAGAGTGCTTTAAATTTTGAAACAGATCCTTCTCGACACGCTGTATGATTACAAGGGAGTTGCTGCTCACGGTAAGAGAATTCTTTTTATCGATCTTAATCTGGGCGGTAGAGTCACTGAATGTCTGGACAGAATCCCGGTTATAAAGCGCCATGCCCGGTTTTGCCAGACTCCACGCGATGGAGTCTGCCCGTTTGCTCTTGACCTGATTACGGGTCTGGCTCAGGGTTGCGGTGCTCTTGAATGCATCTCCGAGACTTCCGTCCCGTCCCCCCGCGTTGAGCATCGCATCCCGGCTGCCGCCGCTGTTCTCAAGAGATCGCTCGTCACTGGTCTGTAGCAGCTGTCTCAGACTTGCCCCGGGAATAAATAATTTGCTCAGAAGACTTGCGAATATACCGCAGAAGATCAGGACGATAATCATTGTCCCCAGCGTTTCGAGCAGGCGCATTAGTGCAGTGTGCAGGCGGTCTCGTATCATAAAAGAATCCCCTTAGTTATCTCGTTGTATAACTCCTCTATTCTTCTGACCAGATCTTCAAAGAAGGATGTCTTGCCTTCGCGCGCCGGCCGGGCCTCCTGCTTGAGAGCAGTTTTGACAGTCAGTTTTGTGTAGCGTGTATAGCCATCGCTATTTCTGATCTCGAGCCAGAAGACATTTTCTCCTTCACTGAGATGCAGATCCAGGGCGAAACGACCGTCCTTGCCGATGGGCACCTCCCGGCCGTCAATCTTCAGCTGGTTCCCCTGCTCAGTCTGGCCCTTGATGCTGTACGGCACTTCTATTCCCTTTGCCAGGGCAACTCCCGCAGCCTGGGCTGGCTTCTCTCCTGCCTGCTGAGCAGTCGTGTCATCGAGTGCCACCTGCATCTCATCAGACGGGGTGAGCAGGGTAACGGTCGGCAGGGGGACAACGGTCCGGACTGAACGCCCCTGTTTATCCTGCATTTCAAAGGCAAGGCTGTCGCCGGAGGATTCTATCTTTTCGGAAAAGCGGCCGAAGGAATCAATGGATACCGGCGCCCTGTTGATGCTGACTGAAGGTGCTGTCCTGTGCTGATCGAGGATCTCTGGCCGTTCCATAGATTCGAACTCTCCCTTGATCTCGACGCGGCCGTCGGATCGGGCCATGTCTGAAGCGGCTTTGACCGATATTGATGCTGGCATGCCGTACCAACGCACGATAATCCGTTCCTCAGAAATCTTCTCTTCCTTGATCAGATAGGCTGCCGTTGCCTCGCTGCGCTTCCTTGCCACGTCGCGGTTTGCACTCTCGGAACCCAAGGAATCAGCATGCCCTTCAATGACGATCTTTTCATCTGGATATTTGCGGAGATCCGCCGCAGCGCTGCTCAGAATTTTCTTTGATTTTGCGGTGAGTGCAGCAGAGCCGGGCACGAACGCCCCGCTGGCAAGCGTTATCGAGACAGCGCTCGTCCGGTCTAGGCCAAAAATACGCACCGGGCTTGCGGCCTTACTTCCATCCCTATAGACAGCCTCAAAGACATACTGATAAACCTTGCCGCCAACCAGGATAGTCTTATCATTGGCGCATCCGTCCCATGCAATGGCCGCGGGGGGGGTGCCGGAGCCGTCAATCGTTCGCAGGGTATCTCCCCTGAGATCCATAATCTTTAAGTGCCATTCACTGACGGCTGCAGGCTCATGAACGGTGACCTGAAATTCTACCGGCTTGTCGAGCCTGCCACCCTTGACTTCAACGATCTCATCGATCGCCTCCCCCTGTATCTTGATATCCCCTGCCGGGAGGTCAACATTTTTCTGGTTGACGAGCAGCGTGAAAGACTCGACACTGCCGAGCACTTCAACCGGCTCTCCTTTGACAGAACTGTCGAGATTCATGACCGGCCGGGCAGGCTTGCGGCAGGCACCGAGGAACCTCTCGCAAAATTCGGTGAAGGTGTTCTCATCAAACTTGAACTGCATCTGAACAAACGGGCCGTGGCTCTGATAGCTTTCCCCCGAGAGATCGCGGTCATTCATACGTGAGAAGTTATAACCGGCGATCACCCGAATGTTCTTCAGAACCTCATATCCGACGCTGACCGTTTTCCCGACCGAGATCATGCCGGTATTATACTGGTGCAACAGTCGTGCGTTGAAGCTTACATCGATGCGCTTGGTAAGGTCGAAGGTCGCACCGGCCATGAGCATATCCGTATAGGAACTCGTTTTGCTCCCGCTTGTCAGGTCCCAGCTGTATTTTCCCGCGTACTTGCCGAGGAGGGTAAGACGAGGGCTCAGTCGATAGGAGAGCTCGGTGGAACTGATAAGGCTGCGTGTCTCATCATGAGTTGGCATGCTCCCCTTCTTGTCTACTTTGAGTCTGAGCATGCTCAGCAGGTAGAGAGACTGTCTCCCCAGAGGGCGGTATGCCATCCCGAGCACGCTGTCGTGCAGTATATCATTGCCCGTATCCCTGCTGCTGTTCCAGTGGGAAACTTTCGCAAGGAAAGAGAGGCTACTACTGTACTTCAGGGCAGCTCCAACGGTGAACAGATTCGTAGTCTCGGTATCAGAAATGCGCAATTCATAGCGACCGGTCGCCTTCAGTGCTTCAGGCTTCAGATATTCAATAGCTGCTGTGAAGGCAGTGCTCTTCTGGCCCCCTTCGCCCTGGACAGGCTCAACCCTTTCTGCAGAGCCGCTGACGGAGATACCTTCGCTGATCTGCCACCGCGTATTCAGGCCGAGAAGGGCCTGCCCGTTCTCCCCGGAAAGGGAGTTTTCGATCTGGTACCGTGTCTTGCTTCGGAAGCTGAGGCCGTTGTCGCTGCCCCATGCTGAATTGAGTTCGGTAACCATCCGCCGTGCATCGACCGAAGCGCCCTGCTCCATTTCATATCCTGTAGTCAGCATAAAATGCTTTGATAATTTGCTTTCCGTCCCGATGAGGGAAATGCTTTTCCGTCCCTCTTCGGTCTCCTGGAACTCCTGTGTGACGAACATCTTGATCTTGTCAGTGATCATATAGTCAACCCTCAGGAGTGTCTTTGGCGGATATTTTTCGCTTGCCGAACCCGAGAGCAATTGTTCCCTCAACACAGCTGCCGAGAGACGTTCTCCGAATTTCCTGCTGACTCCGACGTAGATGCTGTTCCCGGTACCCGGGTCCTCAATGCCGTTGTCTTCCCTGGTGAACCGATATCCGGCCACCACATTCAGCAGCGAGAATTTGTGGGTAATCCCCAGCGAACTTTCGGCGATCCTCTTGTTGATGACAGTGTTCTCCTCCGAATACGCGTCAGCGATTACAGCAGTCTTGTCTGATATCTTGTAGTTGAGCTTCAGACCATATTTTATTGTCCCGACTTCGGATGTGTTGAGGGAGAGATTATGGAAGTCTTCCCCTATATTACGGTAATATGCCCCTGCTGAGAGATTGTCCGTTATCGCCGTTGTCATTTCGAGCTTCCAGGCATTTCCGCGCCCTTTTTCGAGAGTGTCACTCCATGCAGCCTCGCCTTTCAGCACGACTTTTTCCGCAATCTGAGCAGTGGCGTCTATGCCATACAGAGTTGAATTCTTCTCGTCTTTCTGCTCTACAATCGCCGTTACCCCGACCTCTGAGCCGTGGTCTGTCCTGACGCTCGCCCTTCCCCCATAGATATAGTACTCGTCCCCGTCTGCATCGCTCTCATAATTCACAACGATGAATACTGGATTCAGGTTCTGGTCAAGAGTCGCCACAGGCTCCTTAAACAGTATGGAGCCTTCACGGTAATCGATCGCATAGTCTGCATACCGCGCCTTATTTTCGACCGAGAGCACGTGTTCGGAATGATAACGGTCTCTCACCTCGACGCGTACTGTTTCGCTGTTCTCAATGACCGGTTTCTTGCTCAGGAAATAGTATCCGGAGGTTCCGTTTCCGGGTATCTCGTCCTTTCTCTGTATCTGACCTGTCTCGCTCTCGAAGGCCCTGACCGAGACATTCTTTGTGTTCACATCGAGCTTTACTCCATTAAAAGGCCGGTCGTATCTGGCCAGCTCCGTATTCGAAAGATCAGTTTGAAAATCGCCGACGAGGAGGGATGACTTTCCCTGTTCAATCTTCACATACAGCTTCCCCTGAGATTCTGCCTCATATCCTCTCTCGCTCGCATCGCCGTAAATCGGATAATAGCGGTCCGGGTCGACAGTCTGGAAGAGCTTGTCACGCTTCACCTTGTCGGAATCGTAGGAAGCGGTCAAGAGGAACTTCCCAAGGACCTTCCCCTTTAAGAAGAAGGCGAGTCTGTTATTGTGGTAGATACCCTGTTCAAAGGTCTCGTTTCCCGATATGTCCTCAACATTTCCTGACACCATGTTGCCGCTTAACAGCACGTTTCCCACACCCACAACGATCCAGTCCCGCATCTCAGGCATGAAGTAGATGCTGGCCTTGCCTTGGAGCGTGCTTCCGAGCATGACCCTGACGGTGTCCTCGCCTGTCTTAAGACCAGAGCGGAGGGTGAATGTTGCTGTTCCGTCGACGCTCTTTATCTGGTGGCCGGCAACAGAAGGGTCGAGGTCCTTTTCGACTATGATTCCCTTTTCGGTGGCTACCGTAATGAGCTGCTCTCCTGCCGACGGCCTGTCCGACTTATCTTTCAGCAGCACCGTAAAGGGGACCTCTGTCCTGTTATCAGCAGGTATATCAGCCTTGTCCGGGGTGACGATGATTCTTACCGGATCTCCCGGCAGGATCACTGAAATCTCCCGGATATCCGTGGTGCCGTTGGCCATCTTGGTTTCAAGCTGAATGATGTTATTGCCCGGGACAAACCGAGCGCCGACATATTGGCAGATGCGGATCATCCTGTTCTTCTCGAGGATGGTTTTGCCGATCTGCTTTGAGAGGAGCGGATCGCCATTGACGCTCAGGCTGTAGTCCGTGCCGTCCGGGATTCGTACGATGATATCTCCCCGATTCTTCTTTAACAGATCTCCCTGTTTCGGCTGGAGGATCTCGGGCGTATCAGGCATTGTCTTTATCTGTTCCTCCAGGGTCTGCGGAGCCGCAACCATCCCGGTGCCAAAGGTGTAGAGCATCGGTTGTTCGCTCCCTGCCGCCTTCGCGGGAACGGTTTTTTTCTCAATGGGCCGGACCGCAGAATCCTGGATTAGGCCAAAATCTCCTCTGGCCGGTCCGCCGAATGGTGCATGGATGAACTGCGAGCCGCCATCACCTGCAAAGGTGTTTCCGAGCGGCACGGAGATGAACCCGCGCGGTATGGTTGATTTGTCGAGCTTTACGATGTGCGTGCCGGCAGAAACGCCGAAGAACGAATACTTTCCATCTCCATCCGTTACCGCGAAAGACCCGTCTTCGAGGTAGATGCGAACTCCCTTGATGCCCGGCTCGTCTTCATCAGGCATTTTATCGTGATTGAGGTCGCTAAAGACCCTTCCGAGGATGACGACCATGGTGTTCAAAACACCTTCTCGCACCTTCACTGATGCAGATGCAGGGCCGGCTGAAAAGAGCGTACCGCCCGCACTGTTTCCGGAGGCATTCGCCGTATTTCTGCCTTTCCCCATCGTTGCGTCGATCGAGATGACCGCCGTATAGGTGAGGGTCTTGCTCTCACCGGGTGCAAGGGGACCAATCTTGAAGACCAGGGTTCGGCTGCCTTCGGGGTCACTAATGGCCTTCCCGTCAAGCGCGGCGCTTCCCTTCAGATACCGGAACCCCTTCGGCAGATGGTCGGTCACGGTAACATCATACGCCGTTGTTCCCTTGCTCGTGTTTTCGACTCTGACAGCATATCCGACATGATCACCGACATCAGCTTCTTCTTTGTTGGCCGACTTATAAATACGGAGAGGTTGTTCAATAACAGAGGTTACGACAACATTCGAGTATTGTCTGTCAGGGTTCTGGTCGCTCACTATCCCGATCCGGTTTTTGATTACCGTATCGCAGGGCGCACGCTGATCGATACTTGCACGAAACGAAATCTTCCCCGAATATCCCGCCGGAACCTCCGGTATAGTCCAGGTGACCGTACGGG
This sequence comes from Nitrospiraceae bacterium UBA6905, assembly GCA_002451165.1. Taxonomy (GTDB): domain Bacteria; phylum Nitrospirota; class Thermodesulfovibrionia; order Thermodesulfovibrionales; family UBA6898; genus UBA6898. The sequence goes on from DKBH01000028.1 coordinate 41,511, forward strand.
TGTCCTTATCATACGAAACTGATATGCCCGCGAGGTCTGACGGAAGCCTCTCACTCTTCGGAATATAGACGAGATGCTGGTCAAGAATATCCGTTATGACGACATGTGTCGCCGCGGCATTGCCGCTGTTTTTAAACTTGTTTGTGTAGGTCAGTACAGCACCCGGAAAGGCCGCCCCAGAAGGTTCCACGCTCTTGGTGAGCGGGGACCAAATCAGCGGGGAGATGATTGCTGTGGCATCCGTCGTCGTTCGCCTGAATGACGCATCAACGCTTGATATCGCACTGATCACCGTCGTGTCGGTCAGGCCGGGGGTGACTGTTGGCGAAGCCGTCAGTTGAATAAGAAACGTCATGCTCGCACCCGGCGCTAAGAGTCCTGCGTCTGGCATTCCATCACCGTCAGTATCCGGAAGTGGTGTGCCGTCTATTGCAAGCAGCGCGATCGACAACCCGAGGGAACTGACCACTTGGAGATCGATCGTATCTGCAAAATTGCTCATGTTGGTAACGGTGTGGGTGTATTGTTTGGATTCGCCCGGCAGCAGTGTGCCGGTCTGTGGCGGTTTGATAATGATGTCAAATACGTTACTGGTTATGACGGTAACGGTGTTGGATGAGAGTGTGTAGCTGTTTTGACTGTTCTTAAAAATAATAACTCCGGTGTTCGGTATAACCGTACCACCAGGAGTCAGGGCAAGAGCAAGGGCCGGAAAAAGGATGAGGGCTGCCAGACACACCACACCGAGTGTGGTCTGGAGCCCCCGCAATCTGCCCGTGCAGATAGTCAGCACCGTTGTCCTTTCTCCCTTTTCAGCAGTGGAGAACTTGTCTCGGCATGATCAGTTGACCGTAGCCCGGTAAAAGACATAGGCTGCAGATCCGTTGTTCATGGTGCCGCCGGCCGATTCGGTCGCGGTATTGCCAAGATATACCGTGATGGTTTTGGTCCCTCCGTTATAATTGGCGGCACCGCATGCATCAACCACGCAGGCAGCATCTCCTGTTGTATTGTCCGTCTTCTGTACGTTTGGAGCGGCGCTGCCGGCGTTGCTTGAACCGATCCAAATGCTGTTCGCGGTATATGTCAGATTCGCATTGAGCGGGTCTGTCAGGACAAGACTCATCGCCTGTACCGGCCCGGTGTTCGAAACGGTTAAGCGATATTCAAGGATATGCCCGGGATTCGCATTTGCTGATGAACCGAACGAGCCTCCGGTAGAGACATTTCTGACCTCCTTTGTTACCGTGAGGGTGGAAGCCAGGGCAGTTGTCGTAACCGTGTCTGATGCGTCATCTCCTGCGCCGGGGTCTTGGGACCCTGTGACGGTGAGGACAGTGTCATCCTGCTGTCCGTTTGCTGTGTTCAGCGGGATCGGCACGGCAACGAAGAATTTGAAGGTAGCGTCAGCAGCAAGTGCACCGGTCGAAGCAATAACGTTCGTTTCGCCGGCCTGGTGAATGCCGTCGTTGGCGACGCCGCCTCCTGCGCCGTCGTCCGCATACAACGCCGGTGTCCAGGTGTTGCCGCCTGCTCCAGAGGCGGCGCTGAGCGCAAAGGTGTTGGTGTCATTACCGGTATTGGTTACGGTATACGCATAATATACGGTTGTGTTAGAGTTGCCCGACTGGTCAACCGGTGAGTTTACCGTTACGAAATATACCGGGTTTACCGTTACACTGACGGATGCGTTCTGCGTGTAAGCGTTGCTGCTCGGGTCGGTCCAGTTAATGGTTGCGGTGTTTGTGATGGTTGTTCCTGCAGGGGTGAGGGCCTGCACCTGCACTACGCTGGCAAAGAAAATCGCCAGGAAGAGCAGGGTTTTGAAGAAATTCGACTGCAGGTTGTGCTGCGCTCGCTGATTCATAGTGATTCTCCTTTTGGTAGTAGTTTTCCTTTGTTTTCTTAATTGACCTTGACCTTGAAGCTGACGCTCCCTGATTCTCCCGGTCTTACCGGTGTTAACAACTTCCACCGTATGTGGGTATACATTTCCGGACCCGCCTGATGCTCGACGACTGAACCGTCTGCCTGTTTAACCTTATAGGTCAACATGGTCGGAGATTCGAACTTCTTTCCGTCGATACTGAAGCTAATCTCGGCATTCTTCCCCTCGGCGCTATGGGCAATGTACGTGGTCCCGGCAGGCACTGGATCATCAATCATGGAGTTGCGGGCTTCGACCTTGCCGGTATTTGTGTACGCAACAGTAAACTTCAGGATATCTCCGGGGTTCGTCTGCTCCGCCATTTGCCATTCTATGCGGATCTTGCCGGTCTCGTCCTTCACCATAACTTCCTTCTGCGCCGTAATATTCAGGCTGAGTTCAGACCTCCCCTGCGCTGCTGATAGATAAGGCAGCCAGAGTACTGCAGCCAAAATAATCAACAGAAACCGTCTTTTCATAATCTTTCACCTCCTTTTCTTTGACTTTTTGCTGTGCTGATCATCTTCATGTTGTGCCCTCCTTAATTGTTATTGCACTCCTCTGTTACTACGCCTTTTGTACAAAAAGCAGGTAGTGTGCCAGAGCTGGTTATCAATCCAACTGCTTGTTTTTACAAGAAAAATATTCACTTCCTCGCTCAGCCCCTTAAAAAAGTGGGCGCTTTTGGCATTTCCAAACGAATAGTTTCGGGGACATCCGAAATATTTTGGCAGGCGGATTGATTTTTACAATAAATTCAAATGGTTATAAGCTTTTACCGTGGAATAGCACAGGGGTGCGTTATTTGGTGGATGCCTTTTATTACTGCAGATGCTTCCGTTGAGTGGTCTGCCGGATGCCCGACAATTCAAAACAGGAAAAAATAACAACTCTATATAAGAAGAAATCTCTTGTCGGATTGAAACTTGAATGGAGGGAGACGCCTGTTACTTAACTCTCACGATCATTCCTGCGCTGAAATTTGTCCCTCCCGGCATCGAGCCGGTCATTGTCCATTTCACGTTGGTTACGCAGTAGTCATACCCTGCCGGCGCTGTGCAGCCTCCGCTGACCGGCGTATAGACCCAGGTCGCTGCGCTGTCGTTCGAATAGCTGATAACCGCGGCAAGCGTCGAGGTCCCTGCGTTGAAGGTGGCGCCTCCGATCTTAAATCCGGTGTTTGTCGGCACCGGGTCGGTAATAATAACTGAGGAAGCTGAAGTTAGGCCGTTGCTGTTGCTGGCGGTCAATGTGTAGGTGATATCTTCCCCCGGGTTAAAGGAGGTCTTGTCGGCGCTTTTCAGGAGCGTCAGATTTGCTGAGGTGGACGTAGTCGTCGCCTCCACCTGATCCTTTCTTGATCCATCTGTTGAGGAGGCAACCGTTACAAAGATGCTATACGATGTCCCGCCAACCACCGGCGCAGGGTTGCCGGCAGGGGTGACATTGACTGTCCAGACTCTGCTTCCACCAGCCAGGATATTGGCTATGGTATATCCTGCCCCTGTGACAGCTGCTGTCCGGTCAGTCGCTGTTTCATCCAGATACTGAACCGTGAATCCCGAACCGCTGCCCGTCCCGGTAATTACGAAGCTGTCGGTCATATTGCCGTCGTTTTCGAACTTGACTGCATACGTTGCAGTCGTGCCGCTTACGGCTCCACCGGACTTAACCTGCACCGTTACCGTTGCCTCATATATGTTGTCGGTAAGATAGGCGGTATCCGCCTCAGAAGAAAGCTTGATCATCGCGTCAGGCTGGTTTGACGCTGCGGCGGCAACGACGTTGCCACTGAATTCAGAGGTGTTTCCGCTGAGTGTTGCCGTCGCAGTCAGTATGGTACCGATTGCGACGCCCGAGGGGATAGGGAATGTGAAGCGGAACTTGTTCGTCGTGTCAGTCCCCTGAACGATACCGTTGATTGCGCCGGGGCCGTACGTGCCCGCTCCCGCGTCGGTGTCGGCATAAGGATCGTCTCCGCCACTCCCAGTGCCTCCTTCTGTCAGGGTGAGCTTCCAGGTCCGGCCCTCGCCGAAGCCGGATGGATCGGCGTCCGCAACGAACAGCTCAATGACTGACCCTGGCCGCGCATATCCGGTGAGGATAAGATTCCCGGCGCTTACAACGGCTGAGCTCAGGATCGGGAAGTTAAGAAGCCCATTGGCTCCTGAGTCAGTATCGCCGCTATCGTTCAACGTCACGAAGGGGCTTGTTCCGTGGTCCGGGTTGTCCGCAGCAGTGAGCAGGTCAATCCCTATCTGACCAGTCGTAGGGCCATTTCCGTAGATCGAATTGCGCGTGATCCGGTTCCCAGTCGATGAAGACCCCACCAGGACCCCGGCTCCCCGGTTATTCCGGATTACGTTCCGGTCCACGATATTGCCGTTTCCATCGATGTGGACACCGGAATCAAAAAGACCTGCCGTACCGGCATCCGTAAGGGTGTTGTTGACGATTATGTTTCCCCCGCTGCCTCCTTGCAGCTCGATGTCAGGGCCGCTGTTGAGCGTTATGAGGTTTCCCCTGATTGTAAAACCGCCCGAATTTGCAGCACCGATATCAATGCCGTTGCCATAGAGGTAGCCGCCATTGGGATTAACCCGGATCTCGTTTCCTTCGATTGTCCAGCCCGTCGTGTTGTCGGCACCCTGGAACCCTGCGGTCATCGAGTATCCGATGAGGTTGTCGCGAACAATCCCTGCGTCGGCTCCGTCAACCCTGATGTTCGCAGCAGACAAGTCGGCGGGCATCGAGAAGCTTGCGGCGGTGGTGCCGAGGAAGTTCTGCTCGATCAATAATTCCGAAGAGCCGTCGCGCACCTCGATCCCCGCGTGGCCGACCGTCACCCCAAAGAATCCAAATCCGTAGATTGCTATTCCCCGGATCGTCACGTTGCTCGCCTGGATATCAAGGCCTGTGGTGAGGCCGGCTCCGTCACTGATCTCGATCTCCGGCTTCGGAATTTGTTTCAGCACAAGGCCATCGACGCCGACGCTAACGCCGGTCCCTTGGACCCCTGCATTTGTATCGCCGACGTTAACGGTCTGTGTTGTGCCATCGAGGATCGTCTTCGCGCCAGAGATAGCGGGCAGAAGGCTCCCGGGGCTTATCGAAGCGACACCACCCGTAAGCTGGTTTGCGAGACCTGCGCGAAGTCCCGGATGGGCGAGGCCATCAGAGATCATAAAGATACTGCTCTCTCTTCCTGCGGGCAGCGCCTCGGCCACGCCGTTGTTCATGCGCGAGCCGGACTGCGCGAGAGATGCCTCTCCGCCCAGCGTGCTTGCGTTGGTGATAAACTGCCGCAGCGAGCCTTGTCCCGTGTCGTTTGTATTGACGATGGTATCGAAGTTGAACCCGAAATCAACGTTGGTAACCGTGATTCCCGTGATGATCTTAGCCGTCGCCTTAGACTGGGCCAGGAAGCTCCCAAGGTTCGCTCCGCCCGGGTTCGCCGGTGCATCAACCCCTTGTGGGTTCGTTCCCCCTACCTCGTTCGTAACAGCGACCGCAGTTCCTGAACTTGAATCGGTGCGGTACGTCTGCACTGGCCATAAAGTACCGACCGCCCCGGGCCTCGACGATGTCACGCTGCTGTTGACTACCCGCACAGTATAGTTTCCGTCAGCAAGCCCTGCGAAGCCGTACTCGCCATCTGCGTCGGTCGTCGTGCTCCTAATCAGGCTCCCGCCCGAGTCGTACAGCTCGACCTTCACGCCCGGCCGCGCCACGGAGAAGCCCGGCGCGCCTGCAGTCGCCGTTGCAAGGCTTCGCCCAGCTCCGCCTCCGTAGTTTACATCCTCGAAAACCGTACCGACGATGATATTCGACTTCACCTGCAGGAGCACGGCGTTCAGGATTACGAGGTCGGGGCCGGTATTTACCGCAGTCGTCGCCAAGGTATCCCGGGCATGGATCATGCTCGATACATCGAAGCTGTCTATGTCAACTCCGTAAGACGTACTGACTCCGAGTGTGTTTATCGTAGAGTTGTAGACGTTGGTTGCCGGATTCAGCGCGTCGGATAAGGTCGTCCCGTTAAAAGTCAGGCTCTCGGTCGCGCCGCTTAACGTCTCGTCACCTTCCCAAACAACAAAACGTGTCTTTCCTTCCGGCGGCGACGCGGCGTAGATGCCCGATAGTGCGTAGGAACTCGACCCGTTGCGAGTCAGGTCAAACCCGTCATATAATACCAGCGTCTTACCTGACGCAGACGGATCTTCATAGATCACGACCAGTGACCAGCCCGCGACGACCGCCTGCAACGAGCAGTAGGGATCCGCCGTAGTGACGGTCAGCCCGCTGAACGTGTAATTCCCGTTTCGCTTCCCCTGTACATAGGCCGTGACGTCCTTGAATCCGCCAAAGTAATCATACTTCGTCCCGCTCAACGTATATTGCGCCGTCCATGTCCGGTCTGCAGTCAGCCCGGTAGCGTCAAGGGTCACCTGATTGTCGACCGTTGAGCCCGATCCTCCCCAGTAGAGATAACCTGCCACGACTGTCGCCGTGACAGGGATCCCGGATAGAGCAGCTGTCGAACTGGCGCCCACCAGGCACGGATTGCCCGGCGATTTGTTCGGCTGAGTCCGCAACGACCCGCCCGTGACCGTAGAATCGATGAAACCGTGAATACGTTTGTAGAGTGTCAGTGGGATGTCGCTCGTCCCCCCGTTGACCACCTGTGTTGTTGTGCTTGCCGCGTTATTACCCGGGACAGGGTCCGCCTCTGCAGCCGTGACGGTCGCGTTGTTGGTAACCGAGCCGGCTGTGCCCGTGACGACCAGTATTTCAACACTGGCCGTACCGCTGCTCAGGATACCGCCAAGGTTGCAGGTAATCGACGTTGTTCCCGAGCAGCTGCCCTGGTTCGGAGTAGCCGAGATCAGCGTCATACCGGCTGGGAGGTTGTCTGTTACTACAACGTTCGTCGCATTATTCGGTCCGTTATTCGTGACGAGAAGCGTATAGAGCAGCTCACCGCCGGCCGGTGCAGGATCGGGATTGTCCATCTTCGTCAGCGCCAGGTCCGCATTCGCTGCTACCACAACGTTGGCGCCGAACTCAGAGGTATTGTTGCTGCCGTCTGTTGCTGTGCCGGTAATCTTGTCGCCAAAGGCCAGGCCGCTCACCGTGAGCGATCCGCTGAAGTTCCCGTTTGCATCGGTCGTGAGGAAGCCGAGATAGGTCTGGCCTTCGCCGAAGCCGCTTGGATCACTGTCAGACTTAAATACTTCTACGCGGGCTCCGGCGAATGTCGCCTGATTGGCTGCGCTGCCGACATATCCTGCTGCGGTCAATGTTGTGCCGCTCAGGGTTGCGGATGTAAACACCGGGAAGTCCATGAGGAGGTTGGGCGTCCCTGCAGGCTTCGCGCCGTCGTTGGCCGTCACGCCGTCGTTGTTCAGGTCGATCCCCAGTGCGCTGTTACCATAGATCGAGTTCCTCAGGATCGCGTTCGTTTCTCCGCCGGTGGCTTGGACGCCATTCCCCCCGTTCCCGTATATCGTGTTGCCCTGGAACGTATTTCCGATTCCCTTCCTTATCTCTATCCCGCCGCCCAGGTTTGCGGAGACGACGTTCCCCGCCCCGGCCCCGGCGCCTCCGAACGTATTGCCTGTGGGATATGGAGGACTGAGGTTCCCGGTAACAACAATCCCGATCGCCCCATTCGGGATCGCGAAGGTTCGCGTCGGGTCCAGACCGATCGTATTTCCCTGGAAAATGTTGTTATTCGAGTCCACGGCCATATAAATTCCATTATTCGTGTTTCCGGAAATGACGTTCCCCTCGCCCGCGCCGGTCCCGCCGAAGGTGTTCCCGGAGCTGGTAGTGACATACAGCCCGGTGCCGTTCGGAATCGCCGCGGTTCCGGCGGCATTGATGCCGATGTAATTTCCGCGAACCGTATTGTTCGCTCCGGCGGCGGAGACCGATATGCCGGTGGAATTGCCCGAGAGCACGTTTCGCGTCGTTGAGGTGGGCCCTCCGATACTGTTTCCGGAACTCCCTGAGCCGATGGAAATTCCGGCTCCGGAAGTGCCGGCGGTTGCGGTTCCTGTCGCATTCGTCCCGATATAGTTTCCCTCGATCGTATTGCCGCCGCCGGTGGACATGGTGATATTCATCTGGTTGAACCGGTTGATCACCAAGCCCCGGATTGTGCTGCTGCCTCCCTGGATGACGATTCCCCACATGATCCCACCTGTGGCGCCTTCCAGCTCGATCTCCGGCCCGAGGCTGTTCGTGTTCCCCTGGTTTATCGTCTGAGTGGTGCCGTCGATCACCGTGTTGGCCGCTGTCAGATACGGCAGGGTGGAGGCCGGAGAGATTCGCCACCAGGAATTGCCGCCCGAGGACTGATTGGCCGGCAGCGGGATCATGAAGACGGCGTTCTCTTTGCCGGCGACCAGCCCCGCCTGGGCCAGACTCGCTTCGCCGCCGAGGGTGTTGGCGTTGGTGATAAACTGCCGTAGCGAGCCTTGTCCTGTGTCGTTCACATTGACAATCGTGTCGAAGTTGAAGCCGAAGTCAACACCCGTGACGTCTGCCGCTCCCAAGGTTACATTTGCTATTGACTGTGCCGTGCCGCTGCAGCCGCCTCCGGTGAATACCCCTGTCGATGTGTTCATAATGCATCCCGATGCGCCATTGCCAGAATCTGTGACTGCAGGGTTCTGGCCGCCGACGTAGTCGGTTACTGCAACCGCAGTTCCGCTTGACGCATTGGTGCGATAGGTCTGCACCGGCAGAAGCCCTGCGACATAGCCGGTCCGGGAAGAGGTGACGGTTGAGTTCACTACACGGACGGTGTAGTTCATGGCTACAAGGTTGGTAAAGCTGTAGTTGCCCGATGCGTCGGTCGTTGTCGACGATACGAATGCACCTGCGTTATCGTAGAGTTCCACCCGCGCCCCTGAGCGGGCTACACCCGAAGACGTCGCCTTGTCTCTTCCTGCGCCGCCTCCGTAGTTTACGTCCTCGAAAACCGTGCCGGCGATGGTGTTCACAGGGATCACGACGACGTTCGCTCCGAACTCTGACGTATTGAACGCGGTCTCGGTCGCGGTGCCGGTGATCCGGTCGCCGGCGGCAAGCCCCTTGCCGCTTACGTCGGTCGAGCCGGAAAAGTTGCCGTTCGCATCGGCGGCCAGGAATCCCAGATACGTCCGTCCTTCCCCGTAGCCGCTTGGGTCGAGGTCCGATTTGAAAATCTCCACACGGGCGTTGGCAAATGTCGCCTGATTGGGTGCGCTTCCAACATAGCCGGTCACGGTAAGGGTGTTGCCGGACAGGTAGGCAGACGTAAAGACCGGAAAGTCCATCAGGAGGTTCGCCTGTCCTGCTGTCTTTGCTCCGTCGTTGGCTGTCACGCCGTTGTTGCCCAGGTCAATGCCGAGCTGCGTATTGCCGTAGATCGAGTTAGCCGAGACAGCATTCGAAACCGCAGGAGCAACAACCACCACCCCGCTCAAGTTGTTCAATGCGATGACGTTGCCTTGTCCTGCTCCAAGACCGCCTATATAATTGCTTCCGGAATTGCCCATGATGTAGACGCCGTTGCTGTTGGGGATCGGCGTGGCCCCGTCCACTGCAACTCCAAGATAGTTGCCGTAGACACGGTTTCCCACGACGCCGGCGCCGTTTATGTTTACGCCGTCATTCGTATTGCCCGAGATCACATTGCGTTCGGCTGCGGTCGCTCCGCCGACTGTGTTGTTCTTGGCCCCCCCATCAATCACTATGCCCCTTCCGTTGGCCACTGACGCCATGCCCGCCGCGTTTGTCCCGATGTAATTGCCCTTAATCAGGGTCCCGCTGGTAGTGGCGCCATTCAAGTTCACGCCTCGGCTGGTGTTACCGGAGATCACGTTGCGATCGGCAGCGGTAGTCCCGCCGATGGTGTTGTCGCTTGCCGAAACGATGAGTATGCCGTTGTTGTTGGCCGCAGCGGCCGCGCCCGCCGCTGTCGTGCCGATATAGCAGCCGGCGACGGTGTTGCCGCCGTTAGTCTGCAGCAGGATACCGTTACTTGTGAAACGGTTGATGACGATACCGCGTACTGAACTGGAGCCTCCCGAGACAGTCAGTCCGCTAACCCCGGCACCCGCACCCGCCCCGTTCACCTCAATTATCGGGGCGAGGGTCCATCCCGGCTGCTTCTGCGCGTCGAGCACCACAACGGTGGAGACAGTGGGCAGTGCCGACGCCGGGGCGATGGTAGCCACGCCCGAGACGAAGTAGTTGTTCGCCGCCCGCAGCCCAGCCGCCGACGTCCCATTGCTGATCATGAAAACCGCGTTCTCCTTGGCAACCACCAGACCCGCCTGGGCCAGTGATGCGTCATCGCCAAGCGTATTAGCGTTGGTAATAAACTGCCGTAGCGAGCCTTGTCCTATATCGTTTACATTGACGATGGTATCGAAGTTGAAACCGAAATCAACACCCGTGATGTCTGCCGCTCCCAACGTTACATTTGCTAGTGACTGTGCCGTGCCGCTGCAGCCGCCGCCGGTGAAGCCTCCCGTCGCAGTGTTCATGGTGCATCCTGCTGCACCGTTGCCTGCATCGGCAACCGCCGGGTTCTGCCCCCCGACATAGTCGGTTACTGCAACCGCAGTTCCACTCGACACCTTGGTGCAATATGTCTGCACAGGAAGAAGTTCTGCAACATAGCCGGTCCGTGAGGAAGTTACAGAACTATTGACAACACGGACTGTGTAGTTTCCCGCTGCAAGGCCGGAGAAGCTGTAGTTGCCCGATGCGTCGGTCGTTGTCGACGATACGAATGCACCTGCCTTATCGTAGAGTTCCACCCTCGCCCCTGAGCGGCCAACACCGGATGATATAGCCCTATCCCTTCCCGCACCGCCGCCGTAATTTACGTCCTCAAAGACCGTACCGGCGATCGTTTGGCTGACGCCGAATCGCACGGTCATGGCACGCCAGGCAGCTGCTGCGCCAGTTGTGGCTGTCGTTGCGTAACTGCCCGGCGTTGATGCAACGCGGTCTGCGCCCGAGTAAGTTGAAATTGTGGCGCCTGAATTCTGGAAGTCATTGCGCTCGATAAATGAGTTAGTCCATGATCCAAAGGATGTGGCTACGTTAGTCGTGAACCCTGTAACGACGAGTTCGTCGTTGGTTGTGGTTGTCACGGTTCCTGAGGTCAGCGATGTTCCCGATCCTGAATTCTCAGCGGTTTCAAGATAAACAGCATTCGGGATCCCGGTGTACTCATAGATCTGCAGGCCGAGCCGCGTACCTACCGTTACCGTAATAGTCACGTCTGAGGGCTCCCCTGCTCCGGCCACCTTGTAGATAATACTCATGCCCGGTGATGGTCCCGGGTCCTGCCGGGCATTGAGCCACCCTGAGGGGATTGAAGCGATAGTCGTGCCGCTCCGATTCCCCAAAATGGCGACCAGTATGTTCCCTGCGGTGGGTGGCGTTGCAAAGGAGACAGTGATGGATGTTCCATTGGCGCCGTTTGCTCCAGAGTTGGTCTGGACAAGCGTCGGGGCAGCATCGGCTGGCCCGGCAAGGTTGCCTCCGAAAAAGAGGAGCAACAAGGCCACGATCCCGAAATAAAAGACCCGACTTCTGCTACGAGCTATTTCCATTTTCCTGTTCAAAAAAGGCGGTTATCGCTTCCACCACCTTTGGGTCGAACTGGCTGCCGGAGCACCTGCACAGTTCCCGAATGGCCTGCTTATGGTCGCGTTTTTTCTTATACGGCCGCTCAGAGGTCATGGCATCATAGGCATCCAATACCGACACGATCCGTGACTGGATAGGTATTTCTTCGCCTGAGATACCGAACGGATAGCCGTGTCCGCCATAGTTTTCATGGTGGGCAAGGATGAACGGAGCCACCGGGGCCAGGAACTTGACCTTTCGGACCAACTCGGCGCCAATGCGCGGATGCTCCTTGACATGGGCATACTCCTGTGGCGTCAGTGGCAACGGTTTGTTCAGGATATGTTCGCATATGCCTATTTTTCCAATGTCATGCAGCACCGCGGCGTACCGGAGCAGTTCTGTCTCCCGCTCGCCAAGACCCAGCCGGAGAGCCACTGCCTCCGCATACCGGATCATGCGCTCGCTGTGGTTTCCGGTCACGGCATCCTTTGCCTCAAGAGCCTCTGCCAGAACCGTAACAGTCTGGAAATTGGTCTCTTTCAGTTCCCGGTTTGCATCAAGAAGCTTTTCTAAGGTGACCGCATTGGTGATCGCAACGGCTGACTGCCCGGCCAGGGTCGTGACCAGCTGGGTGTCGTCTGCGGTAAAGGATCCGCCCCCCTTCTTGTTGTTTATGTTGATGACACCTATGACCTCATGCTGCATCTTGATCGGCACACTCAGCACCAGCGGCGCCGAGATGAAGGAATCCGAAACATAGGATCGGTCGGGATGATAACTAAAACGGGGATCTTCTTGTATATTTGCCGCAAAGACGAGCTCGCCGTGCTCGGCAACCCACCCCGCTATCCCTTCCCCGAGCCGTACCTTTACGTTCCTTGCAACTTCAGGTTCGATTCCTACTGAGGCAATAATAGAGAGTTCTTTCTGGCGTTCGTCGATAAGCATGAGGGAGGCCCGTTCTGCACCCAGTTCCTCGGCGATGGACTGAACGAGCAATTGGAGGAGTTCTCTGAGGTCGTGCACCGAGTGTAGGGCACTGGAGATTTCGTTGAGCAGGGTAAGGCGCTTGACCGATTGCTCAAGGGTTTTGCTCTTGATGAGGAGATCCTGATAGAGACGGGTATTTTCCTCTAGCAGGATGCGCTTCTCAATGGCCTTGCTGACAACCCGCTCCACCACATCAAGATTTTCGAATGGTTTCAGCAGGTAGTCATAGGCCCCCAGGCGCAGAGCTTCCATGGCGGTAGCTAATGATGCATGACTGGTCATAATAATTACATCGCCTGCCTGGTTCGTATTCTTTATCTCTGCAAGCATCTCTATGCCGTTCATGCCGGGCATTATTATGTCGACCAGCGCAACGTCAATCGGCGTGTTCTCCAGGAACGTAAGCCCCTCTTCTGCACTGGAAGCAGTATACGCTTGGAAGCCTCTGTCGGCAAGCTCCGTTGAGAGGAGATCCTGAACCACCTCTTCGTCATCTACAATAAGTACTGTCCTCTGGCGCCTGCCGGTAATATCTTTAAGGTGCATTTGTTCTCCTCACTTCCCAGGGCATGTCATCATCTGACAGTATGGCTTCCGGCAGACAATCCGATGATTTATCATCAACGAATTTCATTACGTGACCATAAGACATGGCCGCGCCGGCAATTTCAACGTCTATGCCGAATCTTTTGTCAGGCATGGCAAGCTCCCTCGCACTCCTGCCGGTTCCTTTAAGCTGACAGTGAGACAGGTCCGGCATCACGATTTCGATATCTACTGACGTGCCGGTTGTGAAGCACTTCAAACGTTTCATGAACGTGCCATGTTCAGACGCAGCACACAATTCACCCCAGTAGGCAGACGCTGGAGAAGCTAACGTAATTTTAATGTGATTTCTTGTATTACTTATTTCTTCTCTCATCTTTCTTGTGAACATCACTCAAAGAATCGCCTTTTTTCCACGGATTATTGAGCACGTTTCATGCCAGAGGTTGCCAACCAGCTAACCAGTTGCTGCTACAGGAAAAATAATTATCACCCCGCTCAGCATCCCCGGGAAGTGGGCGCTTTTGGCATTATCAAAGGAATAGTATCGGGGACATCCGAAATATTTTAGCAGACAGATTGATTATTATAATAAATTCAAATGGTTATAGCCTATAATCATCTTATACCACAAGGGTGCGCTATTAGAAGATGCCTTACTTTGCGGCAGATGCTTCTATTGATCGGCCTACCGGCTTCAGATAATTCTGGAGAAGACATGCAGAGCGCTCAAACGGGCGGAGTTTATAAAACTTCGTTGCCACGAACTGGGGCACACTTGCGCATGCTGCTTAGGGCAGAGAAGCGTTGACCTTCACACGATATCAAAGCTACTCGGTCACAAAGATCTGAAGATGATGAAGAGGTATGCCTACCTTAATGTAGATAGTCTCAGAAGGGCCGCTTCAGTGCTTGAGAACAAGACTGGTTGTACTTTGGTTACAGTAGTGGGAAAGAGAGGATATTGCCTGGCTTATAACATATCGATATTAAGAAATAATGTGGCCGTCCCATAGGGAATCGAACCCGTGTTTTAGCCTTGAGAATCCTATAGGGGCAATTTTGCTAAGCGGGCCTTCTACCGGTATTTTTGTGAATTATATACTATTTTCAAGGAGTTTTGTTATTCCATCCTCTACGGTATTTTCCGCTCATTTTATACCTGTTTGGAAATTTTTGGCTACATTTTGGCTACAGTGCCAGACGGTATATGTCGTGCACGGTTACATTGTAGCTACAGTGTCCACAGTAAGATATAGCGGCATCGTTAGTCCGGCATTTCTTCCCTAAGCGAATGCGACGGTAGGTCAAAAATCGCTACATTTTAGAAACAGTCTTGGTTTGCATTATTTCAGAGCAAAGACAGCCATGCCATTGACAACGATAATTTGAAACAAGTAGACTAATTTCAGGAGGTTGCATATGTCTACAACAACGGTAAGAATTCCCGAGGACAAACGGGACACACTCAAGATCATCGCCAGTGTCGAGAAAAGGGATATTAAGGATATACTTTCCGAACTCATCGACGACTATATCGAGAGACACAACGAAACCCTCGAAATCCTCTCTAAGCCGGGATGGGTTGAGTCAATCAACGAGGGGATCAAGGCAGCGGAAAGAGGCGAAACCGTAAAGTGGCGGAAAAAGAAGTCTGGGAGATAAACCTTACAAGACCGGCAGAAAAGGTCTATGACAAGGCTTTCAGCGACATCAGGCAAAGGCTTGATGACTGCTTTGAGAACCTTGAACAAAATCCTTTGTACGGCAATAACATAAAAGCTCTGACAGGCAAGCTTAAAGGGCTCTACCGTTACAGAATTGGTGATTGGCGAGTTATTTATAGATTGAAGAGAGAACAGCATCTTGTCGAGATAATAGCAATACTTCCACGGGGTGATGCTTACAAGTGACTCAGTAGCAAATTAAACTTGTAGTGATGAGGATGCTGTTTTTCAGATAAGCTTTTCAGGATAGCAATTAGATCGACAAAATGACATCGTCCTCAGTTCATAAATGGAATTTTGCTCCACGCTTCCGCAGGAATGCCTTTGGCTGGCGTTCGTCGCCGGCACTGACCTGCGTTGAAGAGGCCGGGGTAGAGATAAAGAAAATAGCACGTAAAGCTCCTTTCCTGGCGGCTGGTAATGCTAAGGCTTCGATACCACATAAAGTGAAAACGGGTAGCCGGGTCCCCTTGACACCATACGCAGAATCGGCTTCTTCAGATGTGGCTGGTTCTGTGCATCAAGTAAGACAACAGACGACGGTGGTTTTGGATCGTCCTGCCATGGCCCCGTCACATCAGTGGCAGACAACCATTCGTCGCCGCCTTTGCGGCAGTACTTCTTAATTGATAAGACAAATGAGATAAGGAATGGAGTGTTCAGTACGCGTATGAGATCAGTGTTTTAGACCTAGCGGAGTTCAGGGTCTCCATCAACTCCCGTTCAGACTGTACGTTGTACATCACCAACAGAAGCATGAGTTTCAGTATCACGGAGGAGGAACGGATACATTGCTCGTGCTCCCGTAATGCTCTCTTACTTCCGCATACACGAAATTGAAGTCGATCAGTTCCGTGATTTTTCGTAACGGATGGTCTTTACGAATACGTTTGTCGAGATTGATGCCCATAGAAAACAGGCTTCCCTGCTGTTCCTGTTGCACTCCCATCATGCGCATAATTCCTTAGTACTTCTTGTAGTGCAACATCATACCATGGCCCTAAGAGGCCTTCCAGATCTATTTCGGCAGCCCGTTGAAACGGATAAGGCAGTCAGCACGTTAACCCAACTGAAAAACGTTAGGAATCTCTCAGACCATGTTTATTCATGACAGCGGGCAAAGGCTTTATAACAGAAAGGTCCAGCGGGCTTTCAGGGCTGCACTGGAAATGGCGAAGATCGGGAACGTCCACTTCAACGATCTAAAACATACCCTTGCAAGTTACCTGAGACAGTAGGGCGTTAACCTTCACACGATATCAAAGCTGCTCGGACACAAGGATTTGAGGATGACGAAGCGTTACGCGCACCTCAATGTGGACTCATTGAGAAGCGCAATTTCAAGGCTCAGTTTCACGTTTTCTTCACGGTCAGGTGAGGACAGGCATGCAGAAACCGTGTAACTCCTTGAAAAGATTGGCGGTCCCAACGGGAATCGAACCCGTGTTTTAGCCTTGAGAGGGCCACGTCCTAGGCCGCTAGACGATGGGACCGACTGGCTGGGGAGAGAGGATTCGAAC